>JAEZTA010000008.1 GCA_023443765.1 Bacteroidota bacterium | reverse complement strand
CAACAACATCGAGGCTGACGAGATCGAAACCTTCAGCATCCTGAAGGACGCCGCCGCAACGGCTGTCTACGGCGCCGAGGGTGCCAACGGCGTCATCCTCGTGACCACCAAGCGCGGTACGATATCGAAACCCAAAATCTCGTTCCGCATCGAGCAGTCAATCGCCTCGCCGCAGCGCCTGCCGCAGTTCGTCGACTCGTGGGATTACCTCGACCTGGCCAACGAGGCGCAGTTCAACGACGGACTCTCGCCGATCATGAGCAGTGCACAGATCGACCTCTACCGCAACCGCGTGGACAACGACCTTTACCCCAATACGCAGTGGATCGACGAACTGGTCAAGAAAGCCGTGCACAGCCAGCGTTATACGCTGAACTTCCGCGGCGGTGCCGAAAACGCGAAATACTTCGTCTCGATGGCCTATTACCAGTCGGACGGCGTCTTCAAGGAGAACCCCAACGGTAAGTATGACAGTGACTTCGGCTTTGAGCGTTACAACCTGCGCAGCAATATCGACCTGAAGGTGAGCAAGACTACGCGCCTGAGCGTCGACCTGGCGGGACAGTATGTGCATCGCCGCACGGCCAACCGCTCGGCCGACGACATCTTCGGCTTTATGCTCCATACGCCGTCGTACCTCTTCCCCGCGATTTACAGCGACGGCACGCTTTCCAGCTATGAGAAACAGGCCGACTCGAACAACCGCAACCCCTACAACATGCTCTACAACCAGGGCTATCGCCAGGAATGGGGCGTCAAAATCCAGTCGAACATCAACCTGGAACAGGACCTGAAGTTCATCACCCCGGGCCTGAGCGTCCGCGGAAGTGTCAGCTTTGACTACGACGGCAGTTCACAGACACTGCGCAACTATGGGCCCAGCCTTTACCACGCCACAGGCCGCGACTCCGATGGCAACCTGCTCTATACCACGACGGTATCAGGATCGCCCGAACTCGTGGACCCGAAATTCGAATCGACGAGCTACCTGCGTAAAATCTACATCGAAGGCGCCATTAACTACCAGCACGTCTTCAACAACGTCCACAACGTGAGCGCCATGGTTCTCTACATGCAGAAGGAAACCCAGAAAAACGATCCGGTACTCCCCTATCGCAAGCAGAGCGTCGTAGGCCGTGTGACCTATTCGTTCGACAACCGCTATTTCATCGAGGGCAACTTCGGTTACACCGGCAGCGAGACCTTCGCCAAGAAGTATCGTTTTGGCTTCTTCCCGGCAGTCGGCGTCAGCTACTTCGTTTCCAACGAGAAATTCTATCCCGAAGGGCTGAAGAAGGTAATGAACAATGCCAAGATTCGCCTCTCGATGGGCCGTACCGGTAACGACGACACAGGATCGACCAATGGCCGCTTCCTCTACCGTGCGACATTCGCCACCGACGGCCACACCTTCAACCAGGGCATTGGCACCTCAGCCTCAAACGGTATGGGGGCCGGTATCTATGACCTCCTCTTCGTGAACAACGACATTCGCTGGGAGATTGAAACCAAGCGCAACATTGGCGTCGACCTGGGCTTCTTCGACAATCAGATCGAACTGACCGCCGACTACTTCAACAACCGCCGCAAGAGCATCCTACTCCAACGCAACACCATTCCTGGCGTCGCCGGCTTCCACTCTGCCCCGTGGCAGAACTGCGGTGTCATGGACAACTGGGGCGTCGACGCCAGCCTGAATGCCCGCCACAACTTCGGCAAGGTCAAGGTCAGTGCCCGCGGTACGTTCACCTTCGCACGCAACAAGATTATCGAGTACGACGAATTGAACCAACTCTACGACTACCAGCGAATCACAGGTACGCGCATGAACGAGAATACGCTCTACATTGCCGAACGCCTCTATACCGAGGACGACTTCATTCGCACGCAGAATCCCACCAACGGAACCTACTCTTACGAACTGCGTCCGGGGCTTCCGACCGTCGCACTACAGGGAACCCTCGGCCCGGGCGACATTAAGTATGCCGACCTGAACCACGACGGCGTGATCGACAGCAACGACAAGAAGCGCGGCGTGGGGCACCCCTATAATCCTGAAATCAACTACGGATTCGGTCTCAACGTCGAATACAAGGGTTTCTACGTAAGTGCCTTCTTCCAGGGTACGGGCAACTCGTCGGTACTGCTGGCCTCGGGCAACAACCATTTCTGGCCCTTCAACTGGTATGCCGACAAGTCCAACTACCGCACATTGTTCCTCGACCGCTGGACGGCGGATAATCCGCGCCAGGATGCCGTGATGCCGCGTCTGCACAGCCATTACAGCCACAACGTCAACAAGGAACCGAGCACGTGGTGGCTCCGGAGCGGCGACTTCCTTCGCTTCAAGAACCTCGAAATAGGCTACAATCTGCCCAAGACCTTCCTCCGTAAGCTCCGGCTCGACGCCGTCCGCGTCTACATGTTGGGCAACAACCTCTGTGTCTGGGACGACATCAAGTACTGGGACCCCGAACAAGGCAACCGCAACCAAGGTATGAGTTATCCCATGTCGCGCACCTTCACGCTGGGAATCGAAGTGAACTTCTAATCAAGGAGAACGAACTATGAAACAGAAATTTGTAAAAATACTTTCGGTCGGACTGCTGGCCTGCATGGTTTCGTCATGCAGCTTCCTCGACGTGTCCGACGAACTGGCCGGCGGCATCTCCGACATTTCGCAGGTGTTCAGTAATGTCGACCGCACCAAGAAATGGTACTCGCAAGTCTTCAACAACCGTCCGGACTATTCCGCCGTATGGGTTACGAGCAGCCCGATGGGCAACCCCTGGACCGCATACACCGACGAAATCTACACGCGACTGGCCAACAATGCGGGTAAGTACACCGAGTGGAACTCGGCAAACGGCAACTCGCAACGCTGGAACACGCTCTATGAAAGCATCCGCCAGGCCAATATCTTCCTGGAGTTGGCGCATCCGATCGTGGACGAAGGCGGCCCCGATGCCGACCGTCTGACCGAAGACGAGGTCAAACTCTACAAAGCCAACGTCCGCTTCATGCGTGCGGCTTACCACTACTACCTGATGGAGCTCTACGGCCCGATTCCCATCGTCGACCATTCGATGACGCTGGATGATGACCTGGACCTTCCGCGCAACTCGCTGGACGAGGTGATCGAATTCATCGACCGGGAGTTGAAGGAGTGTATGGAAGAGATGGCACAGGAGCCTTACCACAATACCGAGAACCTGCGTGCCGTGCCCACCAAGGGTGCCGCGCTGGCGCTGCGTGCCAAGTTGTGGGTTTATGCAGCCAGCCCGCTCTTCAACGGCGGCTGGGCCGAAGGTTTGGCGCTGACGAACAAGGACGGCAAACGACTCTTCCCCGACCGGAACGACGCGAAATTGCAAACTGCAGTGGATCGCCTGCGCGATTTTCTCGACTATGCCGAGCAGGGTCCGCGTTACGCACTCATCAACACGGGTAAGCCCGACGAGGATCTCTACAAACTCTTCCAGGAGTATAACACGGAGATCATCTGGGCCACCTCGACCAACTCGTGGGGTAAACTGGGCGATCAGGCCTTCGACACCTTCGCCACGCCGCGTTCGCAGCCTCAGGGCCAGGGCGGTTTACACGTCCTGCAGGAGCTTGTCGACGACTTCTACATGAAGGACGGCAAGCCGGTCAAGGGAACCTCGTTCCTGCCGAAATCGGAACTCTATCCCGCCAGCGAAACCGAGATGGGAACGTATAACGGCGTTTCGGTGGCAAAGATGTACATCGACCGCGAGCCTCGTTTCTACAACACCATCACCTTCTCGGGCATGAAGTGGCACATGAGCAATCAGGAGATTCAGTTCTACCGCGGCGGTAAAGACGACAACTCGGTGGCCGACGGCGCCCCCTTGACGGGTTATCTGCTCTACAAGCGCATGAACCGCACGGTCTACGGCGGAAACATCTCCGGCGCTGTAACGTCGAAGTACCGTCCGGTGATTATCTTCCGCCTGGCAGAGTTCTACCTGCTCTACGCCGAGATGCTGAACGAGGTGGATCCGGGTAACAGCGACGTACTGAAATACGTGAACCTGGTGCGCCAGCGCGCCGGACTGGACGATCTGGAGGTACTGAATCCCGCCATCAAGGGTAACCAGACGCTGCAGCGCGAGGCCATCCGCCGCGAGAGCCGCATCGAGCTGGCGACCGAGGGACAACGTTACTTCGACGTGCGCCGCTGGATGATTGCTGACAAAGCACCGGGCGAAGGCGGACAGGGCGGTGATTTCACCGGCATGAACGTCGATCAGGCACAGCCCGCCTACTACACCCGCACAAAGCTGCAAACCCGTATCTTCAAAAACAAGAACTACCTCTACCCCATTCCGCTGGACGAGATAAAACGCAGCAACATGCTCGTACAGAACCCCGGCTGGTAGTCGAATGTAAACCGAAAAACTTACGAAGATGAAAAAAATCAGTATATTCCTGTTTGCCGCGGCGGCCCTGCTGGGTGTCAGTTGCGAAGACAGTTCCGACGCGGACAAGGTGATCCCCGTCTCGGCGATCGCACTGGACGCGTCGCTGAGCGGCGGCATCACGATGGAGATCGGCCAGACGAGGAACATCGCCGGCAAAGTGACGGTGCTCCCCGAGGATGCCTCGAACAAGACGGAATCCTATGAGTCGTCCGATACGAAGATCGTCACGGTCGACGAATCGGGCGTCATGAAGGCCGTCGAACCGGGTCTGGCGATGGTTACTATCAGTGTGGGCGGCAAGCATACGCATTTTGAAGTGAAGGTCGAAGCGCAGAAGATTCCGGTCGAGACGGTTACGCTTCCCGCCGAACTAGCTGACGGCGTAACGCTGAAAGTCGGTGAAAAGCTGACGATCGCCGGCAAGGTGACGATCTCGCCCAGCAACGCCACGAACACGGAGGAAAGCTACGAGTCGTCGGTTCCGATGATCGCATCGGTCAGCGAGGACGGCGTCGTAACGGCGATTGCAGTCGGTGAAACGACCATCACGGTCACCGTCGACGGCAAGTCGGCCCGCTTCGGCCTCAAGGTCGAGAAGGTCGCCGTAGAAACGGTTACGCTTCCCGAGGAGTTGACCAAGGGTGTTACGCTGGAGGTCGGCGAAACGCTGACAATCGCCGGTAAGGCAACTGTCAAACCTGAGAACGCTACGTTCAAAACCGAGAGCTACGACTCATCGGACAAGAGTGTCGCCACGGTCAGCGCCGAGGGCGTCGTAACGGCCCTCAAGGTCGGCAAGACAACGATCTCCGTCACGATCGACGGAGTCAAGGCATCGTTCGAACTCACCGGCTCGCAGCACATTCCTGTGACGGGGCTTGCACTTCCCGCCGAATGGAACGACGGAATTTCGCTGGAGACCGAGAAGACGCTGGATATCGCCGGTAAGGTGATCATAACGCCCGAAAATGCCACGAACCGGACCGAGACCTACGATTCGTCGGACAAGACAGTCGCCACCATCAGCGCCGAAGGCGTCGTAACGGCACTTAAAGCTGGTGAAACGACGATCACGATCACAGTCGACAGCAAGACGATAACCGTCAAATTGACAGTCACCGCGAAACCCGTAGCCCTCGAAAAGATCGAGATCAAGAACGGAGCTAATGCCACGCAAGGCGCAGCAACCGTCGTTCTGGGACAAACGAATACGTTCGACCTCTATGCACAGCTCAACCTCACGCCCGCAGACCAAAACGAAGGGGTGAAATACGTCGCCTACGGTTCGGAAGATATTGCCACGATCGACGAGGACGGTAAAGTCACCTGCAAAGGCGTCGGTACGGTTACGTTCGTCATTCTTGCCAAGAGCAATACGAACAACGACTTTAAGAATGCAGGAGCCAAGAAAGCGTATTTCGCCGTCAACATCACTGATCCCAAGGACCTCGACCGCACGGGCTGGGAAATATCCAAGGCTTCCGGTAAAATTAAAGGCACCGGCAACAGCCCTGCAACAAATCCATTCGACGGCACATTCGATCCCGGAGTCTTCGGGACGGCAATAGGTACGACTTTTTCCATGACCCGCCCAGGAAAAACGGATAATGGCGAGACGGTTGCAGCAAATGCACAGATATGGTTTGTTGTCGATATGCAGGCAGAAAAGTCGGTAAACTATTTCCGCATTATGCACCAGTCTATCCGAAATACGGACCGTGGTTGTCGCTGGAAAAAGTTTGTCGAAATTCTAGGCAGCAACGATGGTGTAAATTTCACACAGATTGTTACCAATATCGACGTTCCAAATCTGGACTATGCTATGGCCATTGATCCCAACGACGGAGGAACCCGGAATCTCGATAATTATCAAACGTGTTCGAATATCAAACTCCCAGGTACGGTAAAATACCGCTATCTGAAATTCGTCGGAGATCAGAGTTGTTTTTCCCTCACGACAAATAGCTGCCAGATCGCAGAACTTTATCTCGGCCTCGACGAATAAACTTTCCGGCTCCGGCGGCTGGCAACACAGTCGCCGGAGCCCGGAATCTTTAACTGAAAAACTACATTTCAACTATGAAAAAGATAAGTATTTGTCTGTTTGCGGCGGCAGCCCTGCTGGGCGTCGGCTGTGAGGACAACGTACCCGAACCGGGAACGATGGATGTTCCCGTACAGAGCGTTACGCTGGCCAAAGAGTTGCAGGACGGGGTCACCATGGAGGTCGGCACGACCCTCAACGTCGCGCTGAAAGTGAACGTACTGCCCGAAAACGCCACCGACCTGGCGGAACTCTTCTATTCGTCGAACGTCGACGTGGCGACGGTCAGTCCCAAAGGCATCGTAACGGCCCAGAAAGCCGGCATCACCATGATCTCGATCTATGTGGGCGGTATCGAAACCTACTTTACGGTGACGGTCGTCGACCAGATTCCGGTGGACATCGAATCGATGGAATTCGGGACCAGCGACAAGGAAATGGAACTCGGAGGAACCGATTTAGACCTTATCTCCCTGCTTTCGATCCTGCCCCTGAACCAGAATGAAGGCGTTATCTTCACCTCATCCGATCCGACGGTAGCTTCGATCGACCAAAACGGCATGCTCCACGCCCTCAAGATCGGTAAGACAGTCATCACAGCCGTGCCCAAACGGCAGGCCGATGCCAGTCCGGAGTTGACGGCGACCATGAACGTTCAGGTTGTGCAGATCGTCAACGAAGACTGCGATCGGTCCACCTGGTCGATGACTTTCTCACACGAAATCTGTAAGGATGCAAGCATCGGAAGTTCCACCACCGCAGCCATCGACGGCAATGAAAATACAACGCTGTCACTGGTACGTCCGGGCAGAACATTCAGCGGAGGTCCCGACCTTACCAAGGTTCCCGATGCCGAAATCTGGTTCCAGATCGACCGCGGTGAGAACCACGGGAAGATCAACTACCTGCGAATCAAGCACCGTCCGGCATCAAGCACCAACCAGAACATCCTTGTCCGCTGGTGGGGATTCAACCGTATCCTGGGTAGCAATGATGGCCAAAACTTCGAAACCATTGCCGAAAATGTCTCTCTGACACCCGATCCGGGCGTATACGAGAACCTGCTCACGGACAATGTCACAATTCCGGAGAACGAATACCGTTATCTGCGTTTCGTCGGCCAGAATAATCCTTCGACGACCTTGGGTTTCTACTGTAGCCCCAGTCCTGGCTCTACCATCCAGATCAACGAATTCTATCTCGGTCTTGAAACCAAAATAACCGAGTAATTCCACGGACCGGGCGGTTGGCTTGTCCGACCTCCGGTTCCTGTAAACGGAAGGGCTCAAAGAACAAATCTTTGAGCCCTTTTTCACCTTTGAAATCAGAACAGAGATGATACGAAAAAGTGTCTTGTTTTTAACCTTTTTATTCCTGCAGGCCGGTGTGCTGCGTGCGCAGGTAGCGCTGACGGAGCGCACCCCGGGCCGTACGGACTTCGAGCTGGTCACGGCGGACGGCGGCGCTGCGGTTTGCTACGATGCGGCGGATGCCGCGGTCGTGGGAACTGCCGCAGGATTGTTTGCCGCAGACGTAGCCCGGGTGACGGGCCGGGAGATCCCGGTCGTCGACGGGCAGGAGCTGCCTGCAAAGACCCGCTATGCGGTGATCGTCGGGACAGTGGGCCAAAGCCGCTGGATCGACGAACTGGTCGCCGCGAAAAAACTCGACGTTACGGCCATCGAAGGCGGCTGGGAACGCTACACGCTCCGGCTGGTCGACCGGCCGGGCCACGGGCTGCGAAAAGCGCTGGTCATCGCGGGCAGCGACCGCCGCGGCACGGCCTACGGGTTGCTCTCGGTGTCGCGCGCCATCGGCGTAAGCCCGTGGTACTGGTGGGCAGACGCCCCGGTGGAGCACCGGGACCGACTGACGCTGAACGTAAAGGACTTCACGTCGAAGAGTCCGTCGGTAAAATACCGCGGCATCTTCATCAACGACGAAGACTGGGGCCTTTACCGCTGGGCGAAGGAGAATTTCGAGAAGGAGTTGGGCAACATCGGCCCGAAGACCTACGAAAAGGTGTGCGAGTTGCTGCTCCGCCTACAGGCCAACTACCTGGCCCCGGCGATGCACGACGCGACGACGGCCTTTTACAAAATCCCCGAGAACCGGGTGATCGCCGACCGCTATGCCATCGCAATCGGCTCATCGCACTGCGAACCGCTGGGGCTGAACACCGCCAGCGAGTGGAATTCGAAGACAATGGGCGAATGGGACTACGTCAACAACAAGGCCGGGGTGGACCGGGTGCTGAAAGAGCGTGTCGAGACATCGGCCCCCTATGAGAATGTCTACACGTTGGCCCTCCGGGGCCTGCACGACCGGGCGATGGCCGGAAGCGAGGACCTCAACGCGCGCAAAGCCACGATGCAGGAGGCCCTGCTGGCCCAGCGCCAAACGCTGGCCGACGTGCTGGGCCGACCGGCCGACGAGATTCCGCAGGTCTTCACGCCCTACAAGGAGGTGCTCGACGTTTACAACCGGGGGTTGCAGCTTCCCGACGACGTGACGATCATCTGGCCCGACGACAACTACGGCTACATGAAGCGGCTGAGCAGCCCCGAGGAGCAGAAGCGTTCGGGGCGTTCGGGCGTCTACTACCACTCGTCCTACCTGGGCCGCCCCCACGACTACCTGTGGATGAACACCACCTCGCCGACGCTGATGTACGGGGAGCTGCGCAAGGCCTACGATTCGACGGCCGACCGCGTGTGGCTGCTGAACGCAGGCGATGTGAAGTCGTGCGAACTGGCCGTCGATTTCTTCCTGGCGATGGCTTACGACATCGACTCGTTCGATTTCCAGCGCGCCGCGACCTACCGCGCGGAGTGGATGAGCGGGATGCTGGGCCGGGAGTATTTCGACGAGTTCCGGGAGATTGCCGACGCGTTCTACCACCTCGCATTCGTCCGCAAACCCGAATTCATGGGCTGGGGCTACCAGTGGGCCACGGACAAGTATGGCAAGGAGCGCAACACGGACACGGATTTCTCCTTTGTGAATTACCGCGAAGGCGACCGCCGGCTGGAAGAGTACGCTGCAATCGCCGGGCGCGTGACCTCGCTGCTGGACCGGATGCCCGAGGCGCACAAAGCCTGTTTTTACGAGGTGCTCTACTATCCCGTGAAAGCGTGCGAATTGCTGAACCGGATGGTGCTCAGCGGACAGCAGAACCGTCTCTATGCGACGCAGCAGCGCGCTGCGACAGACGCGCTGGCCGCCGAGAGCCGCATATGCCACGACAGCCTGCAGGTGATCACGGCGGGTTACAACGCTCTCTGCGGTGGGAAGTGGGACCATGTGATGACGATGAACCAGGGCTTCGCGGCCTCCTATTTCCAACTGCCCGAACTCCGCAGCGTCACGCTCGCAAAGCAGGCCTCGCTGGGAATTGCGGCCGAAGGCGAGGATGTGATGAAAGGCATGCGGAGTTTTCATGCGCTCCCGGCGTTCAACACCTTCCTGCGGCGCTCCTACTTCGTCGATGTCTACAACAAAGGCAGCGAGCCGCTGCAATGGAACGCTTCGGCAAGCGATGCGTGGATCGTGCTGAGCCGGACGGCGGGAACCACCCCGACCGAAGAGCGGATCGAAGTGTCGGTCGACTGGGCGAAAGTGCCCGTCGGCGACGAGGTTGCGGGCTGCCTGACAATCAAAAGCGCAAGCGGGGAGAGCCGCAACGTGCTGGTTTCGGTATTCAACCCGGCGACGCCCACCCGCGAGGAACTGCGGGGCGTGTTTGTCCAGCACAACGGATACGTTTCGATCGACGCGGCGAATTTCCACCGCAAGCACGAGAACGAAGCGATCCAAATCCGGCTCGTTCCCAACCTCGGAGTTGAGAACACAGCCATCCAGCTGGGCGATCCGACGGTAGCGAAGCAGAACACCCGGCGACGGGATGTGCCCGGCGTGGAATACGACTTTTACACGTTCGAGCAGGGTTCGGTCGACGTTTACACCTATGTACTGCCAACGTTTGTGATCAGCGCCGACCGGGGATATGCCGGGCACGAGGCGACGAACCTCGAAACCCAGTACGGCGTCGCGATCGACGAAGGCCCGGTGATGAATCCCTCTACCTCGTCGATCGAATATGCGCAAATCTGGTACGAAAGCGTACTGAAGAACTGCCGCGTGAACAAAACGACGCTCCACATCGACAAGCCCGGCAAACACACGGTGAAAATCCTGTGCGGCGACGCCGGGACGGTGCTTCAGAAGATCGTGCTGGATTTCGGCGGCATGAAACGTTCCTACCAGGGGCCGCCGCCCACCCGCGTTGAATAACAGAAAAAGGTCCTTTGCGAAGGACCTTTTTTATGGCTAAAAGTTATTCGAACGGGTTATGCCTTCGGCGGATAGTTCAGAGGTGCGAAAAACTCATCGAGCGTAATATTGTAGAATTTACAGAAAATAGATATTGAAACCACGGACGGAATCACCCGGCCAACCTCAATATGCGCTATATCCAAGCCCGTATTTTCAAACACGCATTCCTGCGAATGACCATTATTCTTGCGAATCTCTTTCATTCGCAGAATAATCTTATCGCTGAGTATTGCGTCTGTACGTTTCTGCTTTTTCTCTTTCACTTATGCAAAAAAATGGACATATTCACATTTTTACGCTGTACATATGTACACTTAATGTTTTATTTACTATCTTTGCAGAAGTAAACAATGATATTGAATGCAGAAATTATGCTAACTTTGCTACGGCATAACTCGACTTAATTAAGTCGCGATAATAGGTAAACAACTACCTTATACTTCTCGAAAACTTGGAAACCTCTCCGGAGGATGTTTAAATTGGGTATAATAGTTGTCAGTCCTTGTTATGTCCTGCCCGTTCTGCGGACAGGGCTTACAAGGGCGCAGGACAGCTTCTGATTTAGGGTTTTCCAAGACCTTCGGGAAGGGCTGCTAATGCGCCCTCTTTTTTTGTGCCTATCCCCTTCCATTATACAATAAAGCATTTATCATTAAACAATGCTTTATTCAATAAATAATCAATAATATATTGCATGTGCGATTCCCGATTTATCAGCGCCCCCTACCTTGAAACCTTGTTTGCCGAACTGCGCGCACAGGCCCACCCCTTCTATGCGTTTCTCGCGGGGTTGCCGAAGGAGGATTTTTACCTGCTTTGCGCCTACGATTACCGCCGGAAATCGGAGACCTACGAAGTCCCCGAACGCTACCGGTTCAGCCTGCCGGAATTCCTGGCCAAAGCCGGGACGTTCGATCCGCAGGACGAGTTCTGCATCTATTTCGTCGGACTGGGGATGCAGGAAGAGGAGGACAGCCCCGCCAAAACCGAACTGCTCTCCTGCGAAGATGCTACCGTCGGAACGCTTGTGGAGGTTACCGCAGAGTTTATGGCCCCCTATTGTGAAAAATGCCTGCGCGCAGGCTCGCCTTTCCGGCTGGATGCTGCAACCATCGCCCGACACGGATTTACGCCGGAGGATATTACAGCCCTGCGCGGATCGGTAGACCGTTGCAACGCCGCAGCGGCGGCCCGGTTACAGGCCGAATACGATGCGCTGAAGAAACTCGGCGGCATTGTCCAATAACATCCCGGAGCAGATACCGCCCGCCACTTTATCCCATTCAGCGTCACTGACCGGCGGGCGGTCCTGCTTCTTTCCGGGCACAAAAAAACAGGATGCCGCGGGCGACATCCTGTTTTTTCGTTCTGACTGCCGGATTATTTCTTCTCCGAGCGGGTCATGCGCTTCTCTTTGATACGGGCCTTCTTACCGGTCAGGTCGCGCAGGTAGTAGATACGTGCACGGCGTACGACACCGATCTTGTTCACCTCGATCTTGTCGATATGAGGCGAGTAAAGCGGGAAGATACGCTCAACGCCCACGCCGTTCGAAATCTTACGGATCGTGAACATCTTGGTCTTGCCAGCACCCTTGATCTGGATAACCACACCACGGAAGCTCTGCACGCGCTCTTTGCTTCCCTCGATGATTCGGTAGGAGACGGTGATCGTGTCACCAGCCTTGAACGACGGAACATCGGCGTCCGTCTTCGCCCACATCTGCTCGTTGACGAGCTTGATGATTGCGTCTTTGTTCATTGTTGCAACAA
>JAEZTA010000162.1 GCA_023443765.1 Bacteroidota bacterium | reverse complement strand
GTCGCTGAACGCCGGCGTATCGACCTTCCGGACCCGGCCTTTTTTATTGACGCTGAATTCGGCATCGACCCACCCTTCGTCCCCGGGTTGGAAAACATCGTCCTCCAATTTGAGGTTGCGGAGCACCCAGCGCTTGAACTCCACTACACCCCCACCCTGAAACGTCGGCATCATGATCTCCTCCGTAGGCTCAGGTACGGTTTCTGCATGCACGGCGAAGTCGATCGGGATGACGAGCTGGACCCGCACGGGCTTCCCGTCGCGCATACCGGGCTTCCAGAGCGGAGACTCCCGCATGACGCGCATGACAGCATCGGAAAGCACCCGGTCGGGCGTCTTCATTACGCTCATCCCACCCAGCGAGCCGTCGCATTCGACCACGAACGCGATCACCACCCGACCGCTAATGCAACTTTCGAGCGCCTCGTCGGGATAAACCAGCCGCTCCTGCACCCAATGGCAAAACTCCGCGACACCGCCCCCGTTGAAGGCGGGCATCGGATCGGCGAGCAGGAAAGGAGCTTCGTCCGAAAGTGAATCCGCAGCCGCCACAGCCAGCGAATCGACGACCAGAACAGCCAAAGAATCGGCCGTCGGAGGATTGTCCGGCATGCTGTCGCTCAAGGACGACGCCCGTCCGGGAAGGAGCGCGCAAAACACGCCTACAGCCAGAATAAAACGAATGGGACTATTCATCATTCACAATGCTAATGTAAAACACTTTGTAAGGAGTACTCCGCAACCTGCATCAATACGGGCGGGGGTTATTTTGACTCCGGCTGAAACTGCCTGGCAGAGGAGACGGTTTTTTCGACCGAATCCGGAAATCGACCGGTAACGTGTATTTCACCCGAACCGTTTTACCTTCCTGTACGCCGGGTTTCCACAAAGGCGAATTCTCCAATATCTGTACTACCGCATCCGTCAACTGCGGATCCGGCGAACGCATCACTTTGATCGACGAAAGCGACCCGTCGCATTCGATGACAAAGTTAACCAGGACACGGCCCCCGACACCATTTTTGAGCATTTCCGACGGATAGCTGACGTTACGCATAACCCATGTACGGAAGGTATTCAGGTCGCCGCCCTGAAACTCGGGCATCTTCTCGGCAATCAGGTGAGGCGCAGGAAGCCCGTCCGAATCGACGTCTTCGACCCGCTCCTGCTCGGGACTGAAATCGAGCGATATAGAGCTTCGGAAACGAACCGGCTCCCCGTCGATCACGGCAGGGGTCCAGACCGGAACCGCATAGCGCCGTTGCCGCACCCCCTTCTTTGCATAGCCCTTGCCGCGTCGCGCCTGCAGGTCGATGTTCGACATCGTATCGTCGCGCTCGACCACGAAACGGATCGACACCCGATACTGCAACTCCTCCACGGAAACGCCCATCAGACTGTCGGCCAGCCGAACCATCCATGCCTGAAACTCCCGGGGACCGCCGTTCCGGAAAGCCGGCGACTTGTCAGCCTGCCCGTAAGCGGCAATATCCTCAGCACAGAGCGCCCCGGAGGCATCCCGCACCAGCCGCAGGTCGAAACGCACCTTCACGGCCTGCGCCTGCGGCTTCCCATCCTGCATGGCCGGCACCCATGCGGGCGATGCAGCAATGGCTTTTTCGATGCGCCGGGTCAGGGCCGACACTCCGAGCTGCGACACGTCGAGTTCTTTGAGTTTCCCGTTCTTCGCCACCGTGAACGACATTTCGCCCCGGATTTCATCGCCTTCGCTGAAGAGGCTGCCCGAAAGGTCGAGGTTCCGGAGCACCCAGCGTTTGAAGGTGACAGGGCCTCCTCCCCCGAATTTAGGCATTCCGGGCACAGGCGCAGCGCCAACTTCCGTCAATCCGTCTGCAAATGCGGCACAATGCAGCATCACGAGGCACACGGTCCATGCAATCAAGCGTTTCATGGCAATCGGGTATTTGAAGTTCAGTTTCGTAAATATAGCAAAAAAAGGTACATCCGCAATGAACAGGGCACAAAAAAAGAGGACCCGGCGAACCGGAACCCTCT
The DNA here is from genome assembly GCA_023443765.1 of Bacteroidota bacterium. Classification (GTDB taxonomy): domain Bacteria; phylum Bacteroidota; class Bacteroidia; order Bacteroidales; family Rikenellaceae; genus Alistipes. The sequence continues at coordinate 3,519 of JAEZTA010000162.1, read as the reverse complement.
TTTTGTCAGACATCGGACCTTACGGCCCGGAATATCCCTTATCCGAGGAACGAAAGCAGAATACCTGCGGCAACCGCCGAACCGACCACGCCGGCCACGTTGGGACCCATGGCGTGCATCAGCAGGAAGTTCGAAGGATCGGCCTTCTGGCCCTCGGTCTGCGACACGCGGGCGGCCATCGGAACAGCCGAAACGCCTGCCGAACCGATCAGCGGGTTGATCTTATTGCCTTCCTTCGAGAAGAAGTTCATCACCTTGGCCAGCAGCACACCACCGGCAGTACCCATCGCAAAGGCGATGACGCCCAGCACGAGGATGAACAGCGTCCGCGAATTGAGGAACGCCTCGGCCGTAGCCGTAGCGCCTACCGTAAGACCCAGGAAGATGACGACGATGTTCATCATCTCGTTCTGCACCGTCTTCGACAGACGGTCCACCACGCCGCACTCCTTCATCAGGTTACCCAGCATCAGGCAGCCTACGAGGGGCGTAGCCGACGGCAGCAGCAGCGCGATGATCACGGTGATGATCAGCGGGAAGAGAATCTTCTCGGTCTTCGACACCGGACGCAACTGGCGCATCTTGATCTTACGCTCCTTCTCCGACGTGAGCAGGCGCATGATGGGCGGCTGGATCACCGGCACAAGGGCCATGTAGGAGTATGCAGCCACAGCGATCGGGCCGAGCAGCTCAGGCGCCAGGATAGCGGTGAGGTAGATCGACGTAGGACCGTCGGCACCGCCGATGATACCGATCGAAGCGGCTTCGTTGGGCGAAAATCCGAGCGCATAGGCGCCGATGAACGTCAGGAAGATACCGAGCTGTGCGGCAGCGCCCAGCAGAAAGCTCTTGGGATTGGCGATCAGCGGACCGAAGTCAGTCATAGCACCCACACCCACGAAGATAAGGCAGGGATAGACACCGAGTTTCACACCCAGGTAGAGGTAATCGAGAAGCCCCGCATTGGCGACAAAAATGTCCCAATGAACATGTCCTCCGGCAAAAAGGTCCGTATGGAAGAGGTTGGCTCCGGGAAGGTTCGTCAACAGCATGCCGAACGCGATGGTCAGCAGCAGCAACGGCTCGAACTTATGCTTGATGGCGAGGTACAACAGGATAAAAGCCACACAAATCATGACCAGGCTGCCCCAGCCCATGTTGGCGAAGAGACCGGCGACGCCGGTCGACTCGACAAAGTTTTCGAGACTGTCCAGCACGAAATTGGAACTGGAAGTCAGTGCACTCCACATAAGCCTATCCGATTACGATTAAAACGTCGCCTTCCATTACCGTAGCGCCCTGCTGTACGAGGACCTGCTTCACAACACCACCGCGGTCTGCGTCGATGTTGTTCTCCATCTTCATGGCTTCGAGCACTACGAGCGTCTGACCCGTCGCGATGGTGTCGCCGACAGCGACCTTCACACTCAGGATCGTACCCGGCAGCGGGCACTTCACGCTGTAACCCGACGAGGGGGCAGCGGGAGCGATACGCGGCGAAGGAGTAGCCGTCGAAGGGGTGATCATGGCGCTGTTCGACGATTTGGGAGCCGGAGCGACCTGCGGTTTGGAGACCGACGAGGCCTTGGCGCCCTCGATCTCGACTTCGTAATCCACGCCGTTGACCACGACGTGCGCAACCGTCGAGGTCTCGTTCACGTTGTCGATCTGGACGTTATAATGATGTCCGTTGATTTTCAGTGAGTAATCTTTCATTGTCTTGTTAGTTCTACTTCCGGTCGGGAAGCTGGGTTAAACCGTGAATTTTCGAATTCCAGGGCGAATAGGCCCGCTTGATGTTGAGAATGGTCAGCACCTCGGACTCCCGATCGTGCAGCGCTCCCTTGTAAATTTTGAGCGCCGTGGTGATGGCTGCGATCTCCTCGTCGCTGATCATCGGCTGGGCGTCAACCTTCTTGCCGCTCGCAGGACGAACCTTGAAGCAGGCGCCGAAAGCCTTCATGATGAAGATCAGCGCCACAAGCAGGATGAACACCAGGCTGAAACCGATCAGCGATACCCAAAGTATCTCAGACCATCCCCAGCTCGTTACTGTAAGTACTATCATTTTTCAGGCTGTTAGAGGGGGATATTCGAATGTTTCTTCGCGGGGTTCTGCAAACGCTTCGTTGCCAGCGACTGCAGGGCGCGGATCACACGGAAACGCGTATTGCGCGGCTCGATCACGTCGTCGATATAACCGTAACGGGCAGCGTTGTAGGGGTTCGAGAACTTGTCGTTGTACTCCTTCTCCTTGTCAGCCACGAACTGTGCCTTCTCGGCGGGGTCGGCAATGGCGGCTACCTCCTTGCCGTAGAGCACCTCGACAGCGCCGCTGGCGCCCATCACGGCGATCTCGGCCGTCGGCCATGCGTAGTTGATGTCACCGCGGATGTGCTTCGAGGACATCACGATGTAAGCGCCTCCGTAAGCCTTGCGCAGCGTCACGGTAACCTTGGGAACCGTAGCTTCGCAGTAAGCGAACAGCAGCTTCGCGCCGTGGGTGATCACGCCGCCGTACTCCTGGGTCGTGCCCGGCAGGAAGCCCGGAACGTCCACGAGGGTGACGATCGCAATGTTGAAGGCGTCGCAGAAACGGATGAAGCGCGCGGCCTTGCGGCTGGCGTTGATGTCCAGTACACCGGCCATGAACTTAGGCTGGTTGGCGATGATGCCCACCGACTGTCCGTTGAAACGGGCGAAGCAGGTGATGATGTTCTTGGCATACCCCGCAGCCGATTCGAGGAACTCCCCGTTGTCGACGATGGCTTTGATAACCTCGGCCATGTCGTAGGGCTTGTTGGCGTTGTCTGGAATGATGTCGTTGAGCGAATCCTCCAGACGGGTAATCTTATCCGTGCAGACAGCCAGCGGAGCATCCTCCATGTTGTTCTGCGGCATGTAGGAGATCAGCTTCTTGATCAGTTCGATACCTTCCTCCTCGGTGTCAACGGCGAACTGCGCCACGCCCGACTTGGTGGTGTGCATCGCGGCACCGCCCAGCTGCTCCTGCGTCACGTCCTCGCCCGTCACGGTCTTCACGACCTTCGGGCCGGTGAGGAACATGTTCGAAGTCTCCTTCTTCATGATGATGAAGTCGGTCAGCGCAGGCGAATAAACCGCACCGCCGGCGCAGGGGCCGAAGATGGCCGAAATCTGCGGGATGACGCCCGACGACATCACGTTGCGCTGGAAAATGTTGGCATAGCCAGCCAGGGCGTTGACACCCTCCTGGATACGGGCGCCGCCCGAGTCGTTCATGCCGATGCAGGGAGCACCGTTACGCAGGGCCATGTCCATCACCTTGCAGATCTTGTCCGACATCGACAGCGACAGCGAACCGGCCGTCACCGTGAAATCCTGTGCGAAAACGTACACAAGGCGTCCGTCGATCGTACCGTAACCCGTCACCACTCCGTCGCCGAAGGTGTGCTTCTTCTCCATGCCGAAGTCGTAGCAACGGTGGGTCACAAACATATCGAACTCCTCGAACGAACCTTCGTCGAGGAGCATCTGAAT
>JAEZTA010000100.1 GCA_023443765.1 Bacteroidota bacterium | reverse complement strand
TCGGAGATCATCCGCTTGAGGTCGTTGATGTCGGCGCGCATGTCGAAAAGCACCTTGTAGAGCAGCTCACGCTCGGTCGACATCGTGTCGTCCATGTGCATCGCCCCGGCGGGCATCGGCGCACCGCCGCCCTGCGGGGGCAGGTATTTCGCCAGCACCTCGGAAGTGATCACACGGGTCTGCTCGATGGCCGAAATCTGCTCGGCGACGTTCTTCAGCTGGCGGATATTCCCCCGCCAGTAGTAATTCTTCAGCATTTCGCGGGCCGCATCGTCGAGCGTCACGGCGGGCATGCGGTACTGCACGGCCACGTCAGAGGCAAACTTGCGGAACAGCAGCGGAATATCCTCCGGGCGTTCGCGCAGCGAAGGGACTGTGATGGGGACCGTCCCCAGACGGTAGTAAAGGTCCTCGCGGAACCGGCCCTTGGCAATGGCCTCCTGCAGGTTCATGTTCGTGGCGGCGACCACGCGGACGTTGGTCTTCTGCACCTTCGACGAACCAACGCGGATGTATTCGCCCGTCTGGAGCACGCGCAGCAGGCGCGCCTGGGTCGAATGGGGCAACTCGGCCACCTCGTCCAGGAAGATCGTACCTCCGTCGGCCTCCTCGAAATAACCTTTGCGGGCCTCCACGGCGCCGGTAAAGGCGCCCTTCTCGTGGCCGAACAACTCGGAGTCGATCGTCCCCTCGGGGATCGCGGCACAGTTTACGGCAATATACTTATTATGTTTGCGCGCGGAATAGGCGTGGACGACCTGCGGGAAAAACTCCTTGCCCACGCCGCTTTCGCCCGTGACGAGCACCGTCAGGTCGGTCGGAGCCACACGCAGGGCCACCTCCAGCGCCCTGTCCAGAAGCGGGGAGTTGCCGATGATGCCGAAGCGTTGTTTTACGGTGGTGATCTCAGTCATTTATTCGGGTTGTTCGGGTTGGGGCGCTGCGGCCGGAATTTCCGAAGCCGCCTGCGGCTGTTCGATATATTCCGCATCGGCCTGCTTCTCTTTGGCATCGTTCCAGAGGCCGAAAGCAATGGCCGCTATGGCTAACACCGCAGCGATCACGGCGATCCAGATGAAGCGGTCGGCACGGCGGCGCGGGGCACGGTCGACATAACGGTAGGCATCGGTGCTCTTCGGCGGCTTGCCGTAGCGCAGGCCGCGCACCGACGGATCGGGATTCATCTTCACCGAAGGCGACACGCGCGGCTCGGCGAAGGCTGTCTTCACCGCCTCGGCCACCTTCTCGGGCTGCAACGACGGACGTTTTCCCCCGGCAGGCTCCTCGTCGGCGACGGATTCCGCCCCGGACCGCGGTTCATAAACGAAAGCGATGGTCGCATTGGGACCCGGTTTCATCACCCCGAAGCCCTCCAGCCGGTACTCCGCGCCGTGCTCCACGGCATGGCGGATCTCGAAGACGAAACGGTCGATCTCGCCCGCGGCCTCCAGTTCACCCAGCCCTTCGGCACGGAGAAGGCCCCGCAGCACGCCGTCGTCGCGCTTGAGCAACTCCGAAAAAACAACGCTCCGGCCCGGCTCCTTGACGATGAACGTTCCGAGTTGGGGTACGACGAGCCGCTTATGCGACTCCAGATATTGTGTGAGGGTATGAATCAGCACAGTTAAAATCCTTTTAATCCGGGTTCAAAATTACCCTTTTTCAAAGAAAAAAGCAATAATAAACGGGGCTTTTTCAAAATAATCGGGCAAAGTGTTGGTTATCCGAAAAATATTCGCCTATTTTGCATCCCGATTTTTTCCAAAATCCGGGCGAGCTACTTTCGCCCGAAAATTGCAAAGTAACCGGGCCGGATTGTAAAAACTTTACCGAACGAGCCATGAAAGACAAGTACATCGACCTGATCGAACAATCGTTCGATTTCCCGCAGGATGAGTTCTCCGTCGAGGACAATGAGCTGAATTTCCACGACATTCCGCTGATGGAACTGATCAAACAGTACGGAACTCCGCTCAAAATCACCTACCTGCCGAAGATCTCCCAGCAGATCAACCGCGCCAAGCGCATGTTCAACGTGGCGATGGCGAAGGTCGACTACAAGGGTTCGTACAACTATTGCTACTGCACCAAGTCGAGCCACTTCTCGTTCGTGCTGGAAGAGGCCATGAAGAACGACATCCATCTGGAAACCTCGTCGGCCTACGACATCCACATCATCAACGCCCTCTACGACGGCGGCATCATCGACAAGGACCGCTACATCATCTGCAACGGTTTCAAACGCCCGCAGTACGTCGAGAATATCGCCCAGCTCGTCAACGACGGCTTCTCGAACACGATCCCCGTGCTGGACAACAAGGAGGAGCTGGAACTGTTCGAGGACTCGTTCACCAAGAAGTGCAAGGTCGGCATCCGCATCGCCTGCGAGGAGGAACCCAAGTTCGACTTCTACACCTCGCGGCTGGGAATCCGCTACAACGACATCGTCGATTTCTACAAGGCAAAACTCCGCAACAGCAAGAAATTCCAGCTCAAGATGCTGCATTTCTTCATCAACACCGGCATCAAGGACACGGCCTACTACTGGAACGAGCTGTCGAAGTGCATGAACGTCTACTGCGAGCTGAAGGCCATCTGTCCCGAGCTGGACAGCCTCAACATCGGCGGCGGTTTCCCGATCAAGAACTCGCTCAACTTCGAATACGACTACGAGTACCTCACCGAGGAGATCGTGGCGCAGATCAAGAACATCTGCCAGCGCAACGGCGTCGAGGAACCCAACATCTTCACCGAATTCGGTTCGTTCACCGTGGGCGAAAGCGGCGCGGTGCTCTACTCGATCGTCAACCAGAAACAGCAGAACGACCGCGAGAACTGGTACATGATCGACTCGTCGTTCATCACCACCCTGCCCGACACGTGGGGCATCAACCAGCGTTACATCATGCTGGCCGTGAACAACTGGGACAAGGAATACCAGCGCGTGCTGCTCGGCGGGCTGACCTGCGACAGCGAGGACTTCTACAACTCGGAGTGCCACACCAGCGCCATCTTCCTGCCCAAACTCGAAGCGGGCAACACGCAGTACATCGGATTTTTCCACACGGGAGCCTACCAGGAGTCGCTCGGCGGCTTCGGCGGCATCCAGCACTGCCTGATCCCCGCACCCAAGCACGTGATCATCGACCGCGACAAGTCGGACAACGAGTATTACACGCGCCTGTTCGCCAAGGAGCAGTCCTACCGCTCGATGCTGCGCATACTCGGATACTAAATCCGAACGCCCCGACGGGCGCGTGCAATACACCGCACAGACAATCCCCCTAAATCCCCCTTTGAGAAGGGGGACTTGCTTCGGGCGACCTGTTCGCCAGGGAGCAATCCTACCGCTCGATGCTACGAATACTCGGATACTAAATCCGAACGCCCCGACGGGCGCGTGCAATACACCGCACAGACAATCCCCCTAAATCCCCCTTTGAGAAGGGGGACTTATTCCGGGCGACCTGTTCGCCAAGGAGCAGTCCTGCCGCTCGATGCTCCGGATACTCGGGTACTAAATCCGAACGCCAGCCGGGGCGCGTACAATACACCGCACAGACAATCCCCCCAAATCCCCCTTTGAGAAGGGGGGGGGCTTGTTCCGGGCGACCTGTGCGCCAGGGAGCAGTCCTACCGCTCAATGCTGCGCATACTCGGGTATTAAGCCGCATATTCCGCCACCTAAAAAATCCACCTCTCCCAAGGTGGATTTTTTAGTGGCATTCGGCCGGATCACTACCGCAAATAACGCCAGGCAATCAGCAGTAATGCAATGACGAAAAACGAGAGAAAGACGATATTGCCTATCACCTCCCGGAAACGAACCGACCGGGCGGACTCCCGAGACAATTCATCACCCCGGCGGACACGGACGATCATACAGCCGATCCGGATCGCCACAACCAGCATAAGTCCCGTAACGATGAAATCAACCAAGAAATCCGCCGTATTCCGCGGAACGAACCAACTCGCGATGAGCAGGAGAAACCCGACGCTCACGCCCCAATCGCCCCACTTGTCCCCAAAAATGGCTTGCAGGTATTTATACGACTGCATAGTATCCGTCTCTTTCATCTTGCTTCCCGATATTTTGCACTGTATGAAGCGACACCCACGCCGATACATACAGCATATTTATCTTCTGTAAGAATAACTGTTAGCGGAATGTCAGGCTCGCCGTCTCCCTCCCGGTCTCCAGTTGGATCATCAAAACCCGTACAGGCGCTTATACAAATATAAATATTCAATTACACATTTCAACTAAAAATAATCCGTTATTTCACATAATAGATAAAAAACTTCGCGACAATTCCGGCCGAAACGGTCTCGATTCCGGGGAAAATTTGTATATTCGCCGAAACTTTCGAACTTCTACCCTGCTATGAAATTTGCCTTGCGGGCCCCGATTCTGAAATATACGCTCTTCGGCATGTTGTTTCTGAACAGCCCGGCACAGGCTTCGGAACCGTGTTCGGAGCGAATGGAAAAAACGGCGGCCGAAGTGATTGCGGCGGACAGCGCAGCGATCCCCAAAAGCTGGGACAACGACTGCCGCGCAAGCTACAAAGCCGGATACGAGGCGGGATACCGAGCCGGATACCTCCATGGGCGGCGGACGGCGACGCAACCCCACAGTTCCGGGCGGATGTCAGCCACCCGCTACGCCGACGGATCAATCGTCCAGACCCGCGATACGACCGCTTCCAGGCGTCGTTTCATGCACCGCATCGGCGCGGAGTTCCGCCCCGAATACATCTTCCCGACCAACCCCTTCGTCGAAGGCGAGAACCGCGCCGGACAGCCCATCGACCTCTCCCTCTCGGGACACCTCCGCTACTCGTTCCAGTTCCGTCCCGGATCAATCCCCGACCAAATTTACGGCGGCGCCTATCAGGGCATCGGGGCCGCTTACTACGACTTCGGAAACCCCGACGAACTCGGAAACCCGATCGCCGTCTACCTGTTCCAGGGCGCGCGCATCGCACGGATCAGCCCGCGGCTGTCGTTCAACTACGAATGGAATTTCGGCCTCTCGTTCGGCTGGAAACCCTACGACGACGCCGTGAACCCCCTCAACAAGATGATGGGTTCGAAGATGAACGCCTATCTCAACGCCGATTTCTTCCTCGACTGGCGCGTCACGCGCGAGGTGGACTTCACGGCGGGCTTGAGCCTCACGCACTTCTCCAACGGCAACACCAAATTCCCCAACGCGGGACTCAACGCCGTGGGACTGCGCGCGGGCCTGACCTACAATTTCGGACGGAAATCGGCCGAAATGGCCCCGCGGACGGTCTGCCCCGCATTCCCGCGCCATTTCAGCTACGATCTCACGCTCTTCGGCTCGTGGCGGCGCAAAGGCATCGAAGTGGGCGACAAGCAGTATGCCGCGCCGGATGCCTACACGGTTCTGGGATTCAACTTCGCCTCGATGTATAACTTCGGCTACAAGTTCCGTGCAGGCGTGTCGCTCGACGGCGTGTACGACGGCAGCGCCAACGTAGCCATCGCCGACCAGATCGTGGAGATGGGCAGCAGCGCCGACCTGACGGTGGAGAAACCCGGCGTCGACAGGCAGCTGGCGCTCGGCGTCTCGGCCCGTGCCGAGTTCGTGATGCCCTATTTCAACATCGGGGTCGGTCTGGGAACCAACTTCCTGCACAAGGGCGGCGACCTGAAGGCCTTCTACCAGATGCTCACCCTGAAGGTGGCCGTGACGCGCAGTTCCTACGTCCACATCGGTTACAGTCTCCGCGATTTCCACATGCCCAACTTCCTGATGCTGGGCGTCGGATACCGGTTCAACAACAAATACCCGCGGCACCGCTGAACAATTCACAATTATTTAGTTTGCTGACGTAAATATCGTGCAATTGTTTCAGCGAAGCCGAAATTGCGCATTTTACGTTCCCCCTAAACTCCGAAAAGAAAGACGAAGGGCTTGGCCGATTTCCGGAATTTCGCCGTGGCGTCGCCCGCATAGGTCTGCCCGCCGGCAAGCGTGAGGGTGCGCTCGCCGCTGCCCTCCGAAAAGTCGATCGCCGCCAGGTCGACCCAAAAGGTCTCCATGGCCAGCGTCGGTTCGAAATAGTAGACCCGGTTCTTCTGGTCGCAGACCGTGCGCCAGCGCGTCGAGGCGATGTGCGGCTTATCGGGCGTGGAGATGCCGTAGGGAACCGAGACGTTGCGCATGACCGACATCACGGCCGGCACGGCGATCTTCGGGTCAGAGGTCTGCACGACGGCGTCGATGTAGAACGACGCGCGCACGAAGCGGTCCGAAGCGCGGTTGGTCCCCGGCAGCATCGTCAGGCCGCCGATCTGCCGCCAGTAGCCGAGAATCGCCAGCTGGTCGTCGTAAAAGGGCGAATTGGTCATCACCTGACACTGCCGTCCGTGGTGGATTTCCAGTTTGCCGTCGCGATACTCGAAGATCGCGCTGTCGCCCGAAGGATCGGAAATCGCCAGGTGGAGCCGCGACTGCACGCCGTTGGGCAGGTCGGGAGCGTCGATGCGGAACTTCTCCTTCGAAAGTTCGGCCACGGCCTCGTCCACGGTGGCGAAATTGTCGAGCACATACTGCGTCCAGACGCTCAACCCCATGACGGGGCGCGTGTCGCCGGGACGTTCGTAGACCGACTCGGGCAGGAACAGCAGGTTGGCGACCAGCCCGGCTTCGTTCATGCCGTCGGTGATGCCGATGTCGTAACCGGCGGCCAAGAGCGACCCGTATTTCGAGGTCCAGAAGACGGTCTTGTCCGTGTTCGCACCGCGACGCACGACGCCCCGCGGGAAGATGTAGAGGTTGGTGAGCGGATCTTCGCGCCAGTCCATCGTCCGGCCCGTGACGGTCATGCCGTCGGGTCCGAGGTAAACGGCGCGGGTGCAGGCTTCGGCCTGCGGAGGGAAGACGGCCAGCGCAGCGGCGCACAGCATCGTCAGGAAAGGTGTTTTCATAGACTGCGAAAATTTTGGAATCACACGTCGTCCGCTTCAAATCGGATGCTAAACCCGCATTTCCGGAGGAAATAAATTTGATCTTTCGCGCAGGTTGTCTTATCTTTGTGGAAAATTGACTTTCCCGACATGAAACCCTTTCTGCGCATTCTCCTGCCGGCCGCCGTGTGCGGCCTGCTGCTGGGCGCCTGCACGCAGCGGCAGACGACCCTGAAATTTATGAGTTACAACATCCGCAACGGCCGCGGCATCGACAATGTTCAGGATCTCGGCCGCGTGGCGGAGATCATCAACCGCACGGCCCCCGACATCGTGGCCCTTCAGGAACTGGACAGCGTGACCGGACGCATGGCCGGACGCTTCATCCCCGGGGAGCTGGGTGAAATGACGGGCATGCACGCCCGTTTCTGCCGCGCCATCGACTACGACGGCGGCGCCTACGGCGTCGGCCTGCTGTCGCGCGACGAACCGCTCGCCGTGCGCCGCATCCCGCTTCCGGGACGCGAAGAGTCCCGCGTACTGTTCGTCGCCGAGTTTCCCGACTACGTGGTCTGCGTCACCCACCTCTCGCTTACGCCCGAGGACCAGCGCGCGTCGCTGCCGATCATCCGCACGGTCACCGACACCTGCCGCAAACCGGTGCTGCTGGCCGGGGACTTCAACATGAAGGTCGCCAAAACCGTCCTCGACGGGCTGGGCGGCGCATTCCGGCCCCTTTCGGACACCACGCAGATGACCTTCCCGTCCGGCAAGCCCTCCATCCGCATCGACTACATCCTCGGCCGCGGACTGCCCGAATCGGCCGTCGTCACCGAGCGGCAGGTGGACACCTCGACCGTCGCCTCGGACCACTGTCCGCTGTGGGTGTCGCTCGCGTGGAAAAAGTAGCCGACCCCTGCGTTACGCAAATCGCAGGCGCAATCCGGACTTTTCCGCGGCCTTAAGGAGGTAACGCCCCTTTTATCAGCCGGAAGGTTTTACGGAGCCGCACGCAACCCAGGTTTGCAGCCATCCGGCTTTTTCGTACCTTTGGGGTCGTAACGACCCTTTTAGCAGCCGGAAGGTTTCACAGCCCCGCACGCAACCCAGGTTTGCAGCCATCCGGCTTTTTCGTACCTTTGTATAAAACCAGATACCGATGCAGATCACCAAAGCCGAATTCAAATGCTCGTCCGAGCGCATTTCGCAGGTCCCGAAGGACGACCTGAAAGACATCGCCTTCATCGGGCGCAGCAACGTCGGAAAGTCGTCGCTCATCAACATGCTCACCGCCCGCACAGGGCTGGCCAAGGTGTCGGGGACGCCCGGAAAGACACGTCTCATCAACCACTTCCGCATCAACGACGCCTGGTATCTGGTCGACCTGCCCGGCTACGGCTACGCCCGCACGTCGAAAACACAGCGCAGCGAGTTTTCGAAACTGATCACCGACTACGTCATCAAGTGCGAAAAGATGCACTTCCTGTTCGTGCTGGCGGACATCCGCCTCGAACCCCAGAAGATCGACCTGCGGTTCATCGAGATGCTGGGCGAAAACGGCATCCCCTTCGGCATCATCTTCACCAAGGCAGACAAGCTCTCGAAAACCCAGCGCGAAAAGAGCGTGGAACGGTTCCGGACCGCACTCGCCCAGCAGTGGGAGGAACTGCCGCCGATGTTCGTCTCCTCGTCGGAAAAGGCCGTGGGGCGCGAGGAGATCCTCGACTTCATCGGCGAATGTCTGCGACAGAACTGACCCCTGCCGTCACGCAACGGGAAGAAACGTCCCGGGGCTACGGAATGAAAACCGGGCCGCAGCGGAAAAGTTTAACCGAATGATGAAAAAACACGCCCGGGCGGGCGTGTTTTTTCATCATATTGTTCTATATTTGCAACGTCAAAAAAATCCTCGAAATCTATGGCTATCCACAAAATCAAAATTTTCACCGGTCGCGATTCGGAGTATCTGGCCAAAAAGATCGCCGCGAGCTTCGGCACGACGCTCGGACAGTCGGAAGTCCTGCGCTTCAGCGACGGCGAATTCCAGCCCTGCTACAACGAGTCGATCCGCGGCTGTACGGTCTTTATCATCCAATCGACCTTCCCGCCCTCGGACAACCTGATGGAACTGCTGATGATGATCGACGCCGCGCGCCGCGCCTCGGCCCATCAGGTCGTGGCCGTGATGCCCTACTTCGGCTGGGCGCGTCAGGACCGCAAGGACCGTCCCCGCGTGCCGATCGGCGCCAAGCTGGTAGCCAACATGCTGATGGCCGCAGGTGTCGACCGTGTGATGACGATGGACCTGCACGCCGACCAGATCCAGGGATTTTTCGACGTTCCGGTCGACGCCCTCTACGCCAGCGGCATCTTCGTGCCCTACATCAAGAGCCTCAACATCGAGGACCTCTCGATCGCAGCGCCCGACATGGGCGGCGCCAAGCGGGCAAACACCTATTCGAAACTGCTCGGCACGCCGATCATCATTTCGCACAAGGAGCGCGCCAAGGCCAACGTCGTGGGCAAGATGACGGCCATCGGCGACGTCGAAGGCCGTAACGTGCTGATCGTCGACGACATGATCGACACGGCCGGTACGATCTGCATGGCCGCCGACATGCTCATGTCGCGCGGCGCAAAGAGCGTCCGCGCGGCCATCACCCACCCGGTGCTCTCCGGCCCGGCCTACGAGCGCATCAACGAAAGCGCGCTGGAGGAGGTGATCGTGACGGACACCATTCCGCTCAACCCCAACAAGGACCTGCACAAATTCACCGTCCTGTCGGTCGCCGACCTCTTCGCCGACGTCATCGAGCGCGTGCACAACTACAAGGAAATCTCGTCGATCTTCTCCAAATAGGAGAACCGGCTTCCACCCAGAAAATTCCCCGGAACCTTTCCGCAAAGGTTCCGGGGAATTTTCCGTTCACGGAAGAAGGACTACCCCGCCTTCTCTCCGCCCTTGGTGCGGCTGCGGACATACTCCGTAGGCAGGCAACCGCCCCCCCGCCCGCCGAAAAACGGGTCCCGCGGAAAGGGTGCAAAAAGGCGGGAACCTTTCGTAAGTTCCCGCCCCTGTCATCCGACTTCCGGCTACTTGAAAGGCGAATCCGGCTCGCGGGACATCACCAGATAGAACATCCGGTCGAGGAACGCCGGGGCGAACTTCTTGACGAAGTGCGTGGCGCGCCCCTCGCTCTCCATCAGGCAAAGGCGTTTGCGCCGGAGGATGCCCTTCGCCACGATGCGGGCCACCTCCTCGGGAGTCATCATCTTCGACTCGTTGCGCGGCGTGGCGCCCTGCTGCTTCCCGTCGGCCGTGAGGGCCGAGAAGCGGACGTTCGAAGCGGTGAAACCCGGACAGGCGATCATCACGTGCAATCCCTTTTTGAGGTTCTCAATACGCAGCGTTTCGAGGAATCCCGTCATGGCGTATTTCGAAGCCGAATAGCCCGTGCGGCCCGGCAGTCCGTGCAGCCCGGCGACGGAGGAAATGCCCACGACGGAGCCTTTCAACGCCTGAAGATACGGCAATGCGAACTTGCAGCAGTTGACCGTACCCCAGAAGTTGACGTCCATCAGCCGGTGCAGCACCCCGAGGTCCACGTCGTCGAAAATGGCGCGCATCGAAATACCCGCATTGCAGATCAGCACGTCTATGCCGCCGAACTCCCGCACGGCGGTTTCGATCAGCTCCCGGCACTCCTCGGGCTTCGTCACGTCCACCCCGCAGTAGGCCGCCTGCCCGCCCCGGGCGCGAATGTCGCCCGCAAGAAGCTGCAATTTCTGCACGTTGCGCGCTCCGAGCACCACTTTTGCGCCCTGCGCGGCGTATACCTTCGCCATCGCCTCGCCGATACCCGACGATGCGCCCGTAATGACGATTACCTTATTTGCCAATGTCTTCATATCTTTTTTATTCATGTTTTGCATCTCCGCCCGCCGTTTTCGCGGCGTTCCGCCGCATCTACAAGTCCGGCCCCGCCCCCGCCTTGACGGAAGCTTACCGCATGCGGCCGGAATGCGAGCCTAAATTTCCACCTCCAACCCGTCGTAAGCCAGGTGCACGCCCGGCGGGAGCGTCGCCTCCGTCTCGGCATGCAGGCCTATTTCGTGGGACATATGCGTGATATAGGCCTCGCGCGGCCCGACGCGGCGGATCAGCGCCAGCGCCTCCGCGAGGTTGAAATGCGACGGATGCGGGGCGAAACGCAGCGCATTGACCGCCAGCACCTCCGTACCGCGCAGTTTTTCGGCCTCGGCGTCCTCGATGGTCTTGAAGTCCGTCAGGTAGGCCAGCGTCCCGATGCGGAAGCCCGTGACCTCGAAGCGTTCGGAATGGTGGCCCGACACGGGCACGATCTCCACATCGCCGACACGGAACGGCCTTGCGGTGTCGATTTCGTGCAGTTCGATCTCCGGCACGCCGCGGTATTTGTCCTGCGCGAAGGCATAGTCGAAATCCTTGCGCACGCACTCCAGCGCCCGCGGGGCGGCCCAGATATGGACCTTGTGGACGGTCGGCGGGTAATCGACGAAATTGAAAGCCCGCACGTCGTCCAGACCGCCGATATGGTCCTTGTGCTCGTGGGTCAGCAGAATGGCGTCGAGATGCCGCACGCCCGTGCGGAGCATCTGGTAGCGGAAATCGGGTCCG
The DNA here is from genome assembly GCA_023443765.1 of Bacteroidota bacterium. Classification (GTDB taxonomy): domain Bacteria; phylum Bacteroidota; class Bacteroidia; order Bacteroidales; family Rikenellaceae; genus Alistipes. Next base: position 5,881 of record JAEZTA010000100.1, on the reverse strand, counting down.
GCGTCGATGACGATGCGCACGCCCCGCGTCTCGACCATCGCCGAGGTGCGCAGACGGTTGTCGCGCCGGTCCGCCGACGTGCATACCTTGCAGCGGCAGCCGATGACGGGTACGCCCTGCGAAGTACCGGTTCCCAGAAAGGTGAGTTTCATGTTTCCAAAAATACGAAAAAGCCGGATGAGCCCAAAACCGAATCGCATGGCGGTCCGGCAAGGGATCCCGACAAAATAAACGTGTCGTAACGACTCCAAAGATAGAAAAAATTCCCCAACGATACACTTATTTTCCGGATTATCGCCGGACAAAACGGTCCCGGGCGGATAAGCCCCACAGCGACCGGATTTTCGGGGTATTCCGATTCCGGTCCGGACCATACAGATGCCGCGTAGCGTGAAAAACCCCGGGCGGGCAGTACCGGAGTACGTCCCGTTCGGGGATTTGAGCGATGTGCATTGGCAGGTTTTGATTATCGCGGAGCAGGTTTTGGCATAACGCCGGCCGGCCCGGATGGGACATACACGACGTATTTCCCATTCGGGCCGGACAAGGCAGGGCGAAAGATGCCCGTGAGATCAAAATCCGCTCTCGATGTTCCAGACAAACGCCCTGGAACCCTGCAATTTGGTCGCCGCATCCAGTTCCCGGAAGGCGTCCATCAGCGGGGCGACCTGCTCGTCGTCGACGATCGCCAGGATCGAAGCGTTCATCGAAGGCCACGCATGCGTGCCGTAGTGGGGTTCGCCGTCAACCGAACCTCGGCCTTCGGTCAACGCCCACTTCGTGAAGCCGCGGATACCCTGCTCGTCGAGGATGGCATTCACGCGGTCGGTCAGCGCCTGGTTATAGGACAAAAATACTGCTTTCATAGTTGTAATTTCAATTAATGTTTGCTTGCCTGGTGTTTAGCAGCTACCTGTGCCAGTTTCTCCTTCTCCTTGCGCTGCGAACGGTTCACAAGGATCGAATAGAGCACCGGAACGATGAAGAGCGTCAGGATCGTCGAGAAGGTCAGACCGCCGATCACAGCGATACCCATCGGCTGCCAGGTCTCCGATCCGGCTCCCGTGCCGATTGCCAGCGGCAACATACCCAGGATGGTCGTGAACGAAGTCATCAACACCGGGCGCAGACGGCTCTTACCGCCGGCGATCACCGCGTCGAAGACACCCGAACCGCGCTCGACCAAGAGGTTCATGTAGTCGACCATCACGATACCGTTCTTCGTCACGATACCCACGAGCATAATGGCTCCGATCAGGGCAATCAGCGACAGCGGCGTGGAGGTCATCCACAGGGCGAGGAACACACCCGTAAAGGCGAACGGAATGGTGAACATGATGATGAACGGGAATTTCAGCGACTCGAACTGCGTGGCCATCACGATGTAAACCAGGATGACGATCAGGATGAGCAGCGTTCCGAGGTCGGAGAAGGCATCGCCCTGGTCCTCGACCGTACCGCCGACCGCCAGGTCCACGCCGTCGGGCGTAGGATATTCGTCGATCAGTTTGTTCACCTCGGCGACCACGTCGCCCAGCGCAACACCGGCTCCAAGGGTCGATTTAACCGAAATGACACGCTGGCGATTCTCTCGCTCGATCATCGGCGCGGCATACTCTTCCTGCACGGTTCCCACCTCCTTGAGTTTCACAGGACCGCCCTGCGCATTGTAGAGGGTGATGTTCTCCACGTCCTCGATGCGGTTACGAAACGGCTCGGCATAACGCACGATGATGTCGTACTCATCGCCGTCCTCACGGTATTTCGAAGCCACGAGACCGTCGAGGCGGTTGCGTACGGCCTGCGATGCCACAGCGCTGCTGATACCGTAATACGACAGGCGGTCGCGGTCGAAGACGACGTTGTATTCGGGACGCAGGTCGTCGCGCGAAAGTTTCACGTCGCGAACGCCGGGCAGTTGGCCCATCTTCTCCTTCAGGTCGTTGGCAATGGCGTTGGTAACGTCCATGTCATAGCCGAAGACCTTGATGTCGACGGTCGCCGAACCGCTCATGCTACCCGACATACCGCCGGGGGTCACCGTATACTGGCGTACCTCGGGAATACTGTTGAGGTCCTCGCGCAGCAGGTCGGAGATGACGTAGATCGAACGCTCGCGATCCTCCACATCGGACAGGCGCACGTTGTAGTTGATGATGTGCGAACCGGTGGTCTGCATCGCCGCAAAGGCATCGTCCGAAGAGTTGGCGCCCGAAGAAGCCGATACGAGCACGATTTCGGGGTACTTCGCATAAATAATGCTGTCGATCTGACGGGCGATGCGTGCGGTATACTCCACAGCGATATTTTGCTCCAGTTCGACGGTGGCGGAAATACGGCTGTTATCCGAGGGCGGGAAGAACTCGGTCGGAACCTGCGTCAGCAGGCCCAGCGACACAACGAAGATCGACATCATCGAGAAGAAGGTGATCCGACGGTGGCGTACGACCCAGTTGAGCGAACGGGCATAGGCTGCATCGAGCCATGCGAGCGCCCGGTCGATAGGTTTGTAGATCACGCCGAGACCCTTGTAGTCGTGGACGCCTCCTTCGAGTTTGAGCAGGTAGGCCGACATCATCGGGGTCAGCGAAATAGCCGCCAGAGTCGAAACACAGACCACGATCGTCACGATCCAGCCCAGCTCGCGGAACAGGATACCGGCCATGCCCGGGACCATCGTCAGCGGCAGGAACACCGCAACGACCACGAGCGTCGTGGCGATAACCGACAGCCACACCTCATTGGTAGCGTAAATGGCGGCCTCCTTCGGGTTGGAACCGCGCTCGATATGCGTCGTAATGTTTTCCAGCACCACGATCGCATCGTCGACGACCATACCGATAGCGATGGAGAGCGACGAGAGCGAAATGATGTTCAGCGTGGAGCCTGTGGCGAACAGATAGATGAACGAACAGATCAGCGACACGGGGATCGTCATACAGATGATCATCGTCGCACGCCATCGGCCGAGGAACACCATCACCACCAGCACCACAAAGATGAAGGCGTAGAGAATGGTCTCCGAAAGCGACCCGATAGCATCGGTGATCTCCTTCGAACCTTCGAAAATAAGCTCCATCTGAACGTCCTTCGGAAGGGTCTTCTGGATTTCCGGCAGGCGCGACTGGATTTCGTGGACAATATCCACGGTGTTGGCGCCCGACTGCTTCTGGAACATCACACGCACGCCCAACTGGCCGTTGACGCGTTCGTCCATCGTCGCTTTTTCGAGCGTATCGCGAATCTGGGCCACGTCCGAGAGTTTCACCGTGCGGCCTCCGGCGTTCGACACCACGACCTTGCGCAGCTCGTCCGAGAGTTTGAACTCGCCGTCGGCCTTGATGTTGAACGTGTTGTTACCGATGTCGATCGTACCGCTGGGGATGTTGACATTCTCGGCGGCGATGATCTGGCCCAACTGCTCGACCGTCAGGTTGTAGGCTTCGAGCTTGGCGGGATCGACGTTGACCTGCACCTCGCGTTCGGGCGCACCGATGATCGACACGGCGCCCACGCCGTCGACGCGGTTCAGCACGTTGACCAGCTTGTCGTCGAGGATCTTGTTCAGTGCCGGATAGCTCTCGTCGGCCGTGACGGCGATCATCATCACGGGAATCATCGAGGTCGAGAACTTGAAGATCGTCGGGTAGTCGATGTCGTCCGGCAGCATCGACTGCACACGCGACACCACGTCGCGGATTTCGTTGGCTCCTTCACTCAGGTCGGAGCCGTATTCGAACTCGACGGTAATCATCGAGACGTTATCCTGCGACTTGGAAGTCAGCTTCTTGAGGTTGCTCACCGTATTGAGGTTGTCCTCCAGCACACGGGTGATGTTGGTTTCGATATCCGCGGCATTGGCGCCGGGATAGAAGGTGATGACCGAAATCTGGGGTATTTCGATCTCGGGATACTGGTCTACGGCCAGGTTCATCAGCGAGAAGAGGCCCATGACCATCACGCCGACGAAAAGCAGGATCGTAGAGATCGGTTTGCGGACCGCGCTTTCGTATATCTTCATTGGAAAGGGTCTTTTTTAGTCTTTTTTAACTTCCACTTTGGCCCCGTCGAAGAGTTTCGACAGCGCAGTGACGGCCACCTGCTCGCCCGGCTCAACACCCCGCAGGATGTCCACGCTGCTGCCGACCTGACGGCCTACCTCCACCGAACGACGCTCGGCAACCGAATCGCCCACGATGACATAAAGGTAACGCTCGGCCGAGCCGACCTGCTTCTGGATAGCCACGTCGGGAACCATCACACCCTGCTTGCTGCCCATGTCGAAGGTCGTGCGGGCATACATGCCCGGGCGCAGCGTACGTTTGGCATTGGGAACCTTAACCTCGACCTTGAAGGTGCGGGTCGTGGGGTCGAGCGCCGGATAGATCAGCGACACCGTACCCGTGAACTCCTCGTCGGGGAAGATGTCTACCGTCAGTTTCACCGGCATCCCGACCTTCACGTTGGAGAAATACTGCTCCGAAATATTGGCGATGACTTTCAGCGGGTCGATCTGCATGATGTGCAGGATCGGCTGCTGGGCGAACAGGTCGCCGGACTCGTAGTTGCGGGCCGTGACAACGCCCGAAATCGGCGAACGGACCTCGATGTTCTTCTTGAGGTTGGCGACCACTTCACGCTGCACGTCCAGCTGGGCCTTGGCCTGCTCGATCTGCTGCGTCGAGATACCTCCGGCCTGATAAACAGGCAGCAGACGGTTGTAATCGTCCTCGACGGTCTTCAGCTGCACCAGCTGCTGGGTGTACTGCGTGGGGTCGAGCGACACGATCAGCTGGCCTTCGCGCACCGGATCGCCCACCTCGACCATGATCTTGTCGATGTGCACGCCCGAAGCGGCGGGAGTGATGTCGTTCTCCTTGTAGGGTTCGATCTCGGAGGTGAACACCTCCGTCAGCCGCACCGTAGCCTCCTCGGCAAGGGCGCTCCTGGTCAGCACGCCTTTGTCTTCCGTAACGACGGCGCTCTTCTTACCCGTGCAACCGACAATCGTAGCGGCCGCAATTCCTAAAATTACGATTCTTTTCATAGGTTCTTATCCTGTTTTTATTTATTTGTCATGTTCGCGTCCGATGATGCGGTCGTACTCGGCCTTGGCCGAAAGGTAGTCGTAGATCGCCTGCGAGAAGTTCAGCTGCGCCTGCGTCTGCGAAAGTTGTGCGCTGTTGAGTTCGAGGATCGTTCCCGCGCCCGCACGGTAGCGGGTGTCGGAGATCTTGTAGGCCTTGCGGGCCTGCTCGACGGTCAGTTCCTGGGCGTACATCGTTTCACGGGCGGTCAGCAGGTCGTTGAGCGCCGAGCGCACCTGCACGTCGATCTGCTGGCGGGCATAGCTGCGCTGGAGCGAAATCTGCGAAATCTGGTTCTTCAGCTCGCGCGACTTGTTCATCTTCGTCAGGCCCGAGAAGATGGGAACCGACAGTTGCACGCCGACCGAAATGGGATGGGTCCAGAAGTATTTCGAATTGTCGGTACCGCCGCCCATATCCAGGAACGGCTCCATGTCGTTACCCGTATAGGAGACCGACCCGAAGGCCGCGAGCGTCGGCATACGCCCCGCATTGGCGGCTTTGAGCGAGCGATGGAGCAGTTCCTCCTGCAATTCGAGCGAGCGCAGGTCGGAATTGTCCGTCACGTCGGTCGTCAGGCCGTCCGTCCCCGCCAGCACGTCGTTGCGCAGGGCATCCAACTCGCCCACCACCTCGATCGCCACGTCCTCGGGAATCGAAAGGTACATCTTGAGCATCAGTTTGGCCAGCTTGATCGAGTTCTCGGTCTGGAGGATCGTAGGCTTCAGGTTGCTCAGCTGCACCTGGGCCGTCAAAAGATCGTACTCCGAAGTCAGTCCGTGCTTGTACTGTAC
>JAEZTA010000096.1 GCA_023443765.1 Bacteroidota bacterium | reverse complement strand
GCGCATCGGCATAAGCCGACAGTTGGTCGTAGTTGTAGCCCCGGAGCCGGATCTGGTTGGGACGGTAGCTGCTTACGACATTGTTGTTGAACGAATTGTCGTCGATACCCCAGACACGCCAGGTCGCCCCGCCGAAGTTGATCGCCGCTGCCGTGAGTTCCTGCTTGAGCATCGAGGGAAAGGCCGTATAGACGAATTCGGGCTTGAACGTGATTTCGATCTGCGCATTGTCGTACGAATAGATGCGCGTGCGGAACATCTCCACCTCGTCGAAACGGCTGATGTAGTTTTCCATGTGCCGCACCACCTCGTTGAGCTGTTGGACGGTACATCCCTCGGCCATGCCGGCGTTGACATACAGCACCTTCTGTTCCGGTTCGCGGAAATTGCTGTAACGCCCCGTGGCGGTATTGAACAGTTGGAGCGACGACCCGAGAACCTTGTCGATGGTCGCACGGTGTTCGGATATGAACCGGCTCTGCATGATGCTGTTATACCATTCGGAGCGTTTCGGGAGCGGTTTCCCGCCCTTCGTCTCGATCTTGTCGGGCAGGAGGAAAGTAGGGATGCCGAAGCCCCAGATCAGGACCACGATGAAAATCCAGCGGTGGCGGCGTCCCCAGGCGATAAACCGCCCGTAGAGGCGCGAAAAGCGCACGGTAAACCGTCTCCGGCGGATGGTGGAGACCGTCATGCTGCGTCCCAGCGGGAACCGGTCGAGCAGCGCCGGGACGAACAGCAGCGCCACGAGCAGCGAAACGACCAGATTGATGACGATCACGAGCGAAAAATCGGTCAGGTTGGCCTGCTGTTTCTCGGGCAGCAACCAGACGATCCCCAGCGCCCCGATGGTGGTAAGCAGAGCCCCGAGAATCGAGACGAAAACCCGCCGGTCGCGGTAATAGCTGTAATGGTCGACCATGATGATCGACGTGTCGATGATGATTCCGAGCGACACGGTGATGCCCGCCAGCGTATAGATATGGATGTCCAGCCGAAGCAGGTTGTAAAAGACCACGGCCACAAGGATATTCACGACGAGCGTCACCATGATGATGAACAGGTAGCGCAGGTCGCGGCTGACCAGGTAGACAAACAGCAGCAGGATGCCTACGCACAGCAGTGTCCGCAGGTAAATCTTCTGCAACTCCCCGGTGACATACTCCGAAGCGTCGTAGGTGAGCGTCGCCGAGAGTTCGGCCGGGAAAGCCGCCTGCAGGCGGCTCATCTCCTCGCGGACCGCCTGCGTGACGCGCAGCATATTCGTATGGCCTTCGCACGAGACGGCGAGGTTGATGGTATTCAGGCCGTTGATCCGGAAATAGCTCGTCGGCAAAGCTTCGCTCCAGCGCACCGAAGCGAAATCGCGCAGGTAGTAAATCCGGTCGTTCCGGCGCAGGATGGGGATTTCGCCGAAATCGAGCGACGCGCGGTTGCGCAGTTTCAGAACGATGCTCCGGTCGCTGCCGTCCTCCCCAGCGAGGGTCGTGAGGCCGACCACCTCGCTGCGGAAATAGTCCCTGAAAGCCGACGCGAGGTTCGAAGCCGTGATCCCGACCGCCTCCATGGCCTTGGGGTCGAACGTAATGACCCATTCGAAGGGCGTAACCCCCGAAAGAGAGACTTTACCGACTCCACCGATCCGCGAAAGCGGTGCGGAAACATAGTTGGAAACATACTCCTCGATGCGTTCGGACGGCAGATCGGCCTTGATGGTGTAAACCAGGGTTTCGGATTCGCGGCTGCCCGACGTGGTGAGCGAAATATTGGGATAGCTGACCTCCCCAGGAAGCTTGGCGTAGAGGTTCCGGATAGCCGAGGCCACCTCGAAACGGGCCGCCGCCATATCCGTACCTTTGCGGAACCACACCGTGACGCTCCCCCGCCCTTTCGACGAACGCGACGAGACGCTTTCGCAGCCGGCGACCGTCGACAACGCCCCTTCGATGCGCGAAGTGGCGCTCTGCTCGACCAGCCGCGCCGAAGCGTCGGGCCACGAAAAGGAAACGTCGATTTTCCGTTCGGGAATCGTCGGCGTGTACTGGATATTGAGCATCGGCAGCATCGCCACACCGATCACCGTCAGCGCCGCCATGATCAGCAGCACCGAGAAGGCGGGAATACCGCGGCGCGGGGAGGGTATGTTCCGCGGGGTATTCATCGGCGGGGCCTGTAAATCTCGTAGTAAGCCAACGGAATGAAGAAGACGCTGACCAGCGTGCCGACGATCATGCCGCTGATAATGACCAGCGACATCGGGAACTGCAGGTCGGAACCCATGTCGCCCCGGGACAGGAAGGGCACTTCGGCGAGAATGGTCGTGAGCGAGGTCATCACGATCGCTTTCAGGCGTCGTTTACCCGCCTCCATGATGGCGTGTTTGAGTTCCATCCCCTGCCGCCGCAGCGTATTGATCGTGTCGATCTTGAGGATCGAGTCGTTGATGACGATGCCCGACACCACGATAAGGCCGATCATCGACATCAGGTTCAGCGTCTGGCCGAACAGCCACAAGATGATCAGCGCCCCGAACAGGTCGACGATGATCTCCGAAAGGATGATCCACGGCTGCACCAGCGACTCGAACTGCGCGGCCAGGATGAAGAACAGCAGCAGCAGGGCCACGACCAGCACGCCGACGAGCTGCCCCACCATGCCGCGGTTGGAGAAATAGCTGCCGCTGAAACTGACTTCGAAATGTTCGTCCCCGGCGACGCACTGCCGGATGGCGGCCATGACGGCCGGAACGTCCTTGGCCCGGGGTGCGAGGTCGAGCGGATAATAGTTGCCCTCGGCCCCCGCAACGACGCTTTTCAGGTCGCGGGTCATCGTCTGGCGCATCAGGATGCTCACCGGGATTTCCGCTTTGGAAGTATGGATAAACGTACTGCCCAGCAGGTCGTCGAGACTGCGCAGGTTGTTGCCGATCACGACCGGAAGCGACTCGTCGCCGGTGGTTACGGTGAAAAGCGTGTTCTCGTTCAGGGCGTTGCGCAGCGTCGTGATCAGGTCGTTGAACGAAACTCCGTAAAGCGCCATCTGCTCGGGCTGGGCTACATAGAGAATGTCCTCCTGCATCGGGACGGGCGCGATCTCCTGGCCGGGCAGCGCGTCGCGGATGCGGTCGATCAGTCGCTGTAACTGGTCGGGATCGGCACTGCGGCCCGTCGTCGAGCGCAGGCGCGCGGTGAGGGCAGCCTCCCGGTCGGCAAAAATCATGTCGAAGACATTGCCCGACACCCCGAACGAACAGCGGGCCCCGGGCGCATGGGCCGCAAGGTAATCGCTCACCGCCTGCTGCACGGGCTGCACATCGGCGGCCTCGTGGCATTTCAGGTAAACGGTAGCCTCGGCCACTCCGTTCTCGTCGGAGTGCGAGAGGATGAATTGCTGGACGCCGGCCATGGTCGTCGATTGCAGGATCCGGTCGCCCAGCGACGCGACGAGCGCCTGCGTACGCCGGCCGTTTTCCTCGGCCGAAATCCGGTCGTTCCAGTCGATGCGCACCAGCATGTCGCTGTAAGTCATCTGCGGCAGGCGCTCCTTGTCGATGTCCCAGAAAAGGCCCGCCAACCCCGCGATGGAGACGGCATAGGTCGTCCACATCAGCCAGCGGCGGCGGAAGAACCATTTCAGTCCCGTCTCATAGTGCCCGACGATACGGTCGAACGAGAACCGCTGGAGCCACGGCGTAGGTCGGAACGTATCCTGACGGTTATACCACCATCGGTAATAGACCGGCAGCAGGGTGATGGCCACCCCGTAGGCGACGAAAAGCGTGATGGCGACGGCCATCGCCTGATCGTAGAAGAGCGCCCCGGCCATGCCGTTGATGAAAATCAGCGGAACGAACACCGCGCAGGTCGTGAGCACAGACGAAAGCATCGGGGCGACGACCTCTTTCGTACCCCGGGTGACGGCCCACGTGAGCCGTTCGCCCCGCTGCCACCGGGCCGTAATATTGTCGATGACGACGATCGAGTTGTCGACCATCATACCGATTCCGAGGATGAGACCCGAGAGCGAAACGATGTTGATCGAAATTCCCAGCAGGTAGAAAACCAGCAGCGAGACGATCAGCGTCACGGGAATGGTCAGCACCACGAGCGTCGGCGACTTCAGGTCGCACATAAAAAAGAAGATGATCAGGCAGGCGAGCAGCGTACCGAAGAGGATGTTGTTCACGAGGTTCGAGATCGAATAGTCGAGCAGCTCGGTCTGGTCGCGCGTAACCGTAAATTCGATACCCGGATAGTCCCGGCGAAACTGGCTCAGTTGCTTGTTCAACTCCTCCTTGAGCTTCGACATCCGGGCATCGGCCTGCTTGATAACGGCCAGGGAGACCGCATCCCGACCGTCGGAGAGCACCATGCCCTGCCGTTTGCGGGAGTGCTCGACCACGTCGGCGAGTTCCCTGAGGCGGAACAGGCGTCCGTTGATCTTCAGAAAAATATTCTCAATATCGCTGCGGCCGCTCACCACCGACCGGAACTTCACGCTGTACTGGTACTCCCCGTCGCGGATGGTCAGGCTCCCGAGCGTCACGTCGGCTTTCCGGAGGGCGCTCTCGATGTTGGCCATCGTAATCCCCGCCTGCCGCAGTTTCGCTTCGTCGGGGATAACCAGCAGTTCGGGAGCCACCGTGCCGCTCAGGTCCACCATCGCCACCTCAGGCAGCTGCTCGATACGCTTGGTGATCACCTGCGAGGCAAAACGGCTCAGGGCCGAAAATTCGTCCGACACCGGGTGCAGTTCGTCCTTCGCCGCAGACGGACGCTCGCCCCGCACCGTCAGGTTGATGTAGAAGGCCGGGATGTCCGTAACGCTGGCCTTGATCACCTTCGGGCGTTCCAGATCGCGCGGCAGGGAGGAAACCGAGCGGTCGATCTTCTCGTTGACCTCGATGAACAGGTAGTCGATATCCGAACCCTGCTCGAACGTCAGGCGGATGATGCCGCTGCCCTCGCGGGCCTCGCTGCGAAGGTCGGTAAGCTGCGACAACTGGATCAACTGCTGGCGCAAGGGAGTAATGACCGTCTCGTCCAGCTGCCGCGCCGAGGTGCCCTGCGCCGGAATCTGGATGGTGATATACGGCGCATCGACATCCGGGACGAGGGAAACCGGCAGCAGGCGGATACTCACGATGCCCAGGATGATCAGGACAACGGTGATCATCGTTACGGCAATGGGCCGGTCGAGGAGTTTGCGTAACATGGCCGGCGGATTAACGGTTGTCGCCGAGCGTGACCTCCGAGCCGTCGGCCAGATTCAGGTTGCCCGTGACGATCACCAGATCGCCCGGATTGAGTTCGGCCCCGCGGTCGGTATTCGCCTCGACGACATACTCGCGGCTGTTGGCCAGCGAAGTGTGGACATAGGTCCACTGCGCCTTGCCGTCCTTATAGCGGAACAGCACTTCCAGGTTGTCGCGGATGACCACCGCATTCTTCGGGACGACCAGCAGGCCGGGAACCCGCTGCCGCACGGCGACGCGCACGTTCATGCCGTCGGCCAGCGAACCGTCGTTGGCGACTTCGGCGTCGACCTGCACCTGCCCGTGCTCGTCTATCGAAGGGTTGACGGCCAGAATGTGGCCCCGCACCTCTTTCCGCAGGTCGGCGAATGGGCTTACGGCGACCTCCATACCCGGGCGCAGCAACCCGTATTCGGATTCGAGGACCGTAAAACGAACGTTGAAGCGGCTGTCGTCGAGCAGCGTGCAGAACTCCCCTTTCGACTTTTCATAGATCTGCTGCCCCACGTCGGCGACTTTCCCTGCAAAAGGGGCCCGCAGCGAGCATTGTTCCAGACTTCGGAGCGCACTCCGGAGCGAAGCCGTGGCATCGGCATAACCCGAGCGGATACGCGCCAGCTGGACGACCTCGGCCGGGGGTGTGACGGTGTCGCCCAGCGGATAGCCCTGCCCCACGAGCACATCGAAAAAGCTCAGCCGGGCTTTGTCGAGGGCCAGCTGCGCCTTATACGCCTGAAGAGCGTATTCCGTCGTATCGAGCAGGGCGATCCGACTGCCCTGCGCCACCCGGACGCCGTTTTTCGCATCAATGGCCGCAATGACCCCGGCCACGGGGAACGACAGCGTGCTGCGCCGCGAGGCGATCAGGCGGCCGTTGCTGATCAGTTCGCGCTGGAAATCGCGCCGCTGCAACGTGTCGACGGTCACCTGGTTGTATTCGATCCGGTGCTGCATCCGGTCGGCCGAAGCATCCGTTTTCTCTTTTTTCGTCTTGCCGCAGCTTCCGAGAAGCACAGCGCAGAGCATCCACAGCGTGTATTGTTTCATGGCAGGGGTTATTCTTTGATGAGTTTGTCGAATTCAGCGCTGATGTCGGTATGCGACAGGAAATCGTAGAGCGTCTTGCGCCGCAGCGAGTAGTAGTAACTCCAGAAATCGGCCAGCGCCGAAACATAAGTCTGGTTGGCCTGGTCCTTCTCGGTCTGGGCCGTATTCATCTCCGTCACGGAAACCGTCCCCCGGCGGAAATTCTCCATCGCGATGGCATAGCGGCGTTCGGCGACCTCCCGGGCCCGTGCAGCCACGGCGCATTGGTTGCGCTGGTTGTGGAACTGCTCGATCAGCGTATAGACCGTATGCCGGAAGTCGATTTCGTTCTGCTCGATCTGGTTACGGACCATTTCGGCCTTCGCCTTGGCCATCCGGACGCGCCCCTTACCCATGCCCCAGTCAAAAATCGGGATCGAGAACTGCAGGCCGACGACCTCCTGATCCAGCAGGTTCGAATAGGCCGTGCGGAACGTCTCCCCGGTCTGCGACAGGCCGAAGCGGGCGTTTATCGTCGCCGAGGCTCCCCGCTCGGCCTTAGCCTGAGCGATTCCGGCGTCGGCATTGAGCGAGCGAATTTCATTGTCGACATGGAACGACGAATTTTCGAGCGCCTTGTTCAGGACGAGGACATAGTCGATCTCGATCGCCGGAATCCGGTCGTCGAGCACGGGATCGACATCGACATTCTCATTGTAGCGCAGGTAGGAGTTGAGTTTCATTTGCTGCTCGCGGACCGCCAGCGCCGTGTCGTTGATCGACAGGCTGTCGTTGAGCATGCGCAACTGGAGTTGCAGCAGTTCGTCCTGCGTGATGCTGCCCAGTTGGAGCCGCTGCTCCGCAATTGCATGCAGCGCCGTGGTATTGGCGTAGTTTTTGACCGCGATGGCGTGTTTGGTTTTCGTCAGCAGCAGGTTGAAATAATAGCTCACGGCCTGCGTCGTGACATCCTCCATCGACTCGATATACGTGCGTTTCGCCAGTTCGTACTCCTTCGGGGCGATCTTCTTGTTCCACTTGAATTTGTTGTAGGCAAAAAGCGGCTGGGTATAGGAGAGCGTAATGGGCTGGGAATAGTAGGATTTCGACTCCTTCGGGGCAAACTGGTCGAGACGGTTGAGCGAGGAGTAGAGTTGCAGCGTTCCGCCCGTCAGGGCGATGTTCTGGCGGATGGAAAGCCCCAGCGTATTTTGCAGGTTGTAGTTGTCCAGGTAACGCAGTTCGCCGGTATCGTAATCCTGCAACAGGCGCAGCGAGCGGTCGAAACTCAACACCTCACCCGACAGGTTCAGCGACGGAAGCCGGCTGGCCTGAAACGACCGGAACGACCAGTAGGACGACAGGAACGTATATTTGGCGACCATCGCGGCAATAGACTGGTTCTGCGCAGCATAGATCGCATCGTCAAGCGTCAGCCGGACATGGATCGACTCCGGGGAGGAAGGGCGCGCTGCCGAAGAAAGCGGTTGCTGAGCCACAACCGACAAATTAGTCCCTATCCCAATCGCCAAGGCGGCTACCTTTCGCAAAAGACTTATTTTCATAAGCGTCCAATTAATACCAAACAATTATTCCATTCTGATAAAGAAAAGGTCGGCTTTCTCTCCCCGTTGTATCACAAGCCAAATATAACAAGGCGTCTTCCGGAACATTTTGAAAGTCTATCCAGGTTTGAAGGCCTGCACGTTGACGTTCGATAACCATCCAATTCCGGTTGCTCCAATAATATAGCGTATAATCATATCCCGGATAAATGTCATTGCCATCGCCTCGGCGGACCCAGATAATTTTCGACACATTAACCGGACGATGGAAATCAAACCAGATATAATTATCGGGGCCCTGCAACGAAGCATAGGTCAAGGCATCGTCATCATCGATCTGGCCGACAACAGGGCAGTTTTTTTCATCTACTGCCGTTGTAAACAGTTCTGCATCGAGCTTTTGGTCGCCATCATAAAAATGCAATTCTGCCATATCCAGCAATCCTCCATTCGTAGAACGAATCCGCCAATAGCGGAAAGCATCAGTACACCTTATCATTTCTGTTCCTGCAAAAACGAGTGTGTCCTTTGGCAATTCCAGAATCGTCCTGACGTTCCGAAATTCAGGATTAGTGGCAGCTTCTATAACTCCCCCGGAAAGATTCAGCTTAATATCAGTAAAATATTCATATATGGGATATTTACGATTCATCCGAATTACCCGTCGATAAAGTGTATCGGGATGCATATACTTCATCTCACCATTATTTTGCAGGAAAAATGGCTCTCCAACAGGATGCATAGATCGCCGCTCATCATAGGCAATCGGCATATATAACGCATCCCGGCCCACCCGTTCAAAGCATACCATATTACCTTTACGCGTTCCCCAGCATACAGGAATCCAATTCTGATCGTCAAATACGGCAAGATATACCGTCCCGTCCAGATCAAGGTCAAGGTCATCATACAGCCGACAAGACACATCGTCAGTCCTCAGATAGGTTTCGGTCACATCCCGTGTAAAAAGACACGGCAATGCGTCTGGCATCCACCGATCCTTTTTTAGAATACGAACCACCTCTGGATTTGGAGAATAGGTTACCCGGAAAACTTTACTGACGGCCCGATCAATACAATGCGGAATACCGGGGTTCGATCCGTAAGCAGAAAACACCTCGTGCTGATGCCGATGATTAACGACAGTCATCCAATAATGATTTTTAGACCGGGCAGCCCAATTGGGTGTAAAGTCAATACAAACAGGAATACCTTTACTACGCATAACCTGGACTGCGGCAATACAAGTTTCAGGACAAAGTCCCGTAGGCAGGTTTGTTACCGTAGAAGCTCGAAAAATCGGGCACGGATTTGGTTGGGCATAAAAATAAGGTTTACTGGCCTGCAATATCGTGTTGACATCAGACGCTGCTATACGAGGGTTATCCTGCCACAGCACACACTCATGCGTCCCCAACTTTCCGTCATAACGATCAGTCAAATCCGAACGCCAATCAGTTAAAGGCTGCATGTCATAACATTTATACGGTAGGAGATATTCGCAAAACTCCTCGAAATCAAGCAATCCGGCCCAAGGTTTATTCCTCCATAAATCAAACGCCTGCTCAATATTACGGATCAAATAATCAGAGGGAACAGTTTGTATATCGAAATGAGTGCTGATTTGCGATTTGACCCGTAAATATTCGTCAGTAATAGCTGCTGTTAACGAATCAGGATCTCCAAAGCAGGGAATCATCGAATCGATACGGTCATATAGTCTTTCAATTTCATCCCCATAAGATCTGTGCAGCGGCATATACCGGATCAGGTATTTTGCCGCCCGTAGTTTCAGGGAATCCGCATCAGAGCGGTAATGGTCCAGCACAGCCTCCAACTCCGGCCGGTTGCTCCCGGCAGCCCGGAGTGCCTGCTTCAGCTCCCGTTGCTCAGTATTGCAGGCAGCAAAAAGAAGGATTGAACAGAAACAAGGCAAAAGGCGGCGCATCGTCCGGAATGGGTTAAGGGTTAGGGCTTTCGGGTTTCAGGTTATTTGTAACAACACCCTGAATGGCAAAGGTTACAGGGCTGGGATTGGCGCTGTGCCGCACGGCGATCTTTTTGAAGAACGTTCCGGGCTGCTCGGCAGTAAAACGGATTTTGAATATGGTTTTTCCGCCTGGCGGAACGGGCTTTTTCTCCCACACGACCTCGGTGCATTGACACGATGTATAGGCGTCGAGCAGTACAAGCGGTTTATCCGATCGGTTCGTGGCTTCCAGCGACAGTTTACGGGTTTCGCCAATCGGAATCTCACCGAGATCAACGGCCGTCTGCCCGAATTTCAGCACATCGTCCGTCTCAATCTCGCTATTCTCCATATCTACGGTCTGCTCCAGCGCTGCCATATTGGCCGCTGCCAACGCGTCGGAAGGTTTTGGGGCGGTCCCGCAGGAAACAATGAAAAACAAAGTTGCAATGGCGCAGAAAAATTTCATTTCGCAATTATTTTTCGGGAACATAGACTCCGTCGTGAGCCAGCATGTTGTCCAGTGTCGATTTATATAATTCTAACATCGAACCTCCTTGAAGAGGATCGCCAATTAATACAATGCGATTGTTTTTATCCAATAAGAAAATATTATAGCCGCTTTGATCCAATAGAGGATTCAATTGCATAAAACGGTCATCATTGTCTATATATATAACATCTGGAACCTTAAAAGACTTAAATATTGTTTTTGTTTCTTCTCCTCGAATTAAAGATGAAGCGAAAATCGGAATTACTTGAAATTGTGAATGAAATTTTTTGGATATATCATAAATGCTTTGATAATCAGATAAATGAGCTATCATGCATAATGAACATGACTGGGAATCATAATAAATAATTAATTTTATTGGAGAAGAAATTTCATTAATATAATATTGATCTGTGCCTTTTAGCACTAATAGCTGACAAGGAAGTTCAATCTTTGAATTCGCTAAAAGTGCTAATTCATTTTTAAGTCGCCGATTATTACACGATCCTGACAGAGCCAATAATATAAACACGACATAAACTCTATTCATAGCATCTGTATAAATTAAAGTTGTATC
>JAEZTA010000118.1 GCA_023443765.1 Bacteroidota bacterium | reverse complement strand
GCATAGGCCCCGTTGAGCGTCGCGGCATTGATCGCTTCGGCAGGAGTCATCTTCATGCGGATCGAGGCCAGCGAAACCACCATGCGCATGTTACCCGAGGGTGACGAACCGGGATTGTAATCCGAGGCCAACGCCACGCCCAGCCCCGCTTCGATCATCCTGCGCGCCGGAGGATAGCTCATGCCGAGGAAGAACGCCGCTCCCGGAAGCAGCGTCGGCATGGTCACCGCGCCGTGCAAGGCCCCGATCTCTTCGTCCCCCATTCGTTCGAGGTGATCGACCGACAGGGCATCGTACGCTACACCTACCTGTACCCCGCCCGAGACGGCCAGTTCGTTGGCATGAATTTTCGCCTGCAGGCCCAGCCGACGCGCGGCTTTGAGGATGCGGGCCGTCTCCCCGACGGTGAAAAACCCCTCGTCGCAGAAAACATCGACGAAGTCGGCCAGCCCTTCGGTCGCCACGGCGGGCAGCATCTCGTTGCACACCAAGTCGACATATTCCCCCTGCCGGCCCCGGTAAGCGCGCGCCACGGCATGCGCCCCGAGGAATGTGGCGCGAACCTCCAGCGGCGCCGATTCGCGGATGCGGCGGATGACCCGCAGCATCTTCAGCTCGTCTTCGGTCGTCAGGCCGTAGCCGCTCTTGATCTCCACGCATCCCGTACCCATCGCCACGATCTCGCGCACACGCTCCATCGCCTGCGCGTAAAGTTCATCCTCCGAAGTTTCATGCAGCAGGTCGGCGGAGTTGAGAATTCCCCCGCCGCGCCGGGCAATCTCCTCGTAAGAGAGGCCGTTGATCTTGTCGAGAAACTCCTGCTCGCGGCTTCCGGCATAAACCAGGTGGGTATGCGAGTCGCAGAACGACGGAAAGAGCATGCCCCCTTCAGCGTCGACAACCTCGTCGGCGGCAATGTCACCCAGCTCGTCCATGCGTCCGAATGCGGCAAAACGGCCGTTGTCGGCCAGCAGCCACGCATCCGAAAGCGTGTCCAGCGTGTTCATCTCGGCGCCGCAGACCCTCATACGGCCTGTCGACTCGATGCCGACAATGCGGGCGATGTTCTTTACCAACAGTTTCATAGGCTTTGCAGGAATCGGACGGAGGCTTCGATGTGAGGATACATCACCTCGTCGTTATCAATAAAGGGGACCTGTTTACGGTAATCGGCCAGGATTTGTTCCAGCGCGGGCGACGTATGCGCCGGACGGCGGAACTCAATGGCCTGCGCGGCATTGAACAACTCGATAGCCAACACCCGCTCGGTATTGCAGACCACCCGCCAGAGCTTCGTGGCGGCGTTCGAGCCCATGCTCACGTGGTCCTCCTGCCCCTGCGACGAGGGGATCGAATCGACCGAAGCGGGCATACAAAGCCCTTTGGATTGGCTCACGATCGAGGCGGCGGTGTACTGCGGGATCATGAAACCGCTGTTCAGGCCGGGATTCGCCACGAGGAATTTCGGCAGTTCACGGGCCCCGGAGATCAGTTTATAGGTGCGGCGCTCAGAGATGTTACCCAACTCGGCCAGAGCTATCGCCAGGAAATCCATCGCCAGGGCGATCGGCTGGCCGTGGAAATTCCCCGCCGAGACAACCATATCTTCCTCGGGGAAAACCGTCGGATTGTCCGTCGTGGAGTTGATCTCGGTGGTCAGCACGCTTTCGACATAGTCGATGGTGTCCTTCGAAGCTCCGTGGACCTGCGGCATGCAGCGGAACGAATAGGGGTCCTGCACATGGTGCTTGACCCGGTCGATCAATTCGCTACCTTCGAGCAGCCGCCGGATATTGCGGGCCGTCGTGAGCTGCCCCTTGTGGGCACGGATCTGATGAACCTCGTCGCAGAAAGGCTCGATGCGGCCGTCGAAGGCGTCGAGCGACAACGCCCCGATGCGGTCAGCCCACTCGCTCAGGCGACGGGCGCTGATCAGCGACCAGACACCGTAGGCGCTCATAAACTGTGTGCCGTTCAACAGCGCGAGGCCCTCCTTCGATTGCAAGCGGATCGGCTCCAATCCCAGTTCGGCCAACACTTCGGCAGAGGGACGCACCGCACCTTTGTATTCCACCTCACCCAGCCCCAGCAGCGGCAGGCTCATGTGGGCCAGCGGCGCAAGGTCGCCCGAAGCACCCAGCGAACCCTGCTGGTAGACGACCGGCAATATGTCGCGGTTGAAGAACTCCACAAGGCGTTCCACCGTCGCCAGTTGCACGCCCGAATGACCATAGGAAAGCGACTGGATTTTGAGCAGCAGAATCAGCTTCACGATCTCCGAGGGCACGCGCTCCCCGGTTCCGCAGGCATGCGACATCACGAGGTTCTGCTGCAGGCGCGACAACTCGTCGCGGCCCACCGAAATGTCGCACAGCGACCCGAATCCGGTCGTGATGCCGTAAATCGGCCGTTCGGCATTCTCCATCTTCCGGTCGAGGTACTCGCGGCAGCGGACAATGCGTGCGCGGGCATCGTCGCTCAACGTGAGCGGCAGGCGGCGTTCAAGGATTTCGCGGACACGCCCGACGCAAAGGTGCTCCGCAGTAATATGGTGGTATTCCATTTAAAGTAAACTGGATTTAAATTAGTAACTATATACCGTATCATCCCGGAAGGCTTTTGCTCGCCGCTTACAGCGGCGTATACAAGTCTAACCCCACCCGGCTAAAAGCCTGAATACAGAAGCGATCCAAGGTATTCCGCTTTGGATCCGGCTCTGCGCTTCCTCGCTCAAAAGCCGGTTCTTAACCGGCCAGGGAGGGAGATGGCATACGCTTAGGACGATTGGTATAATATTGCATAATTGCGTTTAATTGTTATCGTTCAGTGCATTGCGTACCACATCTTCGTCGGCGAACGCAGGCAGCGTCACACGCAGCCCGGGCGTGCGGTCCATTTCGCGGCGAATGGCCTCGACGGCCCCTTCATTGCGGGCCCAGCTGCGGCGAGCGATGCCGTTGTTGACATCCCACAGCAGCATTTCGCGGATATGGCGGTCCGACTCCTCCGAACCGTCGATCACCATGCCGAAACCGCCGTTAATCACCTCGCCCCAACCTACGCCGCCGCCGTTGTGGATCGAAACCCACGTTGCGCCGCGGAAAGCGTCGCCGATGACGTTCTGTACGGCCATATCCGCCGTCAGGCAGGAGCCGTCGTAGATGTTCGAGGTTTCGCGGTAAGGCGAGTCGGTCCCCGAAACGTCGTGGTGGTCGCGTCCCAGCACTACGGGAGCCGTGATGCGACCTTCGGCAATGGCCCGGTTGAAGGCCTGCGCGATCTTCGTGCGCCCCTCGCAGTCGGCATAGAGGATGCGGGCCTGCGACCCGACGACGAGTTTATTACGCCCGGCCTCGCGAATCCAGTGGATGTTGTCGTCCAGCTGTCCCCGGATATCTTCGGGAGCCGTTTTGCGAATCCCTTCCAGCACTTCGGCGGCCAGCCGGTCGGTCGTTTCGAGGTCTTCGGGCTTCCCGGAGGTACATGCCCAGCGGAATGGTCCGAAGCCATAATCGAAGAACATCGGCCCCATAATATCCTGCACATAAGACGGGTAACGGAAACGGCCGCCCTCGCCCATCACCGCGGCCCCGGCGCGCGAGGCTTCCAAGAGGAAGGCATTGCCGTAGTCGAAGAAATACATCCCCCTGGCAGTCAGCTTGTTGATCGCATCCACCTGACGCCGCAGCGACTCCTGGACACATTCGCGGAAACGCATGGGTTCCTCGGCCATCATCTTGTTCGAAGCCTCGTAGCTCAGTCCCACCGGGTAATAACCGCCCGCCCACGGGTTGTGGAGCGAGGTCTGGTCAGAGCCCAGATCGACGGCAATTTCTTCGGCAGCAAGCCGCTCCCAGAGGTCTACGACATTGCCGACATAAGCCAGCGACACGACCTCTTTCGCCTTGACAGCCTGCCGGATACGCGGAATCAGTTCATCCAATGCTTCATGCAGTTCGTCGACCCATCCCTGTTCGTGACGCTTCTGCGCCGCCTTGGGGTTGATCTCGGCGACGACACTCACCACGCCCGAAATATTGCCCGCTTTGGGCTGGGCACCGGACATGCCGCCGAGGCCCGACGTGACGAACAGCATTCCGCGGGAGTCCTGACGGCCTGCCGTGAAACGTTTGCGTGCGGCGTTCATCACCGTGATCGTCGTGCCGTGGACAATGCCCTGCGGCCCGATGTACATATACGACCCGGCGGTCATCTGCCCGTACTGCGACACCCCAAGAGCGTTCAACCGCTCCCAATCGTCGGGCGACGAGTAGTTGGGGATCACCATGCCGTTGGTCACCACCACGCGCGGAGCGTCGGGATGCGACGGAAACAGCCCCAGCGGGTGCCCGGAGTACATCACCAGCGTCTGGCAGTCGGTCATCTCCGACAGGTATTGCATCGCAAGGCGATACTGCGCCCAGTTCTGAAACACCGCCCCGTTGCCGCCATAGGTGATCAGTTCGTGGGGATGCTGGGCTACTTTCGGATCGAGATTGTTCTGGATCATCATCATGATGGCCGCCGCCTGCCGGCAGCAGGCAGGATATTCGTCGATCGGCCGCGCATACAACTCGTAGTCGGGACGCAGACGGTACATGTAGATGCGGCCATATTTGCGCAACTCCTCGGCGAACTCCTTTGCCAGCGTAGCGTGATGCTTCGCGGGGAAGTAGCGCAAAGCATTCTTCAGTGCCAGCACCTTTTCTTCGTCCGAAAGGATGTCCTTGCGCCTGGGCGCATGGTTAACTTGCCTGTCATAAGGTTTCGCGGCGGGCAGCCGGTCGGGAATACCCGCGCGAATGTCGTTTTGAAACTCTTCGCGTGTCATATTATCCGATTTTAGATTCGACGATCTTCAATATCTCAGCCTCCTCGCGTCGGGCTTCGACCGCCAGGGCATCCGCCTCGGCGACAAGCGCATCGGCCACCGCGCGGTCCTTCAGCCCGGCGGCGTTGATCTTCACATTGAGGCAGGCTCCCAGCACTGCGCTGCGGGCGGCCAATGCGCCCACACCTGCATCGGAAACCGAATTGGGGTTACCTTCCGAGGCCATGGCACGTACGATTCCAAAAACCCGCGACGCGGCCTTCATCGTCCGCAGCGGAACTTCGGTGGCATAGAGCGTCGCCTGCTGCAAGGCCGCGCTGCGCGCCGCTTTCTCCTCGTCGGTCGATTTGGGCATGGCGAAGACCGCCATGATGCGATTGAACGCCGCGGTGTCCTCGTCCACGAGATGCAGGAGTTCCTGCAGGACGGCCTGCCCCTTCTCGGCCCAGTCGGAGAACTCCTCCCAGCGGTCGTCCCAACCCGCCTTGTGTGACGAGAGGTTGGCGACCATCGTCCCGAGGGCTGCGCCCAGCGCACCCATATAGGCCGCGATCGAGCCGCCGCCCGGAGCGGGCGATTCGCTCGCCGTCTCTTCGGCGAACGATTTGCAGGTCATGTCGATAAGCCGCTTTTGCTGAACCTCCGCTTCAAGCAGGTATTCGATGACTTTTTCGGCCGGATTGAACGGTTTCAGGTCGTCGAGCCCCATCGACTTGACGGCGATGCGGACAATTTCCTCCTCGGCGATGCCCGTCGAACGGCATTGCTTCCGGAGGAAGTATTTCCCAGCCTCGATAAGGGCCCGTTTGGGGACCAGCCCCACGATTTCGGTTCCCGTAACGCGCACGCCGCGGGCGTCGGCCTTGCGGCACACCTCGTCGAAGGCGACGTGCAGTGGCGTAACGGCCAGGTCGGTGATGTTCATCGAAACCTGCGCAATGCCGTACTCCTCGATAAACCACCCGATGGCCTTTGTAGCTTTGAGCGTTCCGGGTTGCATCAGGGGATTCCCGACGGCATCCCGGAGGGGCTTGCCCACGGGGGACCCGCCTTCACGAAGGGGGCGCCCCTTTTCGCGCACGTCGAAGGCGATGGCGTTGGCACGGCGCGTAGAGGTGGTGTTCAGGTTGAAATTGACGGCGATCAGGAAATCGCGGGCCCCGACGGTCGTGGCGCCCGTACGGGCTACCCCTTCATCAAAAGGTCTCGCCCCGAAATCGGGCGCAGACTCCTTGTGGGCCAGTTTTTCGGGCAGGGCCTCGTACTCCCCGGCGCGGCACACGGCGAGGTTCTTCCGCTCGGGCGTGAAGGCTGCGGCCTCGTAGGCATAGGTCGGAATCCGGAGTTCGTCGGCAATGCGCCGGGCCAGCCCGCGCGCCAGTTCGGCGCACTCAGCAAGCGTGATGCCCGCAATCGGGATCAGCGGCAACACGTCGGTAGCTCCCATACGGGGATGCGCGCCCTTGTGTTTGCGCATGTCGATCAGCTCGGCAGCCCGCTTCACCCCTGCGAAAGCGGCCTCGACGACCGCTTCGGGTTCGCCGACGAAGGTCACAACCGTCCGGTTCGTCGCCTCGCCGGGGTCCACGTCGAGCAGTTTGACGCCCCCGGAAGCCTCGATGGCTGCGGTGATCTGCCGGATTACGGTTTTATCGCGCCCCTCGCTGAAATTGGGGACGCACTCGATGATTCGTTTGGACATAGGATCGTCACATTTAGATTCTTATACTTCAAAGATAGAAAATAATCGGGAGAAATCCGAAAAAACCGTAACAAAACAGGCAGTTTTCAGGAAAAACAGAAAGGTCCGGCGCACGATTGCGCCGGACCATAGTTGCAGCCGGACGGGACGTGAGGGCATCCTGTCGACGGATGCCCCGCCCCGGAAGGAAGAGTTACCTGCCGATGGTCAGCACCACCCCACCCGTGCACCAGAATCCCGGCAGGCGGAGGCCACCGATGTCGCAGTAGCGCGTGTCGGTGATGTTCGTGGCATCGACATAGAGGCGGCAGATGCCCTTCTCCCATTGGAGGCGTCCGTCGAGCAGGAAATAAGGCTCGTAGTCGCGCACCTCCGTAACGGACGAGTCGCCGGGCCGGGGATAGTCGGTATAGCTGCCGTTGCGGTCGTAGACCGAACCGGTCAGCGCCAACGACATCCGGCGCAGGAAACGCACCTCGACGGCCAGTGCCGCTTTGTGGCGCATGAAATCCATGGCGCTTTTGGCGATGATGTCCGCATTCCGGTCGGTCGTAATATAACCGTAGGAAAACGTGACGCGGCGCAGAAATCCCTCCGTGACGGCATAACCGCCCGAGAGTTCGACGCCATAGGTGTCAAGGCGGCTCGACTGCTCCGAATGCCATTTGTTGTCCATGTCTTCGCGCCAGACCCAGTCGATGATGTCACGCCCGGCACGGTAGTAGACCTGCGCCGAGACATTCCAGCAACGCTTGAGATAATCGACCCCAAGACGATAGGTGACAGCATGTTCCGGCACAAGGTCGAGGTTGTTGATCTGAGCCGGGGAGGTATAGTAAAGGTCCGTGAAGGTAGGCAGGCGCATCGACTGCCACGCTCCCGCTTCGACGCGCAGGCCTTCAACGGGCGTCCACCCTGCGGAAAGGCTCCACAGCGCCGAAGAGCCGTAAGGCGTGAGGCTCACTCCCGCCGAAGCGGCTGCATCGAAACGCCGCCACTGCTTTGCATGCCGCAGCCAGAGGTTGCCCGTATGGCGCGCTTTGGCATGGGTATAGTGCCCTTCGGGATGCCACAGTTTTTCGCCGAGGTTGGTGCTGTAAATATGGTTGAAGGCATAGTCGCCTCCCAGGGAGGTCACGCCTGCCGCCCAATCGCAGTCGGCCCAGAGTTTCGCTCCGGCATTATCAGTGTTGTGGCGATTCATGGCCGTGCCGCGGGTCCAGTCGTAGCGGTCGAAGTTCTTGCGGTAGCTCGCAGCGGCTCCCAGCGAGAAGCGGCCCGCGGTTTTCAGCCACCGCAGCGATCCCAGGGCCGTTGCGGTATGCTCCCACTGGTCAGGGTTGTAGGCGGCATAGAAGCCGTTGGACCCGAAATCGCGGTCCTGCCACCCGGCCTGCAGGTCGAAGAACCCGGCCCGCCCAGCGTCGCAGGTCGCCCGCACGAAGGCATTGTAATTCGAGAAGTCGGTATTGTGCCGGTAGCCGTCGCTGCGGCGGTAGGAGGCTGCGCCGAGTACCGAGAAGCGCCCCGAGGTCACTGCACCCGAAAGATTTGTGTAGGCATAGCCGTACTGGCCGCCCGAGCCTTCGAAACGCAGGTAAGTCGGGCGCAGCGGCGCGGTACGGATATTCACCGCTCCGGCGTAAGCCCCGACGCCGGGCACACCGTCGATCAGCTCCACGGACGAGATGCAGTCGAGGTCGACCGGCAGCGCGTGGGACTGGTGCCCGGTGCGGGCGTCCGTAAAATCAATGCCATTGAGAAGGACCATGATCTGGTCGAAAGAGCCTCCCCGGATGAAGATGTCGGCCTGCGTCCCCTTACCTCCGCGTTCGCGGACATCGACCGAAGGCGCAAGGCGCAGGGCGGCTTCCAGAGTCTGGACAGGCGCCGGGGCCTGGGCTTTCCGGTCGAAAAGCGGGGTGTGCGACTGGGCGTTGCGCGCGGGAGCTGTTTGGCTCCCTGTGATGCCGACCTCGCGGATCCGCAATGTCTTGAGGACAGCGGTCGTGTCGGCACTCTGCGCGGACGCACCTTGCGTCGCCAGCAGCAGGATCGACATCCCGACAGAGAGAACCCCGATGGTCACGTAGCGTCGGAGGCTCGCAAAGACCGACCAGCCCTTGCGGTTCCAGCGCCTGAAGCAGGGGTACTGCTTTGCTTGGATGTTTTCCATGTTTTAAAATTTGGATTAAGAATAAAAAATAGCGTTCGAACCGGGTCCGGCTGCAGGTCCTCCCCCATTCAAACGCGTCAAAGGTAACAAAAAAAACGGGCCATTACGACCCGTTTTTAGGATATTGCGCCCGAAGCGCACCGTGGATAATCAGCGGTGGAACGACCTATCGCTCTTTTGGAACCAGGCTTTTAGTCCGGCGCAGCCATTCGGGATACTTTTTCAGGACCTTGTTGCCCCATGTGCCATACCACGAGTAGCCCACGCGCCGTTCGGCGGGGACTTCGCGCAGGTCATAGACTTTTATCCCCTCGCGCGTGGCAAAAAAAGGACGGTTGTCCGTCAGCTCGCTGTAACGCGGCCAGATCGGAGCGGCTTCGGGGTCGTCTACCAAGATGCGGTCCTTCTTGATCTTCCGATCCTCTTCCAGCCCTTCGGGCACCGGTACCGTCACAACCTTTCTCCCCGTGATCTTTGTACGGTCGAACCACGCTGCGGCGGCCTTGACCGCCTCGACAACCTCGGGTGAAGGGTTCTTAATACGCATCAGCAGCATCACGATGTCGGCGCTCTCACCGGCCGAAAGGGCGGGCAGCTCGTAGGCCCGGGCCTTGACGGGTTGCAGCGTCTCGTGGTCGTACTGCTGGGCCCATACGGTCTTCACACCGTCCTGCACCCATTGGGTCTTCAGGATCAGGTCGATGCCCTTATCCCACGACGCCTGGATGCGGGTTTTCAGGTCGCCGTCGACCCACGCATACATGGGTTTCCCGGAGAGCACCTCGTTCCAGGTCGAGAGTACGCCGTAGATAATTCCGTCGTTGAACGTCACGGCATCGGCATCCCAGCCCCGCCAGCCGCCGTTGGGATACTGCGTCGCGAGCATGTATTCCATACCCCGGCGGGCCGAATTGCGGTAGAGGGTATCTTCGGTCAGCGCATAGACGTTCGAAAGGTATTCGACCTGCGTATAGACGTTGGCATTGTCGAGCGTCGAGAGGCGGTGGCGCGGTTTGAGGGCCGCCTTCACCGAGTCGGGATTGAGCATCGCCAGCATGTCGAGGTTCTTGGGCCAGCCGCCGTCGGCGTTCTGGTAAGCAACGATGTTGTCGGCAATTTCACGGAACTGGTCGGGCTTATAACGCTCGTAGGTTTGTGTGCCGTGCTCCTTGTTCCAATGGTTCACGGCATCGGCGAAGCGCCCCGTGGGAACGGGTTGCTGCGCAGTCGCAGAAAGCGCTACGAACGATACAGATAAAACAATGATTGTCTTTCTCATAAGCCCGATTATTTAACGGATCAGTTGAACAGTGCTTCGACCTTCTCCACAACGTCGTTTTCGTCAGGGATAAGCGGGAAAACATGGCTCGGCTTGAGGTACCACAAGTCCTTGCCCTCCTTAAAATGCTCCTCGCCGCCGCCCGTGATGTTGAGCATGACGGTAGCATCCTTTTCGACCTTGCCGGCAGCAACTGCGTTGACGAGCGACGCCAGTGCGACGCCTGCCGCCGAGTAGATGTCGACGCCTTCGAGTTCGAGGAAGAGTTTGCGGGCCTTGCGAGCCATGGCGTTCGTAGC
>JAEZTA010000032.1 GCA_023443765.1 Bacteroidota bacterium | reverse complement strand
CCCCGAGGGGCATTCCCCCGCCGAAGGCCTTGGCCAGGCAGACGATGTCGGGCGTGACGCCGTATTTGAGCATGGCGAACAACTCGCCCGTGCGGCCCATGCCGGTCTGTATCTCGTCGAAAATCAGCAGCGCACCGACCTCGTCGCAACGCCTGCGCAGGGCCTCCAGATAGCCCGCACGGGGCGGACGGACACCCGCTTCGCCCTGCACCGGCTCGGCCAGAACGCAGGCCGTACGGCGCGTAATATGTTCGAGGCTATCGAAGTCGTTGAATTCGATGGCCTGCACGTCGGGCAGCAGGGGCCGGAACGCCCCTTTCCACTCCTCGCCCTCGGGAGCACCCATGACGCTCATCGCGCCGTGCGTCGAACCGTGGTAGGCACGGCGCATGGAGATGATTTCGGTACGCCCGGTGAAGCGCTTCGCCAGTTTCAAAGCTCCCTCGACCGCTTCGGCGCCCGAGTTTACGAAATAGACGCTTTCGAGCGGCGCAGGCAGCAGCGAGGCCACCCGGGCGGCATACTCCACCTGCGGCGTCTCGACGAGTTCGCCGTAGACCATCACGTGCATGTAACGCGCGGCCTGCTCCTGCACGGCGCGCACCACAGCCGGATTGCAATGGCCGACATTGCTGACTGAGACTCCGGCCACAAGGTCGAAATAGCGTTTCCCTTCAGGGGTATAGAAAAACGAGCCTTCGGCGCGCGCGATCTCCACCAGCATCGGCGAAGGCGAAGTCTGGGCGACATGCGCGAGAAATTGTTTACGCAGGATCATAATATCGTCGGTTTACGCAGGGCTCAAACCCCGCCTATATTTCCGGGGAGAAGCCCCGGCGTTGTAAAATCGCATCGGAATCCTTCACGCTGCGGCGCATCCAGCGGCAGAGGACTTCGGCCTGTTCAGTGTCGGACATCTGCCAGCCGTCGACCGTGAGGCGCATCCGCTCGGAGAGCATATAGATGAGGATCGCCGCTGAAGCCGAAACGTTCAGGCTCTCGACCATGCCGCACATCGGGATGCGCAGGAATTCGTCGGCCGAAGCGATCACCTCGTCGGAAATCCCGGCGTGCTCGGTCCCGAAGACCAGCGCGAAAGGCCCCCGCCCGACATCGAACGTCTCGGGCGTCACATCCTCGCGGTGGGGCGTGGTGGCCACAATGCGGTAGCCTGCCCCCTTCAGGGCGGCGATGGCCTCGCCCGTCGAGGCGTGGCGGCGCACGTCGACCCACTGGTCCGTGCCACGCGCAATGTCGGGATTGGGTTTGAACCGGCAGAGCGTCTCCACGGTGTGCATCTCCTGCACGCCGAACGCCTCGCAATGGCGGATCAGCGCCGCGGCGTTCTGCCCGTGGTACATGTTCTCGGCCAGCACGGTCATGTAATGCGTGCGCATGGAGACCGTTTTCCGCAAAACGGCATACCGTTCCGGCATCATGAACCCGGCAAGGCAGGCGATACGTTCGACGGCAGACGCGGCGTCAGGACCGAAATCGAAGATCGCTTCCGGGGAGTCGTTATTTGCGGTATTTTTCATCTTCGTCGAGGATTTTCAGGTAGCTCTCGTAACGCGGCCAGGCGATCCCGCCCGCCTTCACAGCTTCGACCACCGCACAGCCCGGTTCATGGGTGTGCGTGCAGTTGTAGAACCGGCAGCCGGGGGCCACCTGCATCATTTCGGGAAAATAATGCCACAGTTCGGCTTCGTCGATGTCGATCAGCCCGAAGCCTTTGATGCCCGGCGTGTCGATCACCGCGCCGCCCCCGGCCAGGGGGTACATCGTCGAAAAGGTCGTCGTATGGCGACCCTTGTGGTGGCTCTCGGAGATTTCGCCCGTACGGATGTCCAGCGAGGGGTCGATGGCCTGGATCAGCGTCGACTTCCCGACGCCCGAATTTCCCGAAACGAGCGTCGTGCGGCCCGCGAGCAATTCGCGTACCGCCTCCACGCCCCGGTCCTCGGTGGCTGAAACTTCCAGCACCCGGTAACCGGCGCCCTCGTAGACCGCGCGGAACTCCGCAACGGCCCCGGCATCCTGCAGGTCGATCTTCGACAGGAGGATCGTCACGGGGACTTTGTACGCCTCGCAGGTCACCAGGAAACGGTCCACAAACTCCGTGGGCGTCTCGGGCGAACGCAGCGACGCCATCAGCAGCGCCTGGTCGACGTTGGCGGCAATGATATGCGACTCTTTCGAAAGGTTCGAAGCCCGGCGGATCACATAGTTGCGGCGCGGTACGATGTCGGAGATCACATAGTCGCCCCCGTCGTCGGCCTCGCACACCACCTCGTCGCCCACCACCACCGGGTTGGTCGAACGCACCCCTTTCAGGCGCAGCTTGCCCCGGATGCGGCAGCGCACAGGCATGCCGTCGTGCAGCACGTCGTACCAACTGCCCGTCGCACGGACCACTGTGGCTGTAAACTTCTTATCCATCGGCTGTCGTTTTTTCGTCCCGCAGGGGAACCTGCTCGCCGACCCATTCCAGGAACGGGAAGATGGCCTCGGAGAGCCGCTTGACGGGTTTGTAGCTTTTCGAATGTTCGATCGTCTCCGGTCCCACGAGGCAATAATCCTCATTCAGCCTGTCGAAGGCCGAGAAGAGCGCACTCAGTATGAGCAGATACTTCAAAACCGATACCGCAACGCCCAGCACCGTGTCGGCGACACCCAGGCCCGCAAAGTGAAACACCTTGCGCACCAGCCTCGCGGCAATGGCCACGACGATCACGACGACGACGAGCACCGTGACGAAACCGCCCGCGGCGGCCACGTCGGGGTCGAGGTGCATCCATGCACCGACCTGCGCACCGAAACGTGCGGCGAGCCAGATGCCTGCCACGATCCCTGCAAGGGAGCATATCTGCACGATGAAACCCTGGCGCCATCCGTTCCAGACGGCCAGCACCAGCACAAGACAAACGATTAAATCAAGCGTATTCAAAAAGCCGTTTCAAATTAACTCCGTAAAGATACAAATTTTCAAGAAACAGCCCAAAATAAGCATACAATAGCCGATTGAGCGCAATTAATATAAATATAGGTATATTGCGTTAGCGGATTACATCGCGCAGGTTAACACTCAGCGCGTTACAGATACTACAGATGGTCTTTACAGTCAGATTAGTCCGTCCGGCCTCAATGCGGCTCAGATTGGATCGTTCCATGTCACACCGGTAAGCCAACTCCTGTACGGTCAGCTTACGCTCCTTCCTCAACTCCTTGATCCTCGTAGAGATATAAAGGATTTCTTCCTGATAATTCATTCCCATTTCAAAAATTTGGACAAAAATTTTGTTGTGCAAATTTTTATATATATATTTGCACCATGCGTATCATATATGATACCATCGTAAAAGAGGGTCATACTGATAACAAATTGATAACTACATACAAACACTTCTTTATTTCAATCATTTCTTACTATGAAAAACAACTTGTTCAAAAAATTTTTGGCATTGTTCCTGACCGGAACCATGCTGGCCGGTGTCGGTTGTAAGGACTACGACGACGATATCGACTCCATCAACAAGCGCCTCGATGGTATGGACGTTACCATATCCTCTCTTCCCGAGCAGCTTGAAGCCATCAAGAAAACAATTCCCGACATCACCAAGCTCACTTCCGACGTGGCCAAACTCTCCGAGAGCGCAAGCGACCTCAAAGAGCAGTTGACGAAGCTCAACGGGCTGGAAGCCACGCTGAAGCAGTATGTCAACGACGAGGTCGGCAAAGCCACCACGGCCGACGCGCTGAAAAAGACGCTGGGCAACTACTATGCTACGGCGACGGCGCTGAGCGACCTGGAAACCGCGCTCACCAAGAAGGACGGTAAGATCGATGCAGCCATCGCAACAGCCATTGCCGACCTGAAAGCCAATGTCGGCGACTGGATGGGCCCGAAAATCCAGACCTATCTCGAAGGCAAGGGTTATGCCTTCACCAAGGCCGACGCAACGTCGGCTGCAAGCGCTGCAATTCTGGATCAGATCAAGACCAGCCAGAGCGAATACCAGAAGGCCATCGAGGAGATCGTCGGAAAAGCCACGATCAACAACCTGGGTCAGGGTGTCGTATCATCCACAAACCTGGACAAGGAGTTGCAGGCGCTGATTGACAAGATCGAGCCGCTGATCGAGCGCGTAGCCGAACTCGAAGGCCGCATCCAGTCGATCGTCTTCGTTCCCGAGTATCTCGACGAAGCGCAGAACAACACGGTTTTCTTCGACGCAGCCGCATATATCGCTATCGACGGCAAGAATTACTACCTGGGAGCCAAGGACGAGCCTACGGCGACGATGACTTTCCGCGTTTCCCCGGCATCGAAGGCCGCTGAGATCACCAAAGACAACGTCAGCTTCGTTGTCGAGAAGGTAAAGACCCGCGCAGCAGCCGACCCGGCCTTTACGGTCATCAGCGTCGTTCCCGACGAGCAGTCGGCCAAGAACGGCAAATTCCGCGTAACTGTTTCGACCAATTACAAATTCGGTTCGGTAGCCAACGAGGCCCTTGCATTTGCCCTGAACGTCAACATTCCCTCGAAGGACGAGGAGAACAAATACGGTATCGACTACACGACTTCCTTCCTCGGAGCCGACAAGAAAGAGAACACGGGCGGTGAGATCAACAGCCATCTGGTACTTGCCAAAAAGGTAGGCGATAAATACGAGACGGTAAGCATGGGCAATACCTACGCGACCGAACTGGCCTACAATTCGTCGGAAACCGTCGATTTTTTCAAGGATTTCCAGGTTTACTACAATCCCGAAGGGACGAAGTTCTACACGCTGGCCGAGATGTGGGGCAACGACGCCCTCACGTATGAGATCAAAGCCCCGACAGCGAAACCCGATGTTGTGGGCACTGCCGCCAACTACACGCTGGCAAATGGTTCAGTAGCTATTAAGACCGACAAGGTGGGCGATGTATCGCTGATCGACAATACGATCACGTCGAAAGATTACACCATTCATGTGACGACCGCCGGCAAGACCCTGAAGCTCGGAACCGCCAAGCAAAAGGTGACCGTTGTGGGGATCAACACGAACGTTACTACTTCGGCCGCAAATCTGATGTGGAAGTACGCAAAAGCGTCGGCTACTGTGAATAAGAACGTCTACACGGCAGAAAATATTGTCCTGACCAAGAAAAACGACGGTATGAATGTCCTGGCAGCCGCCCTCTACAAGCAGATGGCAG
Organism: Bacteroidota bacterium; assembly: GCA_023443765.1. Taxonomy (GTDB): domain Bacteria; phylum Bacteroidota; class Bacteroidia; order Bacteroidales; family Rikenellaceae; genus Alistipes. The sequence continues at coordinate 30,682 of JAEZTA010000032.1, read as the reverse complement.
GTTACACGAAAGCCGATGCTCTCGCAGCCGGAAAGTACACCGTAGAGCTTACCAAGAACGGTGAAGCCGTCGCAGGTATCGCCGCCGACATCGAGCTTATCTCGCAGCCGTCGCTGGAATCCGACGGTCAGCTGGCCAACGTAACCCTCACGGGCGACCTGAAGGAGACAGCGACCTATGTAGTGAAGGCTGTTTACATGCACGCCGACAAGACCCGCTCGACGATCGAAACGACGGTCAACGTAACGGGTATGCCCAAACTCGGCACTGACGGCGTTTACACGCTCCCGGCCGTATCGAAGACCTACACGGGCGGTTATGAGTTCGAACTGAAGAAGAACTACGCCGACCTCCTCTGGACCGACGCTCTCAAGGATGCGTTCGGCGACAAGGCTACCTTCCAGGGTATCATCTACGCCGCAACAGCAGTTTCAACGAAGGCCGGCAAAGCCGATCTGAGCGCAGACGCTGCCAATAAGGTCATCAAGGTAATGTTCGACAACGACGCTGCATACGCTACCTCGTACAAACCGAGCATCAAGTTCACCGACGCCCAGGGAACCGGCCTCGAAGTAACCTTCAAGAGCGATGTGAAGCTCGTAGAGCCGACTGCCGAGATGACGAAGAACAACGCTTACTTCGGTTCGGACGGCAAGGCCAAGGCCAGCACGACGCTCTCGGGTTCGACGTTCAGCGTAACCAACAAGGAACTGGCACAGGCATTCGCCTACACCGGGGAACTCGTGGGAACGGAGATCACGTACTCGGTAGTCAACGACGCCGCAGCCACCGACCCCGCCCAGAAAGCACAGACCGCAGCCCTCAAGGAGCTCGCCAAGAAAGGCACGATTCCGGCAATCGTCGACAATGTACTGACGTGGAACGACTGGAACAACCTCGACCTGATTGTGAAAGCCGAGCTGAAGCTCAACGGCAAGTTGCTCGACACGGAGTATTTCATCGTGAAGATCGACGATCCCGTCGCAGCAGCGATCACGGTCGACAGCAAGGTGGACGCCACGATCTATGCAGGCGAAAGCACCAAGACCTTCAAGGTGGCTTCGATGCTGAAACTCGCAGCACAGGACAACACGAATGTATTCGACGACTCGCAAGAGAGCGGCCTGAACGCCAACCTCGCAACGGCGCTGAAGGGTTCGGTCAAATACACCACGACCAACATCAACACCGCAATCACGGTGGATGAGGCTACGGGCGTCGTAACGCTCAAGGACAGCGGTCTGGAGATCCTGACCCCGATCGAAGTCAGCGTAACGGCTACCTACACCTACCAGTTCAGCACGCGCACAAAGGCTGTGACCGTTGTGGTCAAGGGCGGCACGAAACCCGCTCCTACCCCCGAACAGTAAACTGAATCTCTCGCAGGGGATGACACCCAAGGAGTTGTTTTTTAGTTAACAAGTTTCACATCCATCCCCTGCTTTTTGGCGGACCGAAGAGGCGCGGTCCGCCATTTTTTTGTCCCCTGCCGCCCCAAGTGCCCGCCGGGCGTAAAACCGGAGTTTTCCGGTTTTACGCCCGGCCTGCATTTCCCCGATGGAACACAAACGGAGCAACGGCGCGGAGAAAAAAATTTGCCGCTGAGCGCAGGTTGTATTATCTTTGCAAAAGACAAACCATTGCCCCGCAGGCGGCAACCCCGGCGCGGCGCGGAGAAATCCGATCCGGTCCCGGTCGGCAAAGCCCCTGCAACCAACAACAATTTAAACCATAGTGCCATGAAAAGATACCTGACGACTCTCCTGCTGCTGACGGGTCTCGCAACGACGGTCAGCGCCCGCGAGGTCTTCCCGATCAACGAAGGGTGGCGCTTTTTCTTCAAATCGGAGAAAACCTCCGACAACGCCCGCCACATCACCCTGCCCCACAGCTGGAACACCGATCCCCAGGCTCAGGATAACTGGCTCGAAACCACGGGTAACTACCAGAACGGGATGTACATTCCCGTGGAATGGTCGACCAAGCGCCTTTTCGTGAAATTCTACGGCGTGCAGTCGGTAGCCGACGTTTTCGTCAACGGCTACCACGTGGGCACGCACCGCGGCGGTGCAACGGCCTTCACGTTCGAAGTCACCGACAAAATCCGCTTCGGAACCGACAATGCGCTGCTCGTGGTGGTCACCAACAACGGCCGCGACGACGTGCTGCCCGCCTCGACCGACATGAACCTCTACGGAGGTATCTACCGCGAGGCGGAACTGATCCTCACCGAGCGTACGGCCATCTCGCCGCTCTACCTCGGTTCGGACGGCGTACTGGTACATCCCCAGGCCGTCGGCCCGGAAAAGGTCGAGGGCGAAATCGAGGTGCACATCACCTCGAAAGGCGACAACAACTGCACGCTGAACATCGACATCACGAATTCGGAGGGACAGCAGGTTTTCTCGAAACGCCAGAAGGCGCGCCTCGACGGCAAACCCGTCACCGTGCCTTTCTCGGTGGATAACCCGACGCTTTGGAGTCCGCGCGATCGGGCGCTCTACACCGTAACGGCCTCCATCGGCGAGGACAGCATCACCGACCGCGTCGCCGTGCGCACCGGATTCCGGTCGATCGGCGCCAGCACAGCCGACGGGCTGACGATCAACGGCGAACGCACCCCCGTACACGGCGTTGCGCTCTACCACGACAACGCCCTTTCGGGCGGCACGCTGGTTGCGGAGGATTACGACGCCGACCTGAAGATGATCCGCACGCTGGGAGCCAACGCCCTGCGCTCGGCGGTCATGCCCCATGCACAATACCTCTACGACCGCTGCGACGAGCAGGGGATGCTGGTCTGGATCGACGCTCCGCTGCACCGCTCGTCGTTCCTCGGCGACGTGGCCTATTACGCCACCCCGGCTTTCGAGCAGAACGGGCTGGACCAGTTGCAGGAGATCATCGCTCAGAATATCAACCACCCGTCGGTGGTGATGTGGGGCATCTTCTCGCGCCTCTGGACGCGCGGCGACGACGCAACGCCCTACATCCGGCGGCTCAACGAGGCGGCCCGCACGATGGACCCCTCGCGCCCAACGGTGGCTTACAGCGACCAGAACGGCGACATCAACTTCATCACCGACCTGATCGTCTGGCGGCAGGACGTGGGCTGGCGGCGCGGTTCGACCGACGACGTGATCGTCTGGCGCGACCAGCTGCAGAAAAACTGGTCCCACCTGCGCTCGGCCGTAAGCTACGGCGGCAGCGGGTTCATCGGACACAAGAGTTACACGGCGCAGTCCGAGATACGCTCGAACTGGATGCCCGAGGAAAAGCAGACGCGCTTCCACGAAGAATATGCTAAAAACCTGCAGAACGACTCGCTGTTCTGGGGCGTATGGATCGACAACATGTTCGACTACGGCTCGTCGCGCCGCGCCTACGGGATCAACGGCGCCGGGCTGGTGACGCTCAACCGCCGCGAGTGCAAGGACGCGTATTACCTCTACAAGGCGATGTGGAACAAGGACGAGCCGACGCTGCATATCGTCGACAAGCGGCGCCGCCTGCGCGACTACGACATGCAGGCGTTTCGCGTCTACTCGTCGATCGGGATCCCGACGCTGATCGTCGGAGCGGACACGCTGGCGATGAGCGAATACGCCCCCTGCCAGTACCGATCCGATTCGGTCTCGCTACGGGGTAAAATCGAGGTAAAAGTTGCGGCCGGAGAGTTGCGCGACAGCGTATCTATCCTTGTCGGCAACGTCCTAAAACCGAAACGGACGCCGGTCCTTCGGCGAACAACAGGTCCGCAAACGACAAATTAGGCACGAAAGGCATCCGGTCGGAGAAGACCTGGAAATAAGGCTCGGCGATCAACGCCGGGCCTTCTTTGCGCTTGGGGCGCAGGTCGAGGTCGCCGGGGGCGGCTTCGACATAGGCCTGGGAAAGCTCCGGCATCGGGATTTTCGCCAGCGAACACATCACGTCGAGCAGCCCCAGGTTGTAGTCGACGAGAAATTCGTACTCCCGACGGTAGAAAGGTTCGAACCGCCCGGCATAGAAATCGAAATAGGGAGATGATTTATAAGAGGCGACCAACGCGCCCCAGTGCTGGTGCTGCCACCGCTTGGAGTAGTCGAGGCGCACGTCGCGCACCGGCTGACCGGGGCGGTTGGCATTGCGGACATGCACGGTAAGCTCCATCACCCCGTCCGTGGCCAGTATCCGCGCGCGGTTGCGCTCCGAGCGCTTCACAAAATGCTCGCCCAGGTCCACGACACAACCGCCACGCAGGAGGTGTGTGAAATACTCCACCGAAGGGAGATATGCAAGGGGAAGGATGGTCATTTCAATTCAGAATTCATAATTCATAATGTACGCGGGCCAAAAATGGACGGAAAACAATGCGACCCTCCGCTGTCCCTGGACCGGCTTCTTAAGCCGGCGGGCGCAGAACCGGACAAAAAAAACACTCAAAGGTTACATCCGCCCATAAAACCCGCCTCTCAGTCGGTCCAGTCCCCGTTGGCTTTTATCAGTTCCACCAGCCGGTCGAGAGCCTCCTCCTGCGGAATATTGCGCTCGACGACCGTGCGGCCTTTGTAAAGCGTGATGCGGCCCGGTCCGGCCCCGACGTAACCGTAATCAGCGTCGGCCATCTCGCCGGGACCGTTGACGATGCAGCCCATCACGCCGATCCGGAGGTTTTTCAGGTGCGACGTGCGGGCCTTGATGTCGGCGAGCGTCTTCTCGATGTCGTAGAGCGTGCGGCCGCAACTCGGGCAGGCGATGTATTCGGTGTGCGAGAAGCGCACGCGGGCGGCCTGCAGGATCATCAGCTCGACCTCGCGGATTTCCGCCTCCGGAAAGCCCGGGGCGTCGATCCAGATACCGTCGGCAAGTCCGTCCAGCAGCAGCGGGCCCAGGTCGGCAGCGGCCTTCACGGCAAGCGTTTCGAGCACGGTCTCCTCATAGCGGCGTTTCACGACGACCGGTTCGTCGGGCACGCAGAGATTCAGGATCGCAGCGCGCAGTTCGGCCGTCGGGTTGCCCGACACGGCTTCGATGACACGGAATCCTTCGAGCAGCTCGGTATGCACGACGGGAACCGTCACCTTCGAACGGCGGCGGTATTCGGTCGGGGTGTAGCGTTCGGGATGCAGGACCTCGAATTCGCCCGGACGGTCAGCGAAATACCCGACGAGCAACTGCGCCACGGGGATTTCGTTCTCGGGAGCCTCGGTCAGCGAGACGCGGATCGTATCGCCGATGCCGTCGGCCAGCAACGCCCCGATGCCCACGGCGCTCTTGATGCGCCCCTCGATGCCGTTTCCGGCTTCGGTGACGCCCAGGTGGATCGGGTAGTGCATATCTTCGGCATCCATCGCCTCGACCAGCAGGCGGTAGGCGGCGACCATGACGCGGGTATTCGACGACTTCATCGAAACCACCACCTGGTCGAAGGCGCGTTGTTTGCAAATCCGCAGGAACTCCATGGCCGAGACGACCATGCCCTGCGGCGTGTCGCCCCACTCGTCGAAGACGCGCTTCGAAAGCGACCCGTGGTTGACGCCGATACGCAGGGCGACGCCCCGTTCGCGGCAAAGCTCGATCAGCGCCTCCAGTTCGCCGTTCTGCGTGCGGTAGTTGCCGGGGTTGATGCGCACCTTGTCGACATACAGGGCGGCGATCGCCGCAACCTCGGGGACAAAGTGGATATCGGCCACAATGGCCGTATCGAATCCGTCGGCACGCAACTGGCAGACGATATGCTGCAAATTTTCACCCTCGCGGCGACCCTGCGCCGTGAGGCGCACGATCTGCCCTCCGGCACGGTCGATGCGTTCGATCTGGGCTACGCTCGCCATGATGTCGTTGGTATCGGTGTTGGTCATCGACTGCACGGCGACGGGATGTCCGCTGCCGATCGTAACCCGCCCGATACGCACCTCGTGCACCGGACGGCGTATGAATTTCGAAAGATTCATCGCATGTATGATTATTACTGCAAAGATAGCAACGATTTGGCGATCCGCGAAAAAAACGCTATATTTCGGGGACATCTCTAAAATGTGGGCACCATGAAAGAGAAACTTTTGCTGGCAGCCGCCACGCTGCTCGGATTCGCAACGGCTTGCGATTCGAACAAACGGCAGACAGACATGTACGGAACCCCGTACAACAACTACAAGGTCAAGGGCAAGGTGACCGACAAGGACGGAAACCCGATCAAGGGCATCGAAGTCCGCAGCAATGCCTACCTGCCGAAGCCGGAGGCGGCGACCGCGGCCGACGGGACCTACGAGCTTACGGGCAAAGGAATCTTCAACACGGCGCAAATCACCTTCACCGACACCGACGGTCCGGCTAACGGCGGCGACTTTGCCACAAAGACAGTAGACATCGAATTCACCGAAGCCGAACGTACGGCTGAAGGGGAGAGTTGGGACCAGGGTTCCTTCGCCAAATCGGGTGTCGATGCGACGCTCGACGAGAAGGAATAGCCCCGCCCGGCATTCATCGCGCCTTTCAGAACAGTAGTGCGCCCCGGCAAAACACGGACATGTTTGGCTTTGCGCCCGACTTTCACTATATTTGTCCCTGTGGACACTCTCGATAACGACATCAAATTCGTAGCGGGCGTCGGTGACGCCCGGGCCAAACTCCTCGAACGGGAGCTGGGCATCCGCACGCTGGGCGATATGCTCAGCCACTACCCCTTTCGTTACATCGACCGCACGCGCATCTACCGCATTTCGGAGATCACCGATGCCGCAGGCTTGTCCTACGTCCAGTTCCGGGCCCGCGTGACGGGAGTAGCTTATGCCGGAACGGGTCGTAAGCGCCGTTTCACGGCCTTTGTGCAGGACCCCACGGGTTCGGCGGAACTGGTGTGGTTCCAGGGCATCAAGTGGATCGAGAAACGGATCGAGGTCGGACGCGAATACCTCGTCTTCGGCCGCCCGTCGTTCTACCGTGGCGAATTGTCGATCGCCCATCCCGAGCTGGAAACCATGGAGCAGGCCCTTTCGCGCAAAGCCGAGAGCGGCATGCAGGGCATCTACCCCTCGACCGAAAAGCTGGGCAACGTGCTGGGCACGAAGGGCATGTACCAGATCATCTGCAACGCCTGGGCGCTGGCCAAGGACCGCATCGCGGACCCGCTGCCCGAGGCCGTGCGCATCCAATACGGGTTGATTCCGCTGCGTGAAGCCTACTACAACATCCACTTCCCGCAGTCGCAGGAGGCGCTGCGGCAGGCGCAGTACCGCCTGAAGTTCGACGAACTGCTGGGCGTACAGCTCAACATCCAGTCGCGCCGCACGGAACGCCTCTCGAAAAGCAACGGCTTCCTTTTCACGAAGGTCGGGGGCGTGTTCAACACCTTTTACGAAGAAAAACTCCCCTTCCCGCTCACCGGGGCGCAGAAACGCGTCATCAAGGAGATTCGCAAGGACACCGTGACGGGATTCCAGATGAACCGCCTGTTGCAGGGCGATGTCGGCAGCGGCAAAACCCTCGTGGCGCTGATGTCGATGCTGCTGGCCGTGGACAACGGCTTCCAGGCCTGCATGATGGCCCCAACGGAAATCCTCGCCCGCCAGCACTTCGCCACTATCCGCAAGATGCTCGACGGAATGGATGTCAAGGTAGCCGTACTGACCGGGGCTTCGAAAGCCAAAGAACGCAAGGCCTCCCTCGAAGGCATCGCCTCGGGCGAGGTGGACATACTGATCGGCACGCACGCCCTGATCGAGGACCGCGTGCAGTTCGCCAACCTGGGCTTCGTCGTCATCGACGAGCAGCACCGCTTCGGCGTGGAGCAACGCGCCCGGCTGTGGACCAAGAACGACCAGCCGCCCCACATCCTCGTGATGACCGCCACACCGATTCCCCGCACGCTGGCCATGACGCTCTACGGCGACCTCGACGTGTCGGTAATCGACGAACTGCCCCCGGGCCGGCGTCCGATCAAGACGTTCCACTACACCGACGCCGCGCGGCTCAAACTTTTTGGGTTCATGCGGCAGGAGATCGCCAAGGGCCGGCAGGTCTATGTCGTCTACCCGCTCATCAAGGAGTCCGAGGCGATGGACTACAAGGACCTCACCGACGGTTACGAAGCTATTTCGCGCGACTTCCCGCTGCCCCAATACATCACGGCGATCTGCCACGGCAAGATGAAACCCGCCGACAAGGAGGAGTCGATGCGCCAGTTCAAATCGGGCGAAGCCCACATCCTCGTGGCCACATCGGTGATCGAGGTGGGTGTCGACGTACCCAATGCGACGGTCATGGTCATCGAATCGGCCGAGCGGTTCGGGCTTTCGCAGCTCCACCAGCTGCGCGGGCGCGTGGGCCGAGGCGGCGAACAGTCCTACTGCATCCTGATGTCGGGCGAAAAGCTCTCGCGCGAATCGCGGGCGCGGCTCGAAGCGATGTGCGAAACCAACGACGGGTTCCGCCTCGCGGAACTCGACCTCAAACTGCGGGGCGCGGGCGACATCAACGGCACGATGCAGAGCGGCATGGCATTTGATCTGAAAATCGCCAGCCCTACGGCTGACGTACAGATACTCACCGTCTCGCGCGAAGCCGCCGCCGCAATACTCGCCGCGGACCCCGCGCTGACACAGCCCCAGAACCGCGGACTCGACGCCCTGCGCCGCCACTACTCGGGACGCGAGGAACTCGATTTTTCACGCATATCGTAATATTCCACCCCGAAAAAACGTTAACCCATTAAATTCCCTCTCCGATGAAACGGTTCTTATTCACCATATTCCTGCTCGCCGCAGCCTCGCCCCTCGCCGCGCAGCTCTACCACCCGGGCGAACAACTCTTCTACCGCGTAAGCTACAAAGCCAAGATGTTCCCCAACACGGAAGTCGGGGCCGTGGAGGTCACCACGAGCGAGGAGACCGCCGACGGCAAATCCTTCTACAAGGTCGAAGGCGCGGGCCGCACGCTGCCCACCTACCGCTGGTTCTTCAACCTGGAGGACGTATACACCGTGTGGATCGACACCGCGACACTGCGCCCCGTGCGCTTCGTGAGCGACATCCGCGAGGGTGACTACACGTTCCAGAGTTATTACACCTACAACTGGCCCGATTCGGTGGTCCACACCCGCTGGCGCAGCCGCCAGAACCCGTTCAAGGAGAAACGGATGCTGCTGAACGCCGAGAGCATGGACGCCATTTCGCTCTTCTTCAACCTGCGTTCGGCCTCGGCCGAGGATTTCCGCGTAGGCGAACCGGCGACGCTGCAAATGGTCCTGCAGGACACCGTACAGCACCTGCACTACCGCTACCTGGGACGCGAGAACAAGAAAATCCGCAACATGGGCCGTTACCGCACGCTGAAATTCGAATGCCAGCTGGGAACGACCGAAGGGTACTCGTTCACCGACGGCACGATCTTCACGATCTGGATTTCGGACGACGAGAACAAAATACCGCTTTACATCGAATCGCCGGTCAAGATCGGCAGTATCAACGCCTATATTTCGGGCTACAAGGGACTTAAATACCCCGTAACGAGCCTGATGAAATAAACGCCGGCCTTTCATCGGACACCAACACGGGAAATTTTCCCTATCTTTGCGGAGAAAAATGTCACTGTTCCATGCAACGCTCCGCAACCTCCTGTTTCGCAGGACGTATTGTCGTGTTCCTCGTGCGCCCTTTCGGCGAGTATCCGGCATTTCTGCTCCTCGCGACACTCCTGCCTCTGTTCCCGGACATCATTCGTTTTTTCCAGAACGAAATGTCGTTCGTACCCGGGAGAAACCTGTTCTACGGAGCCCTGCTGTCCCTCTTCCGGGCCTGGCTGCTGACACTGCCGCTATGTCTGAGGCCGCACGATAAGAGGAGGGGGGGGGTAATTTCCGCATTCCGGATCGCCGGAACGATCTATCGCACACTTGTCCTGTCGTGCTTCGGCCTCCTCTCCCTGACCGAAAGTTTTCTGCTGCTCCGTTTCGGAACGCCCTTTTCGTTCTCCGTCATCCAGCTTCTCTGGGAAACGGACGGACGCGAAAGCTTCGAATTTCTGAAAACCTACGCCACAACCCCGGCATTCCTGCTTCCGGCCGCCGCATGCGTCCTGCTGGCCGCAGGGTATCTGCTGGCGGAGCACCGGAAGATTCGGTTCGGGTTACGCAGCCGCAGGATACGCATGCTGCTCCTGCTTCTGCTGACCGGCAGCGGCGCTTTATACGTCAGCCGGCTGCACTTTCAGTACACACTCACCCGGGCCGACGATTTTCCGGGAAAGATGATGATGCACCAAACGGCAACCCTCACCTCCTTCGAACGGCTTCACACATCGCTCTTCTGGTTTCGGCGCGTATTCTCCGTCGAAAACGCAGAACAACTGCTCCGCACGCTCGAATCGGCTGAGATCGAGAGTTGCTCGTTCCGCTCACCCTGCATCGTCGTCATCATCGGAGAGTCGTTCAGCAAGCACCATTCGAGCCTTTACGGTTATCCGCTGCCGACCAATCCGCGGCTCGAAGAGCGACTCCGGCGGGGCGAACTCTTCGTTTTCCGGGATGTCGTTTCCCCGTCGAATCTGACCACGTCCGTACTGGCCAACCTCTTTTCGCCTGCAGGCCTCGGCTCCGGACAGTCCTGGAAGGACAGCCCCCTTTTCCCGGCCCTCTTCAAAAAAGCCGGGTACACCACCTGCCACCTGGACAACCAGGCCGCAGGAAGCAACTATGATTACCACGATCTCGGACTGAAAACGCTTTTCAATGCCCGCAGCACACCGCTTCTGTTCACAGTCCACAATGAGCACCGCCATTCCTACGACCTGGAACTGCTCGACGACTACGACCGGCTCATCTCTCCCAGCGACACCCCCGAACTGGTCGTCTTCCACCTGATGGGACAGCACGTCGGCTATTCCGACCGCTATCCCAGGGAAGAGACGTATTTCACGCCCGGGGATATTCACCGCGACGATCTGACACAACAGCAGCGGCAGGTCGTCGCAGACTACGACAACGCCACCCGCTACAACGACCGGGTCGTCGATGCGATCCTGGCACGTTTCGCCGACCGCGACGCCATCGCCGTTTACCTCTCCGACCACGGCGAGGAGGTCTACGATTACCGCGATTTCTTCTGCCGCTCGCACGACCTGCCGCTCACTCCCGAGGTCTGTAAATACCAGTTCGAAATCCCGTTCATGATCTGGATGTCAGACACCTATCGCCGCAGCCGCCCCGATATGGCGGCACAGATCGCCGGCGCGCTCGACCGGCCGTTCTCGGCGGACGGTCTTTCCCATCTGTTGCTGGACCTGGCAGGCATCCGATGCCGATGGTACGACCCGGCGCGCAACCCGATCGGCGAGCGTTTCGACGCCACCCGTCCCCGGCCGCTGCTGATGGGTCCCGAAGTTGTGGGAAACTATGACACCATCATCGGGCGAGACCGAAAACAATAAGGTTATGTCATTATCCCGCATTGGGATTTCATATTTTTTTCTATCTTTGCAAAAGATAACATTCTGCCTGGATAGGCGGCTCCGGCATGGCAAATAGATTCACGCTGCGTCCCGGTGCACTATTTTTGTATTAAAACAGTTCTCTATGGAAAACAGACAGGGATACGATCCTTCGGAATTCGAAGACGACGATTACACCACTCCGCAGCCCGATGCGGGTAAATCTATTCGCGGCTACCGCATCGTCATCATCATCCTTTCGGTGATCCTGGTGGCGATCTCGGTGCTCTACTTCAGCATCCACCGCCAGCAGATGGCCGACAACGAACTGTTGCAGGCCGACCGCGACTCGATCCAGAACGACCTGGGACGGCTGATGACCGACTACGACGGCCTCCGGATTTCGAACGACTCGATTTCGACCGGGCTGAATATCGAGCGCGAACGCGCCGACTCGCTGATGACGCGCCTCAAGAAGGAACGTTCGTGGAACCTCGCGAAGATCAAACAGTATGAAAAGGAGGTCGGCACGCTGCGTACGATCATGAAGGGTTACGTAAAGCAGATCGACTCGCTCAATACGCTCAACAAGAAACTGATCAAGGAGAACGTCGGGTTCCGCAAGGAGATTTCGTCGGCCAACCTGCGCGCCGACATGGCCGAGGAGAAGGCCACCGAACTGGATAACAAAGTCAAGGTGGGTTCGGTGCTCCGCGCCCGCGACATCCGCCTTGCAGCCCTCAGCGACCGCAGCAAACCCGTTTCGCGCGTCAAAAATGCCGCACGCCTGCGCGTCGACTTCGTACTGGCGGCCAACGAACTGGCCACGCCGGGCAACAAGGCCATTTACGTGCGTATCACTTCGCCCGACGGCTATGTGCTGACCACCGAGGCTATGCCAACCTTCGAATTCGAGGGTGAACGGCTGAGCTATTCGGCGATGCGTGAGGTCGACTACCAGAATCAGGACCTCGAAGTGGGTATCTACTACAACTCGACGGGCTTCGCCGCCGGAACCTACCAGATTCAGCTTTACAGCGAAGGCCGCCTGATCGGCCAGACGCAGGTGGTGATGAAATAAATACGAACCACCCCTATATATAAAGCCGGGCGACAAGATAGTCGTCCGGCTTTTTTCGGTTCTATCCCATCTTTCAGGACCTCCGGCATCGGGGAATTTCCAGGCCTCGGGGCATTGCTGAAACGCCCTCCGGAAGCTGTTATGGGCCGGAAACCGGAAAATTCAGCGCCCATCTCATCCTATTTTAAAGAAATTTATTTTCAGGTTACGCCTAAAAAAACTTGGAGCGTTCAGAGAAAGCATTTATATTTGTCATACAAATAAGATTAATAAGGCGAATAACCGACGCACTATCCGACCCGTCTCTTATTTATCGCAACTACCGACTGAACCTTAAACACATACAGAATGAGAACAAAACTACTACGAACAGCGACCCTTCTGACCGGATTCCTCTGGCTGGCGATCGCGGCCGCAGCTCAGGAACGTTCGGTACAGGGAACCGTGTTCGACGGAGACGGGAAAAGCCCGCTCGTCGGCGTGACGGTGATCGTCAGGGGCGCCCCCAACCGGGGAACCGTCACCGGAGCCGACGGGCAGTACAGCATCCGCGCCAAAGAGGGCGAGGAGCTGGCCTTTACCTATCTGGGCTATGAGGAGATAACGCAGCGAATCGGGGGGGGGAAGACCCGGCTCGACGTGACAATGCGTCCGAAGGCCGAGGCGATCGAAGGCGTCGTGGTCACGGCGCTGGGCATGACCCGCGAACAGAAGGCGCTGGGATATGCCGTCTCGAAAGTAGATAACCAGGACCTGACGGCCGCCGTCTCGAACAACTGGCTCGACGCCCTTTCGGGCAAGGTGGCAGGCCTTAATTTCGACCACGCCTCGTCGGGCCCCGGCGGATCGCTGCGCGTCACGCTGCGCGGCGAATCGACCGTCAATATGGATAACAACACGGCGCTGTTCGTCATCGACGGCGTCCCGATGTCGAGCGGCATGACGGCCATGGGCGGCGCGGCGTACGACAACACCGACGCAGGCGTCGACTACGGCAACGGAGCCGCCGACCTCAATCCCGAAGATGTCGAATCGGTATCGGTGCTCAAAGGGCCCGCGGCAACGGCCCTCTACGGATCGCGCGCGGCGAACGGCGCCATCGTCATCACGACCAAGGCCGGCAAGGCGACCAAAGGGCTGGGCATTACGTTCAGTTCGAATTTCTCGTTCGAACGCGCCGGCTACTGGCCCGACTTCCAGGACGAATACGGTCCGGGCAACAACGGCGCCCGTACCTACTCGTTCTACGCCGTGAAGGCCGACCAGTCGACCACGGGCGAAGCCGCCTCGCGCACGTACAGCCGCTACACGTGGGGTCCCCGCTACGAAGGACAGAAGTTCTACCAGTGGGCTTCGTACGACCCCCAAACCGGCATGTACACCCCGATGGACTTCAAACCGCGCGACTGGTACAAGGGGTTCTTCGAAACGGGCGCCACCTATAAGAACTCGGTGTCGATCTCGGGCAACAACGGCAAGGGCGGCTCGATCCGCGTCTCGTTCACCGACGTGCGCAACACGTGGATCGTCCCCAATACGGGCTACAAGACGCAGAGTTTCTCGATCTCCCTCGCCCAGAAATTCCGCTTCGTGGAGCTGGCCGGAAAGATCAACTACTACCGCAAGGACAGCGACAACCTTCCGATGATCGGTTACAGCACCTCGTCTCCCACCTACACGCTGCTCTGGAGCCGCAACAACCTCGACATACGTTGGTACGAACAGGAGTACCGGCAGAGTTTCACCGGCGACCCTGCCTCACGCGTCGTCTATCCGAACGCCCTGAACAACCTCTCGGACAACCCCTACTCGCAGGCGTACGAACAACTCAACACGATGGACCGCGACCGCGTCTACGGCAACGTCAGCGCCACGTTCGATATTTACAAGGGGCTGAAACTGATGCTCCGCACGGGTCTCGACATGAATCGCGAGTTCCGCACGCGCCGCAAGCCGTTCGGCACGCTGTCGAACCTGAACGGTTACTACCGGCAGCAGAACGTCGAAAATACCGAGATGAACAACGACTTCCTCCTCACGTATGAACGCCCCTTAGGCAAGTTCCACGTCAACGTCAGCCTCGGCGGCAACAGCATGTACCAGGAGAGCCGCGTGGTGACCTCTACGGCCGAGGAACTGCTCACCGCAGGCGTCTACAACCTCGCGAACGCCAAGTCGGGCGTCATCACCAAGAGCCAGCACACCCGCAAGATGGTCAACAGCCTCTACGGATTGGTGCAGTTGAGCTACGACGACTGCCTGTTCCTCGACATCACGGGCCGCAACGACTGGTCGAGCGCCCTTGCGCCGGGCCACTGGTCGTTCTTCTACCCCTCGGTCAGCGCCAGCTGGGTGCTCACCGACACCAAGGCGTTGGGACTCCGCGACAGCATGCCGTGGCTCACGTTCCTCAAACTGCGCGCCTCGTGGGCCAACGTGGGCAACGACACCAGCGCGTTCGTCATCAACAACAACTATGCGGTCACCGACTTTTCGAGCGGCTATTTCCTGCCTACGACCTGGGCGCTCCGCAACATGAAGCCCGAGAACGTCGAAAGCTGGGAAGTGGGCCTCGAAGCCAAGTTCCTGCGCAACCGCATCACCCTCGACGCGGCGTTCTACAACAACACGACCACCGACCAGATTATCGACACCCCGGTGGATTACAGTACGGGCGTCAGTTCGAAATACATCAACGCGGGTGAAATCCGCAACCGCGGCGTCGAACTCGCCTCGCGCCTGCAGCCCGTGCGCACCAGGAACTTCAACTGGGACATCAACCTCACGTGGTCGAAAAACTGGAACAAAGTCATCAGCCTGGCCCCGGGAGTCGATTCGTGGGTGATCTCCTCGGGAGCCCGCGGACAGGTGATCGCCACCCCCGGCGGTACGCTCGGCGACCTCTACGGCTACGGTTACGCCAAAGCTCCCGAAGGCTCGTACATCCTCAACACCGACGGCTCGCGCATCGACGTTTCGGGCCAGACCGTGATCGACAACTTCGGCTACCCGACGCTATCGACCGACGAACGGATCAAGATGGGCAACGTCCAGCCCGACTGGCGCGCCGGCGTCTCGACCTCGTTCAAATACAAGGGCGTCCGCCTGAGCGCCACCTTCTCGGCGCAATGGAGCGGCATGGCCTACTCGTTGACCCACGCCCAGCTTTCGCGCCAGGGCAAGCTGACCAACACGCTCTACGGGCGTTACGGCGGCGTGCTGCACGAAGGCGTCGTAGCCCGCGGTCTCGACGCACAGGGCAACATGGTCTACACGCCCAACGCGACGATCACCGAAAACGTCGTCACCTACTACCTCGACCGCGTCTATTCGATGAACAACGTCGAGACCAGCACGTTCGACACCTCCTACCTCAAGCTGCGCGAAGTGCGTCTGGAGTGGACCCTCCCGAAAAAATGGGTGGCCCGCACGCGCGTATTGCAGGACGCTTCGGTGGCCGTCTTCGGCACAAACCTCTTCTGTTGGAGCAAATGGCCCTTCTACGATCCGGAAGTGGGTACACTCAACGGATCCAGCATCACCCGAGGCTTTGAAACGGCCTCCTACCCGATGACCCGCACCTATGGTTTCAACATCAAACTCAGCTTCTGACTTTATGAAAAAGATACTTTCATACACCGCAGCCCTCGCTCTCCTGGCCATCACGAGCCTCAGTTCGTGCACCGGGAAGTTCGAGGAGTACAACACCAACGGCGAAACCCCCGAATACGGCAAAGTCGACCCGAATACGCTGCTCGAACAACTGATCTCGACGGGAGCCTACTACATCTACGAACGTTCGTGGAGGGTCAACAGCGAGCTGATGCAGTATACCGTCGACTGCAGCGCCAGCGGACGCCTGCACCTCTACGTTTTCCAGGCCTCGGATTTCGGAACCCCCTGGGACCGCTTCCAGCGTTACGCCGCCAACGCCCACCACATGATCGCGTTGGGCAAAAACTACGACGACCACAACGCACAGGCCATAGCCATGACCCTGAAAGCGGTGTTCGTATCGCTCGTGGCCGACCTCTACGGCGACATCCCCTACAAGGAGGCCTACCGTATCGAAGACGACATCACCCAGCCGGCAATCGACCCGCAGTCGGAGGTTTACCCCGCGCTGATCGGGATGCTGCTCGCAGCCAACGACCTCTACCGGACCGCCACGGACAACAACGGTAACTATACCTCTCCGCTGACCGTCCCGGGCAAAGACCTGCTCTACGGCGGCAACATCGCCGCCTGGCAGAAATTCACCAACTCGCTCTGTCTGCGCCTCTGCATGCGCCTGAGCAACCGCCCCGAAGCGGGCACGGCGGCCATCATGCAGCAGATTGTCGGGAACCCGGTCAAATACCCCGTTTTCGCCTCCTGCGACGACGACGCCAAAGTGAACTACACCGGCGTCTCGCCCTTCCGCAACCTGTTCGGCGACATGACCGACGGCTCGTTCACGACCTCCTCGCACAAATGTTCGTCGTTCTTCATCGACCAGCTGACCTCGACTTCCGACCCCCGGATGGACAAATGGGTGAAAATCGTTTCCGCAGACGACGTGCACGGCGTGGAGAGCGGCGTAGTCGATCCCGACGGCCAGGGCGCCTGCGTGATGAACGCCTCGGTGCTCAAACAATACACCACCCCGGTTTGGTTCATGACCGCGTCGGAACTCTTCTTCATCCTCAGCGAAGCGGCCCACACCGGAATGATCCCCGGCGGGGAAGCCGTCGCAGAGGAGTACTACGAAAAGGCCGTCACCAATTCGATCCGGCAGTGGAATCCCTCGATCTCCGACGCGAACATCGACCGGTTCCTGCACGGCGCAGGATCGAAAGTCGCCTACAACGGCACACAGGAGCAGATTATCCGGCAAAAGTGGGTATCGCTTTTCCTGCAGGGTTTCGAGGCGTGGTGCGACTACCGCCGCACGGGTTACCCCTCGCTGCCGATCGGCCCCGACGTACAGAACGAAGGCGTCCTGCCCACTCGCCTGGGCTACGGACAAATGCTGATCTCGACCAACAAGGGCAATTACGAGAAGCAGATCGCCCGGATGAAAGCGACCTATCCGGTCGTCGGGCGGGGAACCGTCGGCGGCGACAACATGCTGACGCCCGTCTGGTGGAGCAAGCGCGCCGTGGAACTGGAAAAAGGCGCAGTGAACTAAAACCTTAAAAATTCAGCAAGATATGATCCGTCAATTTTTCAACATACTCCGTCCGAAAGCGCTGCTCCTGGCCGCGGCAGTGGCTGCCGGGTGCTCCGACGACGACACGACCGGCGGGGGCGGGATGAGCTTCCTCAACGGCGACAACCTGTTCGAATGCCCGGCCGAAGGCGGTACGAAAGACATTTCGTTCTTCTCCCGCTCGGGACACTGGGAGATCGCCCCGCAAGACCCCAAAGCCTCGTGGATCGACGTATGGCCCGCTTACGGCGACGACAACGGCCGCACGACGCTCACCGTCAAGGCCATCAACGACGCCTATGGTCGCGAAATGACGTTCGACATCCGCACGGCGCACGGCGTCGCGGGACAAATCCGCGTGAAACAGGCCGGCCTGACCCCCGAGATCAAAACCAACCTCACGTCGCCCAAAATCCGGGTCGACATCGCCGGGACGCCCGTCACCGTCGGCATCACGAGCAACGTGAAGTGGGAAGCGACCGTCGATGAGGGCGACGCATGGATTTCGCTCGGCGAGACCACCGAAACCTCGCAGCAGTTCCTCTTTACCGACAACACGGCCCAGCCCAAGCGCACGGGCCAGATCAGCTTCCGCATGGTCGGCGGCGATTACAAGGTGTCGGTTCCCGTCGAGCAGATGGACGGCAACACGTCGTTCGAACACGCCGAAATGGTGACGATGGCCCGCCTCCTGAGCGAGGTGCAGCTCGACGCCGAAGGACGTTTCGAGTTGGAGGACAACTATGCCGTCGAAGGCTGGGTAACCAGCGACTTCGAGCGCAGGAACCTGCCCGACAGCGTACTTTACGTACAGGACGCCAGCGGCCGCGGCATCAAGTTCGTACTCAAGGACAAGAACGAGTTCCTGACCCCTTCCGCCGAACAGCAGGGATGGTATGCCCAGAACCGCAAGGTCGCCATACACATGTACGGCGCCGAGTTCCGCAACGACGCCGAGGGCAACCTCTGCGTGGTCGATTTCGCAGCCTCTTCCGTCAAGCGCAGCACCGACGAAGCGCCCGCAGCCCCGGTTTCGGTGGCCCTGAACGACATGGGCGACCTGGCGCAGTACGCCAACACGGTGGTCCGCATCGACCCTGTCGAGTTCGTGACGCCCTACGGCGGTTACGCCCCGTTCTATGAAAAGGAGGCCAACAATGAGGAGAGCACCGAAACGGAATGGGTGAAGAATGTGAAAGCCGGTTACCGGAGCCTCTTCCCCTACCACACGCTCGCCCCGCAGCTCGTGCGCGACACGAAGGGCAACGTCGTGAAGCTCTATTTCCAACGTTCTTTCACCGAAATGTATGTCAAGAACCTCCCGGCCGGATCGGGTGCGCTGACCGCGCTGGTCACCCGATTCCGCGGTGAATACATCCTCCAGATCCGCAACACGCAGGACGATGCACTTTCGGCAGACACGGGAACCCGTTTCTCAACGACGCTGATGCAGGCCGGGCCGTGGCTCGCGCAGGACGCCGTACCGGCTTTCGCAATCGGCAATGCGGGCGACGACCGGAGTTCGGTGGTCTTCTCGGTCTACGACGACACCAACAACTTCGACGTTTTCCCGGGCAGTTCGGGGGCCATTGCCTCCTACTGGCTCACGACCGACGTACGCCGTCAGTACGACATCCCGTTCGCCGACGAGGCCGGGCACTATTACAGCCTCAACGCCAAACTCTGGTGGAACGTGACGACACACCATTCGCTGGTGTCGAACAACGACGAGGTGGGCGAGGCCTTCATCATCCGCACCAACACGCTGCGCAACGCCACGGGCGCGCTCTACCTCTACCTCACGAGCACCAGTTCGAAGGGCGGTCCGGGCAAGATGAAGGTCCAGTGGAGCGACACGACCGAAAGCGACCTCACGAAGGTGAAGTTCGAGGACATCGGCACCTACGACGCCCCGTGCATCAACTTCACGCCGTTCCTCTTCCCGTACAGCTTCCGCCTGCCCGACGCCATGCGCGGCAAACAGCAGGTGACGATCCTCGTGCGCTGCGCCGCCGAGGTCAACGCCCAGCACAACAACGTGCAGATCGCCTCGACCGGCACAACGCGCGTGGGACACATCGGAATCGTGGAAATCAAATAACCGAACGCCATGAAACAGCTACTATACAGATTTCTCGTCGCCGCGGCGCTGGCCGGCGGACCGCTGCTGGCCGGATGTTCCGATTCGGACGAAACGCAGCAGGAAGCCCCGCGCGAAGACCATTTCGTCATCGCGCTGGTGGACGACGCCTACGACCTCGACTACGAGGGCGAAATGACCCTCCGGGTGCTGAAATTCGCCGCGGGCGACCGCCTCGCCCTGACGCCGGGCGAACGGGGCGAATCGGCCGAACAGACCTCCCTGACGATCAGCGGATTCACACCCACCGACGCGACGTTCCGCATCCCGAAGGAGGTCACCACCGGACGCTGGAGCCTCTGGTGCATGCGCGACGCGCAGACCCAGTTCCTCGGCACGACGACGCTCAACGTTGACATTTTCCGCCTCGTGCGCAACGTGCGGCTCGAAGCCGCCTACACCGTGGACCGCGGCGAGATCGTGACTATCCCGGGCGAAGGTTTCACAGCCGACGACAAAATCCGGCTCGCCGCCGAAGGGCAGGCCGGCGTGGAAGCCGTCGTCCTGGGGAGCGATACGGAGGGCATCACCATCCAATTCCCGGCGTCACTCGCCTCGGGCGACCACGAAGTATGGATCGAACGCGGCGCCGACCGGCAACTGCTCGGCACGACCGCCGTCACGGTTTCGCCCTTCGACCGCATCGACCCTGCGACGCTTCCCGAAGGGACGAACCTCTACGGCCGCGTCTACGCGGGCAGCGAAGCGCTGGCGGGAGTTGCCGTTTCCGACGGGCTCCAGGTGGTGAAGAGCGACGCGCAGGGCGTCTGGTCGATCGTCTCGGACCGCGTGTCGGAGGTGGTGTTCGTCACCCTGCCCCGCGGCTACGAGGCTACGGCCGACGGTCCCGTCCCGCAGTTCTACCACCTGCTCGACGCCGACCGCGACCGCTACGACTTCGCCCTGACGAAAACCGGCACGGACGATTACGTACTGCTGGCCACCGCCGACATCCAGATCGACAACAACTCCCGCCTGATGGTCCCGCAGTCGTCGCTGATGAGCTGCCGCAACTCGTTCGTCCCCGACTTCAAAAAAACCGTCTCCGAACTCGGAGGCCGCAAGGTCTACGCCCTGTCGGTCGGCGACATGATCTTCGACAAGAACATGTACCTCTACGGATTCGGATTCCCGGAGTACCGCTCGCTGATCGGCGAATTCGGCATCCCGTTCTTCCACGCCATCGGCAACCACGACTACGACCGTTACATCGCCGGAGACCATGCCACGAAGGAGCCTTACCGCCGCCACCTCGGCCCGACCTGGTATTCGGTCAACCTGGGCGAAGTCCACTGCATCGCGCTCGACAACGTCCGCATCGACAACAACGGGGCTTCGCAGGGCGTCTTCGGCGACGGATACCACGCCATCGAACTCTCGGACCGCCAGCTGCAATGGCTCGAAGCCGACCTGGCAACCGTCGCGGACAAAACTGCACCGGTGATGATCTGGATCCACGCGCCGCTCACAGCCTGCCGCCAACTCAATCCGACGCTCAACCCCGGATTCCGCAACGCATCGGCCCTCGTCAGCCGCCTCGCCGGGTTCACCGACGTACTGGTACTCTCGGGCCACTGGCACAACAACCACACAGGCACGGTCCCCGGCAACGCCGCCATCCGCGAGCACAACCTGGGTTCGGTCTGCGGATCGCTCTGGTACAACGTCAAGGGATTCAACGGCGGCGTAGAATACAGTTCGGCGACCGACGGTACCCCCGTGGGCTACGGCGTCTACGAGATCAGCGGCCGCAACATCCGCTGGAGCTACAAGGGCAGCGAACTGGGCGCCGACCGCGCTTTCACGGCCTACGACATGAACAAACAGCCCCACAAGGACAAGACCGTGGCCAACGAAATCCTGGTCAACGTCTGGGGCGGATGGGACGCCGCATGGAAGGTCGAGGTGCTCGAAAACAACACACCGCTCACAGTAACGCGCCAGATGCGCAAGGACCCCAACTACCTCGCCTACGTCGAGAAGGTCTACAAACCCTCGGGCGACGACATGTCGAAGGGCGCCGCCAGTGCCCAGAGCACCCCGCACATGTTCTCGGCCGTGACATCGGCTGTGGACTCGCCGGTACTGATACGGGTTACGAACCGCTTCGGGAAAGTCTACACCCAACAATTACGCGAGTAATTTTGGGAGGGCGCCGAATAATTCGTAATTTTATCAGATAAATCTGAAAAAACTGAAAACTATGCTTAGCGCACTGAAAATCAACAAACCCCACACGACGCTGGTAGACCAGGTCGAGGAGAGCCTCATCGAATACTTCAAGGAACAGGGCCTGCGCCCGGGCAGCAGCATTCCGCCCGAAGCCGAGCTGGCCAACGCCCTCGGAGTGGCGCGCACGGTGCTGCGCGAAGCCCTGAGCCGCTTCAAGATGACCGGCATGATCGAGTCCCGCACCAAGCGGGGCATGATCCTCGCCGAACCTTCGATCCTCGGCGGCATGAAGCGCTGCGTCAATCCGCTGCTGATGAACAAGGACACGGTGCTGGACATCCTCGAATTCCGCATCGCGCTCGAAATCGGCATCAGCGGCTACATCTTCGCCAACGTCACTCCCGAAGACATCCGGGAGTTGGAGCAGATCGTCGAGATGGGTGAGATTATCGGTGTCAACCGCTACACCCCGATGAGCGAGGTTCATTTCCACGCCAAGCTCTACGAAATCACGGGCAACGACATGATCTCGGAGTTCCAGGCGGTGATCCATCCGGTGATGGATTTCGTGAAGGACAACTTCCAGGACTTCTTCGAGCCCATCGAAAAAGAGCTGGCCGCGAACGGCGAACTGGTGACCCACAAACACCTGCTGGAATACATCCAGCGAGGCGACGAGGAGGGTTACCGCAAGGCCATCGCCGACCACCTGAAGCTCTATACGATCTACCTGAGCAAAAACCGGAAACCCAGAAAATAAACCAAAAACGTGCTGAAACAAGTTATCATTCTCGCCCTGTTTTTCGCAGCGGCTACACCCTCCGTTCGCGGTGCTGAAACCACGACGCAGCTGACGCGCACCGATGCCATCGTCTGGGACGATGCCCTGCGCCTCCCCGCCCCGAACGATTCGACGGCCCACCGCGGGCTTGCAGGCGTCTTCGCCGGAAAAACCGGCGGGAAGCTGGTCGTTGCAGGCGGCGCCAATTTCCCCGGTGCAATGCCGTGGGAAGGCGGCGAAAAGCGCTGGTACGGCGACATTTGCCTCTACGACGAAGCAGCCGGATGGCAGACGTTCCCCGACGCCCTGCCGCGTGCCGCGGCCTACGGCGTCTCGGTGACGCTGCCGCAGGGCGTGCTCTGCATCGGCGGCTGCGACGCCTCGCGCTGCATGGACGAGACGTTCCTGCTCACGGTGGAGAACGGCACGCCCCGCGTCACCGCATGGCCGTCGCTCCCGGTTCCGCTGGCCAATGCCGCGGGATGCCTCGTGAGCGGCAAGGTCTATGTCGCAGGCGGCAACGAGTCGATGGCCCCGACGAAGGCCTCGAAGCGCTTCTTCGTGCTCGATCCGGCCGCTCCCGCTGCCGGATGGCGCGAACTGCCCGCATGGCCGGGCCCGGCGCGCGGCTATGCCGTCGCCGCAGGCCAGAGCGACGGAATGGATAACTGTTTCTACCTCTTCAGCGGCCGCGACTACGACGGCGACGCACCCTGGAGCATCCACCGCGACGGTTACTGCTACAACCCGCGGCTCAACACGTGGACAGTCCTCGAAGGCGACTTCCCCGTCATGGCGGGCACGGCGGCATCGTTCGGCACGAACCACATCCTCTTCTTCGGCGGCAAATCGCACGACGAAGCCACCTCGGACAACGCCCTGCGGCTCTACCACACCGTAACGGGTACGATGACCGAAACCGATGTCGACAAATCGTCCTTCATCCTGCCCGTGACGACCGCTGTGGTGAGCGACGGGCGCGACATCACCATCGCCAGCGGCGAAACCGCCCCCGGCATCCGAACCCCGGTGATCCTGCGCGGACACCTCACCGACGAACTCCACCGCATGAGCTGGCTCGACATCCTGGTGATCGTACTCTACTTCCTGTCGCTGGCGTGGATCGGCTGGTACTTCTCGAAGAACCAGAAATCGACGGGCGACTACTTCAAGGGCGGCGGCCGCATCCCGTGGTTCATCGTGGGCCTGAGCATCTTCGGCACGAGCCTCTCGGCGATCACCTTCATGGCCATCCCGGCCAAGGCCTTCGCCACGGACTGGAGCTACCTGCTGTTCAACGCAGGCATCATCCTCGTCGTGCCGCTAATCATCGCGGTCTTCATCCCCTTCTTCCGGCGGCTGAACGTCACCACGGCCTACGAATACCTCGAACTGCGTTTTAACGCCATCGTCCGCATCATCTGCAGCGTCTCGTTCATCATCTTCCAGATCGGCCGCATGGCCGTCGTGCTGCTGCTGCCGTCGATCGCCCTGAACGTCGTCACGGGCATCGACATCTTTCTCTGCATCGGGATGATGGGCGTGCTGAGCCTCGCCTACACCCTGATGGGCGGCATCGAAGCCGTCGTATGGACCGAAGCCGTGCAGGTCGTCGTCCTGCTGGGCGCCGCCGTGGCCGTGGGCTGCTCGATCGCCTTCCAGCTGCCCGACGGATTCGGAACGATCTTCACCGCCGCGGGCGAAGCCGGGAAATTCAGCCTCGGGGAGTCGTTCTTCGACCTGCGCCAGCCGACGATCTGGACGGTGCTGATCGCCACCGTTTTCACCAACATCACCACCTACGGCACCGACCAGACCATCGTCCAGCGTTACCTCACGACCGACTCGGAGAAGGCCGCCCGCAAAGGCGTCTACACCAACGCCGCACTGACGGTTCCGGCCAGCCTGCTGTTCTTTTTCCTCGGCACGGCGCTCTGGGCCTTCTACAAATACGTTCCGCAGGAGCTGAGCATGTCGATCACCGATTCCGACGCCATCCTGCCGTGGTACATGAGCACCGCACTGCCGCGCGGCGTGCTGGGACTGGTCATCGCGGGCCTCTTCGCCGCGGCGATGTCGACGCTGAGCAGCAGCATGAACTCCGCCGCCACGGCCTTCGTGACGGACATCTACCGCAAGGTGCAGCCCCACCGCGACGAGCGTCACATGCTCGCCATCGCCCGCTGGGCGACCTTCGTACTGGGCATGGTGGGCATCCTGTTCGCCGTGGTGATGGCCTCGTGGGACATCAAGTCGCTGTGGGACGAATTTTCGAAGTTCCTCGGCATCCTCCTCGGCGGATTGGGCGGACTGTTTCTGCTGGGACTCGTAACGCGCCGCGCCAATGCCACGGGCGCCCTCTGCGGACTCGCCGGAAGCATCGTCGTCCAGACGCTCGTCACCCAGCACCAGTGGGTCAACCTGCTGCTCTACTCGACCACGGGCTTCATCGCCTGCTTCGTCATCGGCTACGTCGTAAGCGTCGCCACGGGCGGCAGCGACCCGAAACACACGGACAACCTGACTATTTATAAAACAAAAAAATAACTCGTAATGGTTAACAAGCAAAAACTGGAGGGCCTGATCGCCGCTCCCTTTACCCCGATGACAGCCGACGGCGCACTCAACCTCACCGCCGTCAAACCCTATGCCGACCTGCTGGTCGCAAACGGCGTGAAAGGGGTCTTCATCTGCGGCACGACGGGCGAATCGGCGTCGCTGACCACCGACGAACGCCGGGCGATTGCCGAAGCGTGGGTCGCAGCTGCGGCGGGACGCCTGAAGGTAATCGTACACGTGGGTTCCAACTGCGCCGCCGACGCCATCGCCCTGGCACAGCACGCCGAGCAATCGGGCGCCGACGCCATCGGCGCCATGGCTCCCTACTTCTTCAAGCCCCAGACCGCCGCGGAACTCGTGGCGTGGTTCACCCCCATCGCCAACAGCAACGGGCTGCCCTTCTATTACTACAACATGCCCTCGATGTCGGGTGTCTCGGTCTCCGTGCCGGAGTTCCTCGCATTGGGCGGCAAGGCGATGCCGACGCTCGCCGGCGTGAAGTTCACGCACAACAACCTGATGGAGATGTCGCAGTGCCTGATGCTCGACGGGGGCCGCTACGAAGTGCTCCACGGCTACGACGAAATCCTGCTCTGCGGTCTTTCGCTCGGGGCCACGGCCGCCGTGGGCAGCACCTACAACTACGCCGCGAAGGTCTACAACCGCCTGCTCGACGCCTTCCGTGCCGGGGACATCGCCGCTGCGGCCCGGTTGCAGCAGTACTCGGTGAAGATCGTCGAGGTGATCATCCGCCACGGCGGAGGCGTCCGCGGCGGCAAAGCCATCATGCGCCTCCTGGGCGTCGACTGCGGCTCGTGCCGCCTGCCGCTGGCCCCCTTCACCGAGGCCGAATACGCAGTACTGAAATCCGAACTTGAAGCCATCGACTTTTTCAACCGCATCAAATAACCCGAAACCATGCGCACGCTCCTACTGATCGTCTGTACCGCCCTGACAGCCCTCGGCTGCCGGGCCCAGAACCCCGAGGCAACCATCGTCTATCAAAACGGCGACAACGGTTACGCCTGTTTCCGCATCCCGGCGCTCATCCGCGCTGCCGACGGTACGCTGCTGGCCTTCGCCGAGGCACGCCGTGACGGCACGGCCGACCGGGGCGACATCGACCTGGTCGTGCGCCGTTCGGCGGACAACGGCCGCACGTGGGGCGACATCGCCGTCCTGTGGGACGACGCCGACAACACCTGCGGCAACCCCGCCCCGGTGGTGGTCCGCGAAACCGGACGCATCGTGATGCTCACCACCTGGAACAAAGGCGAGGACCACGAGCGCGACATCGAGACGGGCAAGGCCGACAACACCCGCCGCGTCTTTTCGCTCCACTCCGACGACAACGGCGTGACGTGGAGTGATCCTGTGGAGATCACCTCCGCGGTGAAGCGCCCCGGATGGACCTGGTATGCCACCGGTCCCTGCCACGCCATCCAGAAGGCCAAAGCCCCGCACAAGGGCCGCCTCGTCGTTCCGGCCAACCACAAGTGGGTGACTCCCGAAGGCAAGATCGCCTCGAACTCCCACCTCCTCTACTCCGACGATCAGGGCGCGACGTGGCACATCGGCGCCGTTTCGCAACCCGGCGGCAACGAAAGTTCGGTCGTGGAGCTATCCAACGGCGACCTGATGCTCAACATGCGCCACTACGACCGCGCGGATTCGCTGCGCCTGTGCGCCGTCAGCCGCGACGGCGGGGTTACATGGCTCCGCACGTGGGAAGAGCCCCAGCTCATCGAGCCGCGCTGCCAGGGCAGCATCCTCAACTATGCGCCCCACGGCGGAAAACCCTCGCGGACGCTGCTCTTCTCCAACCCCCGGTCGCTCAAACGCGAAAACATGTCGATCGGCGTCAGCCGCGACAACGGGCTGACGTGGAGTCGCTTCGTCACCGTCAGCAAAGGCCGCGCGGCCTACTCCGACCTGGTGTGCCTGCCCGACGGATCGGTCGGCATCCTCTACGAGAACGGCGATCCCGGCGGCAAAGAGGAACTCTACCGCCGCATCTCCTTCGAGGCCATCTCCCCGGCGCGGTTGTTTGATTAAACCCCGAAAAACCTTAAAACTTACCAATATGAAACGTTTTTTCTTACTTAGCCTGTGTCTCGCCGCGCTGAGCGCCTGCTCGGACGATGAAACGACGGAGCAGAAGCCCGCCGTGATCGGCGACGTGCAGTTCGCAGCGGCGATCGACCCCGTCAAGGCCGAAAGCCGCGTCGTCCAGGAGGGTACGGTCACCAGCTGGGAGGCCGGCGACAGGATCGGCATCACGGCGATGATCGACGGCACGCCCCACATCGAAAATATCCCCTATACGCTCTCCGAAGCCACGACGTTCAGCATGCTGGTCCCTGCCTCCGAGGCAATCCGCTGGAACGAGTCGGTCACCGGGCGGCGCACCTACTTCGCCTACTACCCCTATGAGGAGAGCAATGCCGGAGGGCAGCTCAACCGCGCCGTCGTGCGTTTCTCGGTCCCGGCCGAACAGCACGTGGTCGCAGGCGAGAACACGACCCTGCCGTTCCTCGTCGGCGAGGCTTCGACCTCCGCCACGCAGCAGCAGCCCGTGGCGCTGCGCTTCCGGAATTTCGCTTCGGTACTGGAACTGGGCTTCGAACCGCTCGAAGAGACCAACATCGCGACCATCGAGATCGCGCCGGCCGAAGGTTCCGCACTGACGGGCTGGATGGCAGCCGAAGGCACGACCGACAACCTGGGCAACGTGACCCTTGACGAGCAGTCCGACCGCCTGAAGGTCGTCTGCGACGGCGACGGCCTGCCGCTGGACAAAGCCCGTGCGGTCCGCATCCCGCTGGGACGCTTCACCACCGCGACGGGCGGGCTGACGCTCAAGGTCGTGACCACCGACGAGCGGGTTTTCAGCGAAACGCTCTTCGCCGGAGAGGCTTTCACTTCCTACGTCACCGACGACGAAGGGGCATTTGTCTCGGCCAAATACATTCCCCACACAATGGAGATGGAGGTCATCTCCGACGAGACCCGCGAGGTCTATTTCGAGGACGAGTTCAACTGGATCACCGCCTCCCCGCGCTGGGACAACCTCACGGGCGGCGGATGGCCCACCGTCACCGCCGCAGGTTCGCCCACGGGCAAGGCCAACTACTTCACGCTGGACCTGCTCGACGACTTCGCCCGCATTGGCTACTCCACGCTCGGCACACGCACCGACGTACAGGCCCGCTACGAAGGCTATGTCTGCCTCGGCATTTCGTCGCGCCGCGCGGCGCTGGTCACCCCCGCGCTCGCAGAAATAGGAGAAAATCCGGCCGACCTGCTCGTTTCGTTCTACGGCGCCAACTACGCCACGGCGACGATGACGCCCGACACCAAGCCGCTGACGATCTCCATCGACGGTCCCGGCACGATCGGCGACACCGACGACACCTCGACCGAGGTGACCCTTTCCAACAGCTTCCGCTGGCGGAAATACTGGATCATCGTCAAGGGCGCCACAGCCCGGACGAGCATCGTTTTCGGCACGGCCGACGCTACGGCCAGCGGCCGCATACTGGTCGACAACATCCTGATCGGCAAGGCCGTGAAGGGAGCCGTCGCCGGATCGCGCGACGTGGCTTCGACCGTCGTTCCCGAAATCCGCGTACATGGCAGCAGCCAGACCGACATCAACAACCTCGAAGGGGCCGAAGCCTCGCTGATCATTCAGTCCACGACCTCGTGGTCAGCAACCGCCGACGCCGACTGGCTCGCCGTCTCGCCGATGAGCGAAGGCCTCGGAACGGGCATGGCTTACACCCTCTCGTTCCGCGCCCTCTCGCAGAACCACACGGACCAGCCGCGCACGGCGACGATCACCATCTCGGCCGGCGACCAGGCCTCGGCCACGCTCACCGTCACGCAGTCCAACGCGATTCCCGAGGTAGTCTACCTCGAAGACGACTTTTCGTGGACAGCCGGCGACGGCACGACGGGCGGCATCCTGGGCGGCACGCTGACCAGCGCCACGACCATCGGAACCAACGGCACGAAGGTCACGGCCTGGGCCGAAAAATACACCAAATACGGCTGGACCTCGACGGGCGGCTATCTCTACGCCAAGAACGGCGTACTGGGCTTCGGAACGACGACCGCCGTAGGCGACATGCTCTCTCCGGCGCTGACGGCCATCGGTTCGACGCCGACCGACATCGTGGTCGAATACGACGTGCTGGAGTACAAGAATGCCGCTGAGACCGGCAAGTCGGTCTTCTCGGTACGCGGCGACGGACAGATCGCTTCCCTCACGGGTAATTACACCGACGTGAGCAGCGACGCCTACACCGGCCCGGCTGCCGACAACAAGAGCTACAACTATTACTGCGGCAATTACGGCGGATGGACCAACGGTGCACAATGGCACCACATCACCGTCGTAATCACAGGGGCCACGGCACAGACGCAGTTGGGCGTCTCCGGCAACGGGACATACAGCCGCTTCTGGATCGACAACTTCAAGGTATCGCAGAAAAAGTGACCCGGACACGGGATGCAAAAAAACGAGGAGGTTCCCGATGGGGACCTCCTCGTTTACATTATAACAGAACCCGCCGGATCAGCGGATGCCGCACTTCTTGAACACCTTCAGCAATTCGGGCTGAAGGTTCTGCGCCCAGCGCCAGTAACCCAGGTCCGAAGGGTGTGTACCGTCGGCCGATGTCACGTGGTCGGTTCCCGTGAGGTCCGCCTTGTCGATAAAATAGACGTTGTCGAAACGTTTCATCGCCTCGGCCATCTGCTTGCGGGCCATGGCGCGCTTGGCCTCCTCGCCCTTGCGGGAACGCAGGTCGAAATTGCCGCTCTCGCGGTAGATCGTCTGCACGAAGATCAGCGGCGTCGTGGGCAGCTTCTCGCGGATACGGGCGATGAAGGGAATCAGCCGCTCCTCGATCATTTTGGCGTCGGGATTCGAAAAGGCGTCGAAGACCATTGCATCGGCATCCTTCACGTCGCCGAGGTAGTCGGCGAAATAGGGCTGCAACTTGCAGTTGCCGCTGCACGCGATACTACAGAAATAGAGGCCCGTGTTGCGGCCGATCTGCATCGGGTAGCTCATGCCCGCGCGGCTGGTGCTCACGCCGTGGGTGAAACTCGACCCGAAAATCACGATCTTGCGACGGAACGGATTCTCCATCGGAACGATCGTCGCCCCCTCGTCCACGCCGACCTGAAGCGAGGTCAGTTCGTTGTAATTGGGAAGATACAACAGGCATTCCTTTTCCGAGGAATCCATGTTGCTGATCATGGTGTAGGCCTCGCCGCGCTTCTTCGGGGCGCGCGAAGCGGCATAGAGCCACTCGCCGTCCTTGCGGATGTAGAGGTCGAAAC
>JAEZTA010000014.1 GCA_023443765.1 Bacteroidota bacterium | reverse complement strand
GTATAGCAAACCGCACAGTCGGCGATGCCGCCGTACTGCTTGACGTATTTGATGGTCGACTTCACGTTGTCCACGTCGTTCAGGGCGTCGAAGATACGCATGATGCCCAGACCGCTCTGGATCGAGTTGCGGCAGAAGCCGTCGATGATTTCGTCCGTATACGGCGCATAGCCGAACAGGTTGCGGCCGCGCGAAAGGGCCGTCAGTTTCGAGACATTGCCGACTGCTTTGTAGATCGTTTCGAGGCGTGTCCACGGATTCTCGTTCAGGTAACGCATCACCGAATCGGGCACTGCACCGCCCCACACCTCCATCGCATAGAAATTGGCATCTTTGTAGAACGGCAGGCAGCGGTCGATCTGCTCCTGGTTCATACGCGTTGCAAAGGACGACTGCTGGCCGTCACGCAACGTAAGGTCTCTGATTTTGAGATTTCTCGCCATTTTGTAATATCAATTTAAGGGTTCTTTGGCATGAATCTATTGTTATTTCAATAACAAAGGTAATAAACCCTCACAAATATACAACTATTTTGCGGGGATTTTTCAGGAAAAACGCCACATCTGGTTACTTTCTGTAAAACGAGGCGAAATATCGGACAATCAGCCGCCGGATTTACGACCGGGCACGAACAGTTCCTGGTCGGGAAGCCCGTCGAGATACTTGCGTTTGAAGACGTTGACGCAGAAGACGAACATCGCCAGCATCAGCGGTCCGAAGATCACGCCCATGAATCCAAACAGCGACAGGCCGATGAAAACCCCGAAGATCGTGATGAGCGGATGCGTATCGGCCATCTTCTTCTGCATGACCATCCGCACGAGGTTATCGACCTGCGTGATCACCAGCGTCCCGAACATCACCAGCCCGACGGCCTGCCCCCAGTTGCCGTCGAGGGTCATATAAGCTGCGAGCGGCAGCCATACGAGAGCCGTGCCGACGATGGGCAGGATTGTGGCGAAGCAGGTCATCACGCCCCAGAACAACGGCGCGGGGACCCCGAAGGCCAGGTAGCCGATATAGGCCACGAGGCCCTGCGAGACGGCCAGCAACGGTATGACGATGGCGTTCGAGCGGACGATCATGTGGATTTCGCGCATCACGTTACGCGCCACGCGACGGTCGAAGGGCAGGATTTCGCGGCAGTAGGCTTCCATACGCAGTCCTCCAATAAGCATGAAGTAGAGCACGAACAACAACACGACAAGGTTGACAGCGAAACTCACGATGCCCTCCAGAAGCCACTGCCCCGCTTCGGGAATGTAACTCAGCATCGATCGCAGGTTACTCTCGGACCAGAAATCATAACCGGTTTTCTGGTGGATAAGGCTGGCGACATGCTTGACAGGAGTAATGACCGACTGGGGATCGAGCGCGGCGCCCTGGATTTTATCGACGATCATCCAGACGATCAGGCTGATCGGGATCAGGAAAAAGAAAATCGCCTCGCCGAGCAGCAACGAGGCCGCAAGGCTCCGCCGCCACCGCCGCCGTTCGCACAGGAACCACATCTGCCGCCGCAGCAGCACATAGATCGTAATGGCTCCGAGCAGGCCGCCCAGGAACGGGGTCAACTCGACGAAGATCGTGATGCCCAGTCCTGCAATGAGTATAAAAAGCGAATAACGCCAGTATTTTTCGCGCACAGAAAGCATACCCCGGCCCCGCGCAAGGAACGTGCCGCAGGCCTCCGGACGGATTCTCCAAATTGTTGAAATAATGTCAAATAAAAAATCCCGGTGTTCTATTGCGGCGCACGAATATTTGATATATATTTGTCGCATGAAAATTATGGTCGAAATCGTTTATACGGATACTATAAAAATGAATACCCATTATTGGCGAAAGCCGCATACAGGGCACATAGTATGAAGAACGAGGGATGTTCCTGCCGAAGGAACGTCCCTCGCTGAATTTTACACGGTGTTTAAATTCCAGGCCTGAAACTCTGAAATACGAAGATTACCAAATATATTTTCAATTAAAAACCCAAAAACAATTCTTTATTAACCAAATTCAAAGTCTATGAAGAAACTTTTCCTTCTCATGCTCACGGTCTTCGCCTTCTGCGCAGCCAATGCACAGGTGACGACTTCGGGAATGAACGGTACGGTAACCGACATGAACGGGCAGCCGCTCGTCGGCGCTACGGTCATTGCCGTACACACACCCTCAGGCACGCAGTACGGAGCCATCACGAACAAGAGCGGCGACTACAACCTGCAGGGACTGCGTACGGGAGGTCCGTACACGGTGACTTTTTCGTTCGTAGGTTACCAGTCCATCGAATTTCCGGGACTGATGCTGTCACTGGGCCAGACCCTCAAACGTGACGCCGTCCTCAAGGACAGCCAGCAGCTCGAAGCCGTAGTTATTATGGCCGACGGTAAGAACAGTTCGATGAATGTCAACCGCGCAGGCGCGATCACCAGCATCTCCAACGAACAGATCGAACTGATGCCTTCGGTGAACCGCAGCATGAACGACATCATGCGCCTCACCCCGCAGGCATCCTCGACTACTTCGGGACTGGCCATCGGCGGCGGTAACTACCGCCAGTCGTATGTGACGGTCGACGGTGCAGCGTTCAACAACATGTTCGGCATCGGCGGCAACCTGCCTGCAGGCGGTTCGCCCATCTCGCTCGACGCTCTGGAGCAGGTTTCGGTATCGATCACCCCCTTCGACGTACGCCAGAGCGGCTTCACGGGCGGAGCAATCAACGCCGTTACCAAGTCGGGAACCAATGACCTGAAAGTTTCGGCATACCTCTATTCCAAGAGTGACCAGCTTCAGGGCGACAAATATGACGGCGGCAAACTCTCGCTGAGCGAAATGCGGAACAACACCTTCGGATTCAGCATCGGCGCCCCGATCGTCAAGAACAAACTCTTCGTGTTCGCCAACTTCGAGCGCGAGTGGAACACCACGCCGGGCAACTCCCGTCTGGCACGTACCAGCGAAAACCAGGATTTCGGAGGTAATTCACAGTACAACCGTCCGACAGTTGCAAAGCTCGATGAAATGAGCAAATTCCTGATCGACACCTACGGCTACAACCCGGGCGCCTACCAGGATTATTCGGTAAAGACGCCCGGTTACAAGCTTATGGCCCGCGTAGACTGGAACATCAACCGTAACCATGCGTTGAACGTCCGTTTCAGCAGAACCCAGAACAAGTATTCGTCGGCCCCATCGTCGTCGATCTCGCCGCTGAAGACCTATAATAAAGACGATTACGGCCGCACCTCGAACTACGCTATGTATTTCGAAAATTCCCGTTACTATCAGGAGCAGAACTTCACGTCGGTAGCTGCCGAACTCAACTCGCGTTTCATGGACAGCCGTCTGACCAACACATTGCGTTACACTTATTCGCACCAGTATGAGCCGCGCAGCTATGACGGCGGCATCTTCCCGACAGTGGATATTCTGGAGAAAGATGGCAGCAACCTGGCCTTATACGCCTCGTTCGGTCTCGACCCGTTCACCGAAGGCAACCTGCGTGAAGTATCGACGCATATCGTAACCGACGAAATCGGCTACACGCTGGGCAAGCACCGTCTGGTGGCAGGTCTGCAGTTCGAGCATAACTTCACGACGAACGGTTACCTGCAGGGTGGAGCCGGATATTACATCTATGAAACCTGGGATGACTTCAAAAATAACGCAAAGCCGCTGGCATTCCGTATCGCACACGGCAACAACGACGCATTATCGCAGGAATATCCCTCATTCTCCCACATGCAGTACTCGGTATATTTCCAGGATGAAATCAACATAAGCGAGCGCTTCAAGGCAACGGTCGGCCTCCGCTTCGAAGTTCCGGTCTATCCGTCGATCGCAGATAACGAGAACAAGGACTTCTCGAAGATCTTTGCGGACTATGGCGGATATAAGACTTCAGATATGCCCAAGGCACGACTGTCAGTAGCTCCCCGCGTAGGTTTCAACTGGGACATGACAGGCGAACGCAAGTACATCCTCCGCGGAGGTACTGGTGTATTCAACGGTCGTCTGCCTTTCGTATGGCTCGTATCGGTTGCTGGAAACAGCAACTGTATCCAGAATGGACTTACGATCACCGACAAAGAAGACAAACGTATGCCTAAGTTCCACACCAATGTCAAAGACATACTGGAAGATGTTTACGGCGGAGCTTACCAGAAACAGGATTTGGCAGCCAATACGGCGCCGACTATTCTGGATAAAAACCTTAAATTGCCTTCGACATGGAAGAGTTCGCTGGCGCTGGACCTGAAACTGCCGGGCGATGTCAACCTGAATATCGAAGGCATTTATAACAGGGATTTCAATTCGGTAACCGTAACAAAACTCGGTATCGAGGAAGTTGAAGGCGGTATCCAGCTCCCGGGCGAACCCGATGTACGCACACTCTGGAAAAGCCAGAACATCAAAAACAAGGACGGAGACAAAGTCACGCCCTACCTGATCAACAACACCGATATTCACGGTTACTACGCTTCGATTTCCGCACAGGTATCGAAGACCTGGGGCTTCGGTCTTTCGCTGATGGCGGCCTACACCTATTCGAGCGCCAAGAACGTGATCGACGGTATCGGTGACCAGGTAACATCGGCTTACAATACCAACACCTTCAACCGGAACGGATCGAACGTACCCGAACTGGGCTACGCATCCTACGTGTCGCCCCACCGTATCCTGCTCAACGTTGGTTACCGTCTTGCAAACAAGAACGGCGCATCGAATTTCGGCCTTTACTACGAAGTGTTCCGTCAGGGATATATCGGATCGTATTCCTATTCACGCTACTCCTACACCATGTACATGCAGAGCGGCAAGTATCAGGACCCCGTAACGGGCGATGGCGGCGCTGTAAACCTGCTCTACATCCCGACCCGCTCGGAACTCGACGGCATGCCGTTTACGTCTGACGAGAACAAGGAGGAGTACTGGAAATTCATCCAGAACGACGATTACCTTTCGAAACACACCGGTGAGTATTCGGAGCGTGGCGGCGCAGTGATGCCCTGGCAGCACATGCTGAACTTCCGCTTCTCGCAGGATTTCTACATCAATGTCAAAGGCAAGCGCAACACGATTTCGCTGGGTCTGGATGTCAACAACATCGCCAACATGATCAACCGTGACTGGGGCAATGTAAAACGAATCAGCACGACCAACATCCTGAAATACGAAAACGAGACTTATACGTTCGACAAACCGAAGTGGACGAAGTATGCCAGCACGGTTTCGACCTGGTCGGCCATGTTCAGCATCCGCTACACCTTCAACTAATCCTCTGAGATTAGTTATAAAGAAAAGAGACCGGTTTTCACCGGTCTCTTTCTTATTTACAGGATAGCCTCAGTTACAGCAGGCGGCGGCGGAGTTCGTCGCACGCAGCGGCGGGATCGTGGTGATCGAAGACGAAGCCATGGATGCCTTGGGCAGCGGCAGCTTCGATGTTCATCTCGCGGTCGTCGATGAAAAGCGTCTCGGAAGGCATGAGGCCATAGCGTTCGAGCAGGATTTCGTAGATGCGCGGTTCGGGTTTCACGGTATGCTCCTCGCAGGAGACCACTTCGCCGTCAAAAAGCCCGTAGACGGGGAAACGGCGCAGGAAGTCGATGAATTCGCGCGACATGTTCGAAAGAACATAGAGTTTATACCCCGCTGCTTTGAGGTCGC
Source organism: Bacteroidota bacterium (assembly GCA_023443765.1). GTDB lineage: Bacteria > Bacteroidota > Bacteroidia > Bacteroidales > Rikenellaceae > Alistipes. The sequence continues at coordinate 23,158 of JAEZTA010000014.1, read as the reverse complement.
CGACGAGACGTTCGGTCGGCTTCACGGGTTCCTGCAGGTCGACGGCCAGTTGCAGGACAGCGGCGCAGGTTTCATAGGAACGCCCGGTCATTTCACTGATGGTCCGGGTCACTTCGTCCAGCGACGACGTACCGCGGTCGTACTCCTCCCAGAAAAGGGGCATGCGCGGAGCGCGGAGGAAGCTGAAAAATTCGAGTAGTTCAGGGGTGCATTTGCTTTTATCGCGGGCGAAAAGGACCCCGCCAAGGTCAAAAACGATGTTTTTCATACTTGCAAAGATAGTATAAGGCGGGAGGAATGCCAAATTTATTTGAACCGTCCCGAACCACAGCCGGTCCGGGGCTACGCCACAGGCAGCGCAAAACGAGGAGAATAGCCGCCTTCGGGGAGACACCGTTCGAACTGAATTTTTGGGTTGGTGCGGGATTTGCAAGGGTTCGGGTAAACATAAACCTATGAATCACGGAATAAGTATCCTTTTCCGCGCCATTCCGCTCGCAATGGCCGCTTTCTGCTTCGCTTACGGAGCCTATGTTTTCTCAGCCGGAACCGATGCGGCACGTCTGACGGCAGGGCCTGTGGTCTTCTACCTCGGGTCGATCTGCATCGCGCTGTACTGCACGGCGGCAACGATCATCCGCCAGATTATCGGCACGTATTCCGCCGCCGCAAAGTATCTTTTTCCAGCAATCGGTTACACTTTCGCCATACTGACGCTCGTCAGCGGCGCATTCATCATCTCCTCGCAGTGGCCCGGAGCGCTGGTTACAGGACATGTCGTCTGTGGACTGGGACTAATCACAGCCTGCGTGGCTACGGCGGCAACCTCGTCGACGCGCTTCAGTCTGATTCCGAAAAACTCCGCCGACAGCAGTTTCTCGGTCAATCCGGCAGGATTCACGCGCGCACAGTCGTCGCTGCTGATCTTCATCGTCTCGGCAGTGGCCGTGATAGCCTGGATCTGGTGCGCACTGCTCTACATACGGGGTACGATGCCGGCCCATATCGTCGCAGGCAGCGTGATGTTCGGCATCGCCTGCGTCTGTACGTCGCTTATCGCACTCGTGGCCAGCATCGCCCGACAGGCCCGCGGCAATTACACGATGGAGGAGAAAGGCAAATGGATGGGCCTCGTGCTGACGATGGGCAGCCTGGCATTCGTGCTGGGACTGCTACTGATCTTCCTGTACTGGGGCGAGACGATCAACTTCGTGGGATTCGTGCTGATCGGACTGGCGCTGATCTGCTGGAGTATTTCGAGCAAGGTGATCCTGCTGGCGAAAATCTGGCACGCCGATTTCCCGCTGGCCAACCGCATTCCGATCATCCCCGTGCTGACGGCATTGATCTGCCTGTTCCTCGCGGCATTCCTCTACGAAGGGGCGTTGTTCGAAGCCAAGTATTTCGTTCCGGCGCGTGTGCTGTCGGGATTCGGAGCCATCTGTTTCACGCTCTACTCCATCGTCTCGATCCTCGAAAGCGGAGCGTCGAAGAAATAGAAGGAAAAAAACTTTATTCGATTTTAGAGACGTAGATTTGTGCTTAAACGAAGCGGGACACGGATAGGTAGTATAGAAATACGTCCCATTCGTGCCCCGCGAGTGCAAGTGCAAAGATGCCCTCTAAAATCAGAATAAATGGAAGGCGACGGTCAACCCCGCCATCACAATTGCAACCATCGACATCAGCTTGATGAGGATGTTGAGCGACGGACCCGAAGTGTCCTTGAAAGGATCGCCAACAGTATCACCAACAACTGTGGCCCGGTGGCAGTCGGAGCCCTTACCGCCGAAGTGACCTTCCTCGACCATCTTTTTGGCGTTGTCCCAGGCGCCTCCGGCATTGGCCATGAAGACCGCCAGCACGAAGCCCGAGCTGAGGCCGCCGACCAGAAGACCCATTACGCCCGCCACACCGAAGATCAGTCCGACGACAACCGGGGCGGCAATGGCCAGCAGGCTCGGGAACAGCATTTCACGCTGTGCTCCGCGGGTCGAAATCTCGACGCAGCGGGCATAGTCGGGCGTTCCCTCGCCCGTGAGGATACCTTTGATCTCGCGGAACTGGCGGCGCACCTCCTCGACCATGCTTTGGGCGGCACGGCCTACAGCGTTCATCGTAAGGCCGCAGAAGAGGAACGACATCATCGCACCGATGAAAACGCCGATCAGCACCGTGGGGTTCATCAGCGAAACACGATAGTATTCCATGAAATCGAGGATCGAAGCGTCCTGCACGAAACGCATCGTCCCGTTAGGCATTTCGAGCATCGTCACGCCGTTGTGCATCAGTCCGATCCGTATTTCTTCGATATAAGAGGCCAGCAGCGCGAGGGCCGTCAGCGCCGCGGAACCGATGGCGAAGCCCTTACCCGTGGCGGCTGTGGTATTACCCAGTGCATCGAGCGCATCGGTACGCTGGCGAACCTCCTTACCCAGGCCGCTCATCTCGGCGTTACCGCCTGCATTGTCGGCGATGGGGCCGTAGGCGTCCGTAGCGAGGGTGATACCCAGCGTCGAGAGCATGCCGACAGCCGCAATACCGATGCCGTAGAGGCCCATCGACATATTCTGCGGGGCCATCATGTTCTGCACGTCGAAGCCGATGGCGCAGAGGTATGCGAGGATGATGGCGACGCCGATCGTGATGACAGGAATAGCCGTGGAGATCATACCCGAACCGATACCCGCGATGATGACCGTAGCGGGACCCGTCTGGGCGCTTCCGGCGATCTTCTGCGTGGGTTTATAGGAGTGTGACGTAAAGTATTCCGTGGCCTGGCCGATGACGATACCCGCCACGAGACCCGTGATAACCGAGAACGACAGTCCGACCCAGTTTTCGACGCCCAGCAGGTAGAGGATGCCGAACGTGGCGCCGGCGATCAGCAATGAACTGAAATTGACGCCCACGCCCAGCGAGCGGAGCAGTTCGCGCATCGTGGCTCCCTCCTTCGCGCGCACGAGGAAGATACCGATGATCGAGAGCAGGATGCCCACCGCAGCGATCAGCATCGGAGCCATCACGGCCTTGATCTGCAAAGCCTCGGAACCGGCCGACGAGAAGGCCGCAGCGCCCAGCGCCGCCGTGGCGAGGATCGAGCCGCAATAGCTCTCGTAGAGGTCGGCGCCCATACCGGCTACGTCGCCCACGTTGTCGCCCACGTTATCGGCAATGGTCGCAGGGTTACGCGGGTCGTCCTCGGGAATACCCGCTTCGACCTTACCCACCAGGTCGGCGCCCACGTCGGCCGCCTTGGTGTAGATACCGCCACCGACACGCGCAAAGAGGGCCTGCGTCGAGGCGCCCATGCCGAAGGTCAGCATCGTCGTGGTGATGACCACCAATTTCTGCGGCCCGGCGACTTCGACGAAATGGTTCAGGATCAAGTACCAGAACGAGATGTCGAGCAGGCCGAGACCCACTACCACCAGTCCCATCACGGCACCGCTGCGGAAGGCGACCTTCAGGCCGCGGTCCAGCGACTGCCGGGCGGCATTGGCCGTACGGGCCGAAGCATAGGTTGCGGTCTTCATGCCGAAGTAACCCGCTAATCCCGAGAAGAAACCGCCCGTGATGAAGGCGAAGGGAACCCAGCCATTCTGCACCCCGGCGCCGTAGGCCAGGTAGGCAAAAAACAACGCCAGCACCACAAAGACGATGCCGACGACCTTGTATTGCTGGCGCAGGTAAGCCATTGCGCCCTTACGAACGTGCGCGGCAATTTCGCGCATGCGTTCCGTACCCTCGTCCTCGCGCTTCATCAGGCGGTAAAACGCCCAGGCGAAAGCCAGGGCGACGATGGACGCAGCAGGTACGATCCAGAAAATCGAAGGAATGTTCATATCATAAATAATAGTTAGTTGGTTGGTCGGCTTGCACAGGCGAACGACTCGCCGTCCGGTCCTTCGGGCCGGGCTAAGAACAAATGTACAAAAATATCCCGGCCGTTGTTACGACCGGGACACTAAAATTGTCGGAATCAACGCTATTTTGCGTTTTTCGGTACACGGAACTCCACGACGACCGGGCGATGGTCCGAAGCCTTGTCGGTGAAGGAGTCGTGAACGGTCTCAACGTGCTTCACGCCTTCCCAGATTGCGTCCGTGCAATAGATGAAGTCGATGCGGGCTTTGCCGCCCGTGGTCGAAGGCACGAACTCGCCGGAAAAGTAGTCGCCGACTATATCGTGGGGATAGGCCATGCGCACGAGGTTGTGCACGTCGTAGTTACGCTCCCCGTGGAAGGGTTTGTCGAGGGGCGAATGGGAATTGAAATCGCCCATCATCATCCAGTGCTTCTCGCCGGCGAATTTCGGATTGCGGATCGTAGCGTCGAGAATCCGCCGCATCTCCCCGACACGGAAAGCCTCGCCCCCGTTGTCCTTGCGGGTCTTGTCGCCCATCGAGTAGCGCTGGGGCCAGAGGTGGAGCACCACGTAGTTGATGCCGTTGATCTTCACGTGCAGGGCGCCATGGGAAAGCCCTTCACCGATGCGCTGCACCACTTCGATCGGGTATTTCGAGGTGAAGGCCACCGGGTAGTTGTCCTGGTAGGGTCCGATCACGGTGTAGGGATGTCCCCAACGCTGTGCCAGCAGGTGAAGGCTGTCGGGCAGGTAGCGCGGCATCTGCTCCTTGCTGACGGTTTTCTTCTGCTCGTTCCAGTGAGTAGCGCCCTCGCAGATAGCGAACACATCGGGGTCCTGCATCCGGACCCATTTGGCAAAGCGGTCGTAATTGTTATACTGGTCGTACCACATGCCGTCGGCAATGTTGTAGTCCATCAGGCGCACCGTCTGCGCCTTTTTCTTTGCGGGCCGCTTGGCTTCGGCCGCAGGAGCTGCGGCAAAAATGCCGGCCAGCAACAGCAGCGCGGCGAATTTCAGTTTGAGATTGATCATATCGTCAGGTTTTGAGTTGTATTGTCGGAAATTCCGTTCATGCCGATCAACTGGACGCGCTGTTCGAAATCGTCGATGCCGGGGCGGGCATGGCGCTGGGTGACCGAACGGTAGTTGTAGACCGTACGGATCGAACAGTGCAGCAGTGCGGCGATGGTCGCCGTGTCGGTGATGCCGAGGCGGACGAGGGCATAAATACGCTGCACGGTGGTCAGTTCGCCGTCGTGACGCTCGATGCGGGCCTCCTCGGTCAGCAGGTCGTTCATCTCGTCGATAAACGAAGGAAAAAGCCCGAGGAAGGTTTCGTCGAAAAGCGCATAGAACTCCTTCAGTTCGTCGTTGCGGACGTTGCTGCGGGCGTATTCGCGGCGGAGTTCCGCAATCCGGTCGTCGCGCAGCATCTTGTTGACATACTGATAAGTGCCCGAGAGTTTATTGATATACTCCGAGATCGTTTGGAGGAAGCCCCCGATGTAGACCTCCTTGATCCGGTTGGCATCGGCAATGCGGATGTTCTGGCTGCTCAGGCGACCGTTCGTCTCGCGCAGACTCCGGGCCAGTTCGTTCAGCTTGTCGTTCGACTCACGCAAGGTTTGCTGCACAACATAGAGTTTCCGGTTCTGCGACAACATGTAGAATGCAGCGGCAGTAGCGGAAACAAAGAACAGCAGCACGACGACGATCAACACGACATACATCGTATGCACGCGGGCGTTCCGTTCGCTGTAAGCCGCTTCGATCTGCGGCAGGATGGCCATGTCGCGCCACGAGCGGCTCGGGGAGTTGAAAAAACGGGTGTCGCTGATCGCCACGCGGATATAATTCATTGCCCGGTCGACATCGCCGCGGTTGAAAAGTTCCTCGGAGACGGCGCACAACGAACCATGGTCGCGCACGGCGGACTGAATGTCGGCCAGCGCCGAGCGCACGAACCAGGCAAGTTCCTGGTCGGAGCGCCCGGCCTTTCCTTCGAGCAGGGCTTTGTGGTTGGCGGCTTTGGCATAGGCGTGGGAATCGGAAGGAACCGATGCCAGCAGGCTGTCGCAAAGAATCAATGCTTCGGACCAGTCCTCACGCAGAATAGCATCCATATACCCGTAATACAGACTCGTATAGGTATCGTTGCTGACCTTCGCGGCGCTCACGGCATAAAAATGCTCGCGGCGGCGGAAAACGTCGCGGCGTTCGCCCGGTTCGGTCAGGTAGCAGAGTTCGCGGTTCTTACGGTGCTGGGCGACGTAGTAAGCCAGCAGTGTCCGGCGGCTGACGTGCACCGTATCGCGGATAGCACCCAGAATCTCCTCGGCCTCGTAAAAACGACCGCCAAGACTGTAACACAGCGCGATCCCGGAACGGGTACGCATGATCAGGTCGTTGTCGCCGATCTCCTCGGCCAGCGCGAGGCTCCGCCGCAGGTACAACAGCGCGAAATCACTTTGGTAAGAACCGTAATTTTCGGCAAGCTGCTCGGTCAGGTCGAAGCGCGTGCGCAGCGGGAGCCCGTCGTGGGAGAGTTCGCGCTTGAGCGAATCGATGCGCGCCTCGCGGCGGGCGACATACTCGCTGCTGCGGGCGATCACGTCGTCGAGTTGGCGGAACAGAGCTTGCAATTCGGCCTTATCATTGCCCGAAACCGGGGTCGTCAACAAGGCGGAAAACAAGACGAAAAGCACGGAAAGGATTTTCATTTCAGGTTTCGGTTTAATACAAACATAGCACTTTAATAGCGCAAAAACAAATTATCAGAAACAGCCAGCGCATTACAAATGTATTAAAAAGCAAAATTCGGGTAGTTCCGCATTTACATAACACACCGGGGTAAAAAATACAAAATGCTGCTAATAAAGCAATTGACATTTACAAGTATTTACATTTTGAAGGAGTGCCCTTTTTGGGAATTTATTAAGGACTATCTTTGTAATGAAAATATTTTCAATATCCGTCCGAAATTTAACAAAAATTCTTCAAACCTTATTGAGACCAATTAACCTAAATGCTATGAGAACAATTCTATCTCAGAAAATCCCGAAAAGGAGCCTCTCCTCGCTGATCGCGGTACTGCTGCTGGCCGGCACGGTATCTCTGGGCACAGCCTGCGACGACGACAAGGACTTCTCCCGCAGGGAACACATCGAATGGTCGACCACACCGGATTTCGATATACCGGTCGGGACGCTCCATGTGCCCGTCAGGTTTTCCGAAACGAACCCGACAGCGAGCTACATGACCAAAATCTACATCAAGGCCAATGTGGAATACCAGGCGACATTCGAGACCGACGAGGAAGAGACCGAACCCGACTGGATTCGCATCGCCGGCATCAACCGCAATGTCCGTCCGGGAATCGACGAACTGGAGCTCGAAATAGACGCCCATCCCGGCGCATACGAAGAACGCAAAGGCTGCATCTCACTGATTACCGGTGCGGAGTACCTGAACGATTTCATTTCGGTCGTACAGGGCTTTCCGGCCCGTGTCGAGGGCGATTTCGACTGGTTAAAATACGGTTCGGCAGACCCGCTGGAAACCAAGGGTGAAACATTGATCGCCAACTGGACCACGGAACAGAAAGACAAGGGCTGGGAATCGACCCCGGCCCAGGAGGAAGGTACGGCCTACTGCTACGGCAAGAACGGCTATATCAAACTCGGCGACGGTGACGGACACGGCGCCAGCCTGATGACGCCCTACAAGCCGGACATCCGCGTGGACACGGCTGTGATGGTCCGCTTCAACGCCGTAGCCTATGCGGCAGCCGACGGTACGAAGGATGCCAACAAGCTGACGATCAAAGTCGTCGGAGGCGGCGAGTTCTTCGACGGGACGACCTCGAAAGTCATTACGCTGAACTACATCGACCCCGCAGCCGAAGAGCTCGGGACAGCCATGTGGGAAAATTCGCAGCAGGAGTTCATCCTCGTTTCGCATCCCAAGAACAAGTTCACGAGCGAAACGCGCGTGGAGGTTATGGCCGGCGACTATGTCATGGAGTCGGGCAACACCCGCATATTCATCGATAATTTCTACATTTTCCGCCTCCGGTGGTACGACTATGAGTATTTCTTCGACGCTTTTCCCTGGACGGAAAGATAATGAGACCCGTTAAATCCTAACTGCAATACATACAATGAAAAACTTCGGTATAAAGCGCTTCAGCCTAACCTGCGCCTGCGCCGCCTCGGCCTTACTGTTCGGGGGGGGGTGCAGCGAAGATGATACAGAGCCGGTTATCGGCTCGAAAGGCGCCAGCAGCGCAGTCTATGTCGCCAGCGACGCAGGCACACGCACCATCAAAGTCGAGGCCAACGGCCCGTGGCAGGTGCGGCTCACTCCCGAGACCAAACTCTGGGTCTCGGTCGACGGCGCCGACAGCGGCGAAACGGACGGATCGTTCACCGTCAATTACAGAACCAACAACACGCTTCCCCGCAAGGGAACCATCCTCGTCTCGTCGGGACGCCAGCAGGTCATCGACACGGTGTACCTGATGCAGTACGGCACAGCGCCGCTGCTGCAATTCATGAAGGAAGAAGCACAGTATTCGGCCGTAGGCGCTATCGACTCCATTGCAATAGACACCAATATTCCGCTGTCCAAGAAAATCTATTATTCGGTTACTTACAGCGAAAATTCCGGCGACGCAAAATGGATCGACAGCATGAAATTAAGCGATTCCAAGTACTTCAGGTTCCAGATCGCCGACAATAAGGCGTTCGAGCCTCGCGCGGCGCGGTTCCGGCTCCGCTTCGAGGATGACTGGGGCGAGCAGCACATGACCTATTTCACAGCCTACCAGGGTATCCCGGGTGGTACGGCGGAGACCCGCGAGGTGACCTTCGAGGAGCTGCGCGGGCTGATCGCGGATGCGGAAGGCGAAATCACCCTCGATCAGGACATCGCCGTAAGCGGCGTGGTCGTCAGCGACCGGACATCGCCCAACATAGCGGGCAGTCCCATGCCCAAGGCCGCGACACGGCCCGACCTCGGCATCAACGACCGTACGGCCTACATGCAGAACGGCGACGCGTCGCTGGGCATCGCACTCGTTACGACCGATGCGCAGCAGAACAACCTGCAACGATATGACAAACTCAAACTCTGGTGCAAGGGCCTCACGCTGACCAAGCAGAGCAACCCCGAACGCTATACGCTGAGCGGCGTGACGCAGGACCACATCGTCACCAAGGAGGCCGGCACGGCCGAAGAACTGCCCGCGAAGCGCCGCTTCATCGACCAACTGACCGATGCCGACATCTACACCCAGGTAACGCTCAAGCGCTGTCAGATGGCCGTGCGCACCGGACGCTTCATTCCCGTGCACATCAACTACACCAACAGTTTCAACAGCTACTACCCCGCGGCCGTACTCGACCGTCACGGCGACATGATCTACCTGATGACCAACCACGGCTGCGACTGGCGGTTCAAGGAGATGCCCGACGGCGAAGGCACGATCACGGGCGTCATCGTACACGAACCCTACACCTTCTTCGAGCGGGGCGGCGACATCGGCCGCTACCAGATCCGCAACGTGACGCGCGAGGACATCGCACTGGACGAATCGGCCGACAACGTCTTCTCGGCAGTAGCCGTGGAATGGAGTCCCGACGGCGCCAAGGACCCCCGCGCCTATGCGTTCCCGCAATACCCGCATCCGGGCGTCGAATCGGGACAGGCCCACTGCGTGGCCGCGACGACGGGTTCGGGCCTCTCGTTCATGAGCACCTACGCCTGGCTGGCCGTCGGCAGCGCCTACCGAGCCAAAGAGGACGGACTGACCATCAACAATGCCTCGTGGGGCCACAAGCAGTTGTGGGATCCGGCCAACAATACGGGACACTCCCTGCTGTTCGAATTCTCGACGCAGGACATCAGCTCCACGCAGTGCTCCTTCGTCTTCACCTGCCGCTACCACTCGGCACAGGGCGGACTGCGCTACTGGACGGCGGAATATTCGCTCAACGGCGACAACTGGAAGAAGCTCACCGATTTCACGGTTCCTGATGCGGGCAACTGGGGCAATATGCAGCTCGAACAACTTTCGGGCGACAAAAGCGTCTGGATGCAGGTTCCGACCGAGATACTGGGACAGAGCGTGGCCTGGATCCGCCTGCGTCCCGTGAGCAACAAGATCGGTACGGCAACGACCTACGACACGGCGACGATCGCGGCCAACGGACAGGTCGCCAACGCGTTCACCGTCTCCTACGCAGCACTCCGTTACAACAAATAAACCAGCTAACGACATGAAAACATACGACACGATACAGATTCTGCGCCGGCTGGCCTTCGGAGGAGCGCTGCTGGCAGCAGTAGCCCTACTGCCCGCCTGCGAAGACGATCCCGCCGCGCCGGACGAGGAGCTCAGTACCGAACCCGGAACGAGCGTCGAACCCGAAACCCTGCGTTTCATCAATTACAACATCCTGGAGGGCATGAAGCTCGACAAAGACCAGAACTTCGATAACTTCGTGGAGTGGGTGAAGGAGAAGGACCCCGACTTTATGGCCCTCTGCGAGTGCAACAAATTCACCGAGGAGTCGCTCACGGCCCTCGCCAACCGCTACGGGCATCCCTATGCCGTACTCTGCAAGGAGACCGGCTATTCGGTGGGACTGACCTCGAAATACCCCATCGAGCTGCGCAACCGCCTGCTCGAAGATGTTCCCCTTTGGCACGGAGCCATCCACACCCGCATCAAGGACATCAACGTCGTGGTGCTGCACCTCTACCCGTTCGGAACCTACCCCAACGGCCAGGGTGCGGCAGGCACGGGCGATGCCTACCGCGATACGGAGATCAACTGCATCCTCGACAGCACCATCCGCCGCTACCCGGTGGAACCGCTGTGGCTGATGTCGGGCGACTTCAACTCCTATTCGCCCAAAGACCAGGATGCAATGCCTGCCGGGACGTACTACGAAACGCACTCGACGGTACTCAAGAGCGGCTATTTCGACGCACTGCGCGACCGCCACAGCCAGTTCTTCCGCTCCGTCCCGACGGTTTACGGGGGATGGCCGGAAGGGTCGGGCCGGCGTATCGACTACATCTACGCTTCGCAAGCCGTGATGCGCGAAATAACCTACTCGGGCATTATCTACGACGACTTTACCGACACACATTCGGACCACTACCCTGTCATGATCGAATTCCGTCATTATCCTTCGGGAAAATAAGCACAGGAGTCGCACCTAAAAAACAATTCGCATGAAACAATATATCATATTACTGATCCTGCTGGTTTCGGGAGCGCTGACGGCAGCGCCTGCCTTCGCGCAGAAAAGCGGAACCAAACACACCGTAACGGGTAAGGTTACGGACCAGAACGGCGAGCCGCTGATCGGCGCGACCGTACTGGTGACGGGCACGCTGACCGGAGCCAGTACCAATGCCACGGGTGAATTTACGATCCAGGTTCCCGAAAACGCTTCGCTGACGTTCCAGTACATCGGCTACGAATCGAAGACCGAAAAGGTTGGCACGCGCACGAAAATCGACGTGAAACTCGAACAGAGCAAGCAGACCATCGACGAAATCGTGGTGATCGGCTACGGTGCCGTGAAGAAAACCGACCTGACGGGTTCGGTGGCCAATGTCAAGATGAGCGACATCAAGGACGTACCGGTGGTTTCGGTGGACCAGGCCCTGCAGGGCCGTATCGCCGGCGCCGACATCATGGCTACGACCGGAGAGCCGGGCGCCACGACCTCGATCCGTATCCGCGGTACGCGCTCGATCTCGGCATCAAACGAACCGCTGATCATCGTCGACGGCATCATCGACGCCATTCACGACCTGAACGACATCAATTCCGCGGACATCGAGTCGATCTCGGTACTGAAGGACGCCTCGTCGACGGCTATTTACGGTGCACGCGGCTCAAACGGCGTCATCGTGATCACGACCAAGAAGGGACGCGGTGTCGACGGACGGCCTAACATCACCTTCAAGACCGACCTGGGATTCTCGCAGCTCCCGCGGCAGCTCGACATCATGAATGCAACGGAGTTTGCCCGCTACCGCAACGACTACGCCTATTTCTTCTCGGGCGCCGACGGTGGCGAGGAGATCAAGCCCGATTCGCCGATGTCGAAATACCCCTACCCCAATCCCGAAGCCAAAGGCAAGGGAACGAACTGGATCGACGCCATTACGCGTACGGCACTTTACCAGAACTACGACCTGTCGCTTTCGGGAGCCACCGCGAAAAGTTCCTACTACGCCTCGTTCGGTTTCAACGAGACGCAGGGTATCATCGACAACAGCGGTCTGAAACGCTATTCGGCCCGTTTCAAAGTCGACCACGAGTTTGCCAAATGGATCAAGGCGGGCCTGAACCTGAGCTACACCTACCGCGACCAGGACGAGAACATGGCCTCGATCGGCGGAACCAACTGGTGGAATGCCGCCGTATTCCTCAGCCCGTTCCTCAATCCCACGTCCAGCATGAACGACCTGTGGTATTCGGGGCAGAAATTCAACAACCCGCGCATCATGCTCGACCACTGCCTCAATAATGCACGACGCATTTCGCTCAACAACAGCGCATATGTGGAAGTTACGCCCGTCAAAGGTCTGAAACTGCGCAGCCAGTTCACCTACTACTCCTACCAGCGCCACGGACGTTACTACGAGCCCGGCTACCTGCCCGCCAAAAAGGAAAATGAAGGCGGATACGCCAAACGCGACGAATACGACGAAACGAGTTTCCTGAACGAAAATACCGTCTACTACGAACTCCGGCCCCAGAGCGGTCACAATTTCGACGTGCTGGGCGGCTACACTGCGCAGATCAAGTATGACAACAACCTGAGCATCTCGGGTCGCGGCTACACCCTCGACGAACTCACCTGGAACAACATGGCTGCGGTTCCCGACAAGCAGAACACCTCGATCAGCACCAACCACACCGACTGGACCAAGATGTCGGTATTCGGACGACTGAACTACAACTACAAGGAGCGTTACTACATCACGTTCACGGCCCGTTACGACGGCGCTTCGAACTTCGCGGCCAACAAGAAATGGGGTTTCTTCCCCTCGGCGGCCATCCGGTGGAATATCGCCAACGAGAAGTTCCTGCAACAAGCCAAATGGATCGACGAACTGGCCCTGCGCGCCAGCCTCGGACGCACCGGAAACGACGCCATCTCGGCCTACCGTTCGCTGGCAGCCGTCGGCAACTCGACGAGCGGCTACCTGCTGGGCGGCACGCAGCAACTGGCGGTCTATCCCTCGCGCCTCGACTCGCCCGACCTGACGTGGGAGACCTCCGACCAGTATACCGTCGGAACCGACATCTCGCTGTTCGGCGGACGGTTCAACATCACGGCCGACGCCTACCTGATCAAGACCCGCGACCTGCTGCTGACCGTACAGGTGGCTTCGCAGACGGGTTACACCAACTATTTCGCCAACGCAGGACGCACGACCAACAAAGGTTGGGAACTTACGTTCGAGAGCCGCAACATCGTCCGTCCGAAATTCCAGTGGTCGACGAGCCTCACTCTCTCGCGTAACAAGCAGATGGTGGACGACATCGCCTCGGAGGATTTCGTGACCGCCTATTCGTCGCCGTCGTCGTCGGGAACCACCTACATGATGTACGGCTACAAGAAAGGTTACACGCTCAACGCCCTCTGGGGATTCCGCTACGGCGGCGTATGGCACAACGAAGCGGAGGTCGAGCGCAACAAGGTGACCAAAGCCTACGCCTCGGCGAGCACCACCAGCTCGAAACCCGGATACGCCCGTTATCAGGACATCAACCACGACGGCGTGCTGAACAACGACGACCTGGTATACCTCGGATCGGCCGACCCGGACATCTACGGCGGTATTCAGAACACGTTCAACATCCACAACTTCACGTTGGGCATCTTCTTCAACTACTCGATCGGCGGCAAGATCTACAACGTCTCGGAGCTCTGGATGGGTAACGGCTCGCCCTACACCAACCAGTTCCGCTACATGCAGAACTCCTGGCATCCGGTCCGCAACCCGGATTCGAACCTGCCGATGGCCGGTAGCTACGACGCGCTGCCCAGCGACCGCATGGTGCACGACGCCAGCTACCTGCGACTGAAGAACATCTCGGCGAGCTACACCTTCGACCTGAGGAAAGCGACCAAAAACCGCCTGCGCGACATCCGTGTCAGCGTCAGCGGCGAGAACCTTTACCTGTGGAAGAAATACAACGGATTCGACCCCGACGTTTCGACTTCGAGTTCCAATTCGGCCCTGAGGCGTGTCGACATCGGTGCATACCCCAAGCCCCGGACCATCATTTTCAGCCTTCAGTTAAGATACTAACACCGCCATAACCATGAAAACATTCTGTTTCCTGAAAAAATACCTGCTGATGCTGGCGGCAACGGCCGCCCTGCTGCTCAGCGCGTGCGACCTGGACGAACACCCCACGTCGTTCGTCGGGCCCAAGGATTACTACAAGACCCGGGCGCAGTGCCTCGCGGGCCTGAACTCCTGCTACATTCCGATCAACAGCATCTACGACTACTGTTTCCTGATCATGACCGAAGGCGTGACCGACCTGATGTACATCGCCTCGGGAACCAAGGACGCCCAGCTCGACATATCGCCCGCAAAACCGCTCAACGGCGCGAAGATATGGACGCAGTGCTACAAAGGCGTGATGTATTGCAACTCGACCATCGCCGCCATCGAACGTTCGCCCCTGAGCGACATCGAAGAGGCGTCGGAAGCGGACAAAAAACCGCTGCTGGCGGAAGGCATGGTGCTCCGGGCCTATTACTACTGGCTGCTGACCTGCATCTTCGGCGACGTGCCCTTCTACACCAAGGAGGTTTCGGACAACAAGGTGATGATGGAGATCGCCCACATGGGCCGCATGCCGGCGAAGGATACCCGCGACTACCTGATCGACGAATTGCAGCGTTACGTGCCCTCGATGGACCAGGTGCGTTCGTCGGAAATTGCCGACAACCGCATGGGCGCCGCGATGGGCTGGATGATGATCGCCAAGCTGGCGCAGTGGAACCACCGCTGGGAGGATGCCCTCGAAGCGCTCCGCGAACTGGAGAAAATCTACGGCGACCTGCAACAGTATCCGCTCGAAGACATCATGTTCCGCAACAAGAACACCCCGGAGTCGATCTTCGAAGTGCAGCGCACCTACACCGCAGGCGGACTGGCCGTCACGACCAATGTGGCCGCCATCACCACCCCGAGCCATAACGGCAAGGGTATCTACGACGGTGTGGAGATTCCCGATATGGGCACCGCAATGACCACCTGGACCTCGATGCGCCCCAACAGCTACTTCTGCGACGGTCTCCAGACCAAGAAGGGCAACGACAAGCGCAAAACGCTGAACATGGCATGGGAATACAACGGCAAACCCTTCAGCAACGTGGGAACCCGTCCGTGGCTCGGTCCCAAATTCTGGTGCCCGGGGATGCAGAACACCGCCGACTTCACCAACCAGAAGGTATTCCGCTATGCCGACGCCATCCTGATGATGTCGGAGTGCTATGCCGAGCAGGAGAATGTCGACGAGTCGATCCGTTACCTGAACATGGTCAAGGAACGCGCCGGAATCACTCCTTACGTCTTCAAGAACATGGAGTCGCTCAGGGAAGAGATCCAGAAGGAGCGCGGCCGCGAGTTGATCGGCGAATTCCAGCGCAAATTCGACCTGGTGCGTTGGGGAATCTGGTACCAGATGACCTACGACTACACCAACTACGCGACGCTCAAGGACAACATGCTTCCCTGCCACGAATACTACCCGATCCCCGACAAGGAGGTCGTCTATTCGGGCGGAGCGCTCGACAACAAGGCCTACAACGAGTATGGTATGTAAGCCCACGGAACCTGTAAAAAAGCACAACGATGAAAAACAGACTTACAGACAGCATCTATAAAGCGTGGCGCACGGGCATCCTGCCCCTCGTCGCGACGCTGCTCCTGGCCGGATGCGAGATGGATTCGGCCATGGACCTTCCGCTGAATGTGGATTCCAACAAATATACGCTGACCGCGGACGCCGGTTCCACCCAGGTGCGGATCTACTCCACGGGCGAATGGTCGGCCCGCCTCTCGGAAGACGTGGACTGGGCGACGATCGACCGGCTGGGCGGTGAAGGCAACGGCTGGATCATGTTCAAATACGCCGCCAACTACGGCGTACCCCGTACGGTGGACATCCTCTTCAACCGCGGCAACGGCGAGCAGGTGATCCGCATGACGCAGGAGGGCAAAGACCCCATCCTGTCGCTCAAGGAGAGCCGCATCGAGATTTTCAGCAACCCGTGGGACCTCAGCATCGGCCTGGAGAACAACCTCAAAGAGGATTACAAGCAGATCAGGGATACCATCGTCTATTCGGTGATTCCCGACGAGGACGACGACGAAACGCCCGAACCTGACGAGGAGTGGATCGAGAACCTGAATATCGGCACCGATGCCGTTACGTTCAGCACACTGGAGAACACCTCGCCGCGCAAGCGCCAGGCTGCGATCACGCTGACCTACATCGACGCCAAGGAGAAGAAACACGCCGTTACGCTGACCGTCACGCAGTCGACCGAGCAGGCCTACATGACCTTCACGCCCGACCGTGCCAAGACCACGCGCAAGGCTACGACCATCAAGGCGGAACTGAAGCACAATCTGGGCAGCCTGCTCGCAAATGTGGTCTGCACGCCGACCTACAACGAAGCATCGACCGGCTGGATCGAAAACATCACGCTCGAAGACAAGACGCTGTCGTTCGACGTAACGGAGAACGATTCGGAAGGTCCGCGCAGCGCGTCGATCGCCTTCACGCTCCCGAACGGCACTGCAACGCTCACACCCGTCGCACCGTTCGTCGTCGAGCAGACCTACGAGGCCGACTACCGCACGCTGATCAAGGGCGAGAGCGGCCAGGTGGTGATCAATAACCCCGAAGCCTTCTTCGAGGGCATCGTGATCAGCGACAAGGACAACGCCAACGTGGAGTCGACCCCCAACTCGGCGCCCAACGCCACCGACTACACGGTGAACGCCAAAACGGCCTATGTACAGATGCTCGACGGCAGCTACGGCTACCGCCTGCAACTCAATTCGGCGTCGGACAACACGCTGGAACGCTACTCGCAGGTTAAGATCGCGCTCAACGGCGTGACCCTCACCAAGGAGGCCAACCCCGAGCGGTATACGCTCAGCGGGCTCACGGCTGCCAACATCGTCAGCCAGACGCCCGGCACGTCGAGCGACCTCACCCGCAAGGAGAAGTCGATCGTCCAGCTCACCGACGAGGACATCTACACCTACGTTTCGCTCAAGGAGGTCGAATTCGCCCTGCCCGACGGCAGCTACACGAACGTCAACGAAGGTTACTTCGGAACGGCGAACTTCGTCAGCTGCGTTCCCCGCACGCTCTACGACAAGAACGGCAGCACGATCTCGATGCTCGTCAATAACAAAACCCCGTGGCGCCGCGACGGAAGCGGCATGCCCAAGGGCAAAGGCACGCTCAGCGGCATCATCGTCCACGACCTCCAGCCTCGCTACGGCTACACCAACGAGGGTTACATCGGTCGTTATTCGGTCCGCGTACTCGAAAAGGAGGAGATCGAACTCGCCCCATCGGAATCCAACTCCAACCGCAAGACGCTCGTGGAGTGGAACTGGAACGACGCTACGATCAAGACCAACGCCGACGGCACGATCGCCCCAGACCTGGGCAACGGATCGCTCTGGTGCACCGACCCGGCAGCGACCAACGCGCTGGACAACGAGTACAACGGCGTCACAACGGGTGCTGCGCTGAACAGCAAGAACGCACTGAAATTCGAGAACACCTACTGGTGGAACTTCAACGAGAACACAGGCTATGCCGTAGCCCTGAAATTCACAACGCAGGGCGCCGGCGAAAACCTCTCGCTCAACTTCACCAACTCGCAGGGCAATGCCGGCGGCACGAGCATCTACGGCCCGGTATACTGGCAGGTGGAGTACTCGACCGACGGGGTGAATTTCACCGTAGTGCCCGAATCGGGCTTCTGCGCCCGTCCGTTCGTCTTCTGGGCATCGACGATGAGCTACTGCGCAACGCCGGGTTATGCCGACCGCGTGTTCATCCTGCCGGACGCCCTGCGCAACCAGCCGGAAGTCACGCTGCTGATCAAGGCCCGGAGCACGCAGTGCATCGCCTCGAACACCGCCACAGTGGCCCAGGGCGACACAGGCACGATCACCTCAGGCATGGCGACCAACATGCGTTCGCCGATGCGTTTCGGAACCATAGCCGTAAAGAGTAACAAATAAATCGCCCCGGCGGGGAGGCATCGTCCTCCCCTGCCGAAGCGGCGAAACCTAATTTCGAACAAGATGAAACAGATAAAATCACTCTACCGAAAGCTGCTGTTGCTCCCGCTGCTGGGCGGACTGATGCTCACGGCCTGCGAAAAGGACAACGGCGAGGAGACCCGCGTCTCCGAATTCGGACCGGTCCAGAAAGAAATCACAGCCCCCTGGCGAGGCGGCACGAGGAACATTCCGGTCCTCTCTAACCAACCCTACGACATCGCCCTGATTAACCCCGACAACGGATGGCTCACGCTCGATACCGAAGGCCGCGGAACGCATTTCACGGGCGACGACAAATTCAAGGTTAACGCCACGACCAACGACGGATTCCCCCGCATGGAAGGCATCCGCCTCTGGACCCACGACCGTGCAGACACGGTCTACATCAAGCAGGAAGGCTTCATCAATCCGGAACTGAACTTCTCGACCCGCAGCATCACGGTGCTCGGCGACGGTGGGCAGGCGACGGCGCAGCTGACCACCAACCTCGAACTGGAAGACCTCAAGCAGCAGATCGTCTACACGAGTTCCGACGAGGGCGGATGGATTTCGGACCTCGACATCAGCAACGGATTCCTGATCCTTCAGGCCTCACCCAACGCCGACCCCGAAGCGCTGCGTAATGCTCGTATCACCCTCAGTTACCGCGACGGCTGGAACCGCACGACCTCTTCGACGGTCTACATCACGCAGGCCAACGCCAAGAATGAATTCGGCCACGAAATCTCGTTCGGCGAGGTCCGCGACATGGTCGGTCCTGTCAACCGCGACGTTTTCATCGAGGGACGCATCATCAGCGACATCGGCAACGGCAACAACGGCGAGAATCCGATGAAGACCATCACCACGATCGACTACACCGAAACCTACCGCACGGCCTACATCCAAAGCCTCGACGGTTCGCAGGGATTCATGATCAAGACCTCGACGCAGGACGACAATATCTTCGAGCGTTACAGCAAGGTTCGCATCCTGCTCAAAGGCGCGACGATAACGCAGGAGGTAGACCCCGAGCGTTACATCATCAGCAACGTCACCTCGGCGATGGTCATGTCCTCGATTTCGGGATCGGCATCCGACATCCCGCAGAAGCGCAAACACTACAACGAACTGACCGACCTGGATGTCTACACGTGGGTAACGCTGGCCGACTGCGAACTGCCCGTTCGCAAGGGCAGCCTGACGCCGATCAACGAAGGCTATGCCCGCAACACCGGAGCCAACCGCGAGACGAAATACCCGATGCTGGTGCGCGACAAAAACGGCGACAGCTTCTACATGCTGACCAACACCACCTGCAAGTACCGCCGCGACGGGCAGATGCTGCCCTACGGCTCGGGCGACATCTCGGGCGTACTGGTGCACGAGACCCACGACCGTTTCGTCTGGAATGGTTCGCAGGGAATGGGCGACATCGGCCGCTACCAGATTCGCCACCTCACACGCAACGACATCGCGCTGGATAAGGAATTCAACAACGGATTCTCGGCCCTGCTGACCGAATACCGTTACGGCAAACTCGAAAGCCGCGTCTTCCGTCCCACGACGGGCGACAACGGTTACCTGACGCACACCGTTCCCAACGAAAAATCGGGCGACGCAGGTACGGCGACGAGCGATCCGAGCTACCTCGGCCCCATCGGCAACAAGGACAACCTCGACAAGGAGGGTCCCACATCGGGCATCCACACGGGCAATGCCAACGGAAACGGCGTCATCGAGAACGGCAAGCAGATGTGTACCGATGCCGGAACCAACAACGACGGCAAAGGAAACGTCGCCAGCGCCGATTTCTCGGCCTGGACCAACGAATGCCAGTGGTGGAACACCGAGACCGACCGCAGCGAAGCGTGGCTGCTCCACGTCTCGACGAAGGGCATCTCAACCGAGGTACTGTCGTTGCAGGTGGCCATGCAGAACCGCACCGTGGGCGGAGGTCCCCGCTACATCCGGGTCGACTGGTCGGAACACGGCGACAACAACCGCGACGACTGGCAGCCCATCAGCGAATTCCAGCTTCCCGACATTGTGAACTGGTCGCTGACCCAGTACTGGCAGTGTGCCGGCTACAAATACGTCGACATACCGCTGCCCCTCGAATTGCTCGGCAAGGAGGATGTCTGCATCCGCTTCTCGGCCGCCAACCGGAAATCCGGCAGCACGGAGGAGTTCGACTCGCAGACAATTACGAAGGGCAACGTCGCCTTCTCCTACATCGGTATCCGCTACAATAAATAAAATCAACCGGAAGCGCCCCGCCTGCAAGCCTTTTACAGGCGGGGCCTTTTAACCGCTCAACCAGAAACAAAATCGTGAAACACCTTTTATTCCTGATTTTTGCCATACAGGCTTTCCTGCCGGGGTTCGCCGCCTGTGACAGCCGTATCCACATCGTTCCGCGCCCTGCGTCGGTCGAGGAGCTGCCGGGGACGTTCCGACTGACACCGCGCACTCCCATCGTCATTACGGACGAACAGTTGCGCACTCCGGCAGAGATTTTCGCCCACGCCGCCGGGAAACTCACCGGAACAACCCCAGCCGTCACCACCGCGCCCGTAAAACAAGCCGTGACGCTGCAACTGCAACCGGGTTACGAAGCCGAAGAATACCTGCTGGAAGTCACCAAACGAGGCGTTACCGTCACAGCATCGACTTCCCAGGCGGTGCTGCACGGGCTACGGAGCCTTCAGCAATTGCTCGCAGTGGGAGAGGTTCCCGCCTGCATCGTCCGCGACAAGCCCACGTTCGCCTACCGCGGGGCCATGCTCGACGTTTGCCGCCACTTCTTCCCGGTCGAAGATGTGAAGACCTATATCGACATCCTCTCGCTGCACAAGATCAACAAATTCCACTGGCACCTGACCGACGACCAGGGCTGGCGGATCGAGATCAAAAAATACCCGCTGCTCACGGAGGTCGGGTCGCGGCGTGCGGAAACGCTCGTAGGCCGTTACGACAAGAACAAGGAAGGCGTTTATGACGGTAAGCCTTACGGCGGTTTTTACACGCAGGAGGACATTCGCGAAATCGTCCGTTACGCCACCGAGCGCCATATCCAGGTGATTCCCGAGATCGAGGTTCCCGGTCACGGACTGGCAGCGCTGACGGCCTATCCGTGGCTCGGCTGTACGGGAGGCCCCTATGCCGTATGGACCCATTGGGGCATCAGCGACGACGTTTACTGTGCAGGCAGGGAGACGACGTTCGAATTTATCGAGAACGTGCTCACCGAGGTCCTCGAACTCTTCCCATCGAAGCTGATCCACATCGGCGGCGACGAATGCCCCAAAGGACGCTGGAAAGCCTGCCCTCACTGCCAGCAGCGCATCCGCAAGGAGGGACTTAAAGACGAATACGAGTTGCAGAGCTACTTCGTCCACCGCATCGAACGCTGGATGCACGCCCACGGCCGCGAGATCATCGGCTGGGACGAGATCCTGCAGGGCGGCATC
Organism: Bacteroidota bacterium; assembly: GCA_023443765.1. Lineage (GTDB taxonomy): Bacteria > Bacteroidota > Bacteroidia > Bacteroidales > Rikenellaceae > Alistipes. Next base: position 1,465 of record JAEZTA010000014.1, on the reverse strand, counting down.
TCGAAAACGGCCAACATCATGTCGTGGAACGGCATAGAACCGGGTGTCAAGGCTGCCCAGAAAGGAAACCCGGTCATCATGACTCCCAAATGGTATTGCTATTTCGACTACAGCCAAACCTCCGATCCCGAGCGTTACGAGCCGCTGGGCAACACCCGCTATGTCTCGGTGCGGCAGGCCTACCGCCTCGACCCCTACGATAGGCTTATACTGCCCGACCAGAAACAGATCATGGGCGTACAATGTAACCTCTGGACCGAGTACATTGCGGACATCAAACATGTGCAACACATGGTTCTGCCTCGCATGGCAGCCCTTTCCGAAGTGGGCTGGGCCTATGACCGCAAGGACTACGACGACTTTGTGCGGCGTATTCCGGCGCTGGTAGCCATCTACAAGGCCGAAGGCTACAACTACGCGCCCTACCTGTTCGAAGGCATCGAATAACGCATATCCACTTCACACGATACACCCCGCCGGTCGCAGGACCAGCGGGGTGTTTTCGGATGTGGCCCGGAACAGAAAGATGTCTATATAATAGAAGTTGCGTTACGCCGCATCGCTCGCGCCGCTCCCGATAACCGCACTCCATGACTTCGGCGACGCCCGGCAATAATCTGCCCCCGCACGCAGAGCGTTTTGTCGTCAGAGTGGTGCAGATGCGACGCTGAACGAAGAAATCCCCGGATAGGACATACAAACGTATTTCCTATTCGGGGATTCAAGGAAGCGGTGCAGGTGCGCCGCTATCACGACAAAACTAACTGCCGAAGTTATCGTAAAGAATATTCTCCGGCGGCACGCCGAGGTTGTCCAACATCTTGACAACCGATGCGATCATCATCGGAGGTCCGCACATGAGGTAGATGCAGTCCTCGGGAGCCTGGTGGTTCTTGAGGTAGTTTTCGTAGAGCACATTGTGCACGAAGCCCGGTGTGTATTTCACCCCGGCGGCATCCGCTGCGGGATCGGGACGGTCGAGCGCAAGGTTGAACTTGAAGTTAGGGAAATCCTTCTCGATCTGGTGGAACTCGTCGAGGTAGGGAACCTCCTTCAGCGCACGCGCTCCGTACCAGAACGACACCGGTTTGTCGGTCTTCTCTGTCTTGAACAGGTGCATCAGGTGGCTGCGCATCGGGGCCATGCCCGCACCGCCGCCGATGAAGATCAGCTCCTGCGTCGAGGGCAGGTTGTCCGGCAGGAAGAACTCGCCGTAGGGACCTGAGATGGTCACCTTGTCGCCCGCTTTGCGCGAGAAGACATACGACGAGCAGATGCCCGGGTTGACCTTCATAAAGCCGCCCGTAGCCTTATCGAACGGAGGCGTGGCAATACGGATGTTGAGCATGATGATGTTGCCCTCGGCCGGGTGGTTGGCCATCGAGTAAGCGCGGAACGTCGGTTCGGGGTTGTTGGCAACCAAATCCCACATCTTGAACTTGTCCCAGTCCTCACGGAACTGCGG
>JAEZTA010000161.1 GCA_023443765.1 Bacteroidota bacterium | reverse complement strand
CGGCAACCGTCTCCGTCACACAGGAGGGCGCAGGCCCGGCCTTCCCCGGCCAGTGGGTATTTTCGGGTTCGACCGTCGGGCAGTACAACACAGCGTGGACCACATCCAACATGCTCCCGGCAACCTCGGGCAGTTCGGCCTACATCTCCGTCGTGCGCGGCGAAGCCAATGCCGGACGGGAGTTCACCCGCACGGTCAACTCCTACAAACCCACCGTCTCGACAATGGTCGAGGGCGATTACTGGCTCTACACCATGCCCGTGAAGCAGTTGGAGGCCGGCACGGCCATCGAGTTCAACGCCACGATGGCGGGCGAGGCCAATTCGCCGAAATATTTCATCGTGGAGTATCTCGACGGCGGCGTGTGGAAGAGCGTCGAGGAGGACCTGCTCACCGCTCCCGAGGACCCCTCGATCCGCTACACCTACAAATGCTCGGGCGTCGCTTCGGGGACCAACTACCAGCACGCCACGGTCATGCAGACGATCCGCTTTACCGAACCCGTCACCGGGGCGGTGCAGATTCGCTGCCGCGCGGTGGGGCGCTACACCTGCGCCGGAGGGACCCAGAACATCGCGGCTGGCAACTCGGCAAGTCTGCTGCCGCCGTTCGGGTTCACAGGTTCCTACGTCCAGAACCTCGGCACGGCAGTCCCGGGCGACACGAAAAAGGTGTTATGCCTCGGCAACTCGTTCTCCTATTACAGCAATCCGGTCTGGATGCTCAAGGAGATCGCGTGGAAAGAGGGCCACTACCTCAACATCAAGGGCCACTTCAAAGGCTCGCAGAACTTCGGACAACAGCTGGGGCTTTCGTTCTCGACCGACGCCATCGACATCGGGGGCTACGACTACGCCTTCATCCAGGACCAGAGCCAGAACCCGGCGACCTACGGACGCGACGGCACGGCCTCGATAGCAGCCAACTGTACGGCGCTGGCCGATAAAATCCGGGCCAAATCGGCGTCGTGCAAAGTGATCCTCGAACAGACCTGGACCTTCTCGGCCAGCAGTTACGGCGGATTCACCGACTTTGCGACCTTCGAGAGTTACAACGCCGCAGGGGCACGCGCCATGGCCGAAGCCGCCGGGACGTGGCTGTCGCCGATCGGCGTGGCGTTCAAAACCGTACGCGAAGGTTCGTCGGGCATCAACCTCTACTACACCGACAACAAGCACCAGTCGGCCTACGGAGCTTACCTGAAAGCCTGTGTCAACTACCTCGTGCTCTACGGCACGGCGTTCGGCAGCGCACCGGCGGACTGCGGCATCGAGCCGTCGAAAGCCGCCTACCTGCGCAGCGTCGCCGAGCAGGTCGTACTGGGACACGAAAACGAATACCGGATTCAGCGGTAAAGGATTTATTTCGTACCTTCGCCGTACGATCAACCCGAAAAACACATACCATGAAAAAACTACTGTTACTGCTGCTCTTCGCCGGCATCCTCAATACGGGGAGCATCTTCGGATGGGGACGCGAAGGGCACGAAACGATCGCCAAGATCGCCGAGCGCAACCTGACGAAGAAGGCAAAAAAGCGCATCGAAAAGTACCTTGGGGGCCACTCGGTCGTCTACTTCGCCAAATGGATGGACGAATACCGCCACACGCCCGAATACAAGTTCACCAACAACTGGCACACGGCTCCGGTCAACGCCGACCTGCGCTACGAGGATTCGATGCTCAAAGAGGGCGGCAACGCCATCTACGGGCTGGAACTGGCCATCGAGAACCTGAAGAACTACCGCAACCTCACCGATTCGGCTGTGGAGGTCAACCTCAAGTACGTCATCCACCTCGTGGGCGACATGCACTGCCCGGCGCACATCAAGTACACGACGCACAACATGAAATACGACGTGATGTTCGAGGACAAGTACCGCAAGCCGCACAAATTCTACGTCCACAGCGTCTGGGATAACGAGATCATCACCACGACGCGCATCTGGTCGGTCAGCGAATGGGCCGACGAACTGGACCGCGTCCCGAAAGCCGAAAAGCAGGCCATTGCCGCCGGGACGCCGCGCGACTGGCTTCACGAAAGCGCCGTCCTGTGCGAAGCGCAGTTCGAATGGGCGAAGCCCGACGAACGGCTGGGACAGGATTTCCTGAACAAGGCCGTGCCGCTGGTCGAACACCAGATCCGCAATGCCGGATACCGTCTGGCCCGTGTGCTGAACGAACTGTTCGGATAGAAACCCCGGTCTCCGGACTCCGATGCCGCGCCCTGAGGCGCGGCATCGCCGTTTCGGGGCGGGAAAAACGATTTGCCCGAACCGAATAAAAAGGCTATCTTTGCGGCAGACTGCGCACGACGCACGCGCAGGCGTCTGTAAAGAATGACCATAGAACTGATCGTCATAGGAAAAACCGATTCGAAAGAGATCGCCGCGCTGGTGGAACTGTATGCCCGGCGCGTGAATTTCTATTGCCGGTTCGCGGTCACCACCCTGCCCGACGTGCGCAATACCAAAAACATGACCGTGCGGCAGCAGCGCACGGCCGAGGGCGAGGCCATCCTGCGCCAGTTGACCGACGGCGACTACGTGACGCTGCTCGACGAGCGCGGCGAGGAATACCGCTCGGTAGAGTTCGCACTCTGGCTCCAGAAACGCCTGAACAGCGGCGTGAAACGCCTCGTGCTGGTCATCGGAGGCCCCTACGGATTCTCGGACGAGGTGTATGCGCGCGCCGACAGCAAGTTGTCGCTCTCGCGCATGACCTTCTCGCACCAAATCGTGCGAGCGATCTTCGCCGAGCAGATTTACCGGGCCTTCACCATCCTCAACAACGAACCCTACCACCACGAATAGCCGATGGAACAACGCCCCGCCATAGCCATCGTAACCCCAAACATCCTCGTGGGCGTGGGACTGCGCTCGATCCTCGAAAAAGCGGCCCCGGCGGCCGACGTGGAGTTGTTCGGCGATTTCCGGGACTTCGCGGAGGCGAATCCGGACCGGTTTTTCCACTATTTCGTCACGGCGCAGCTTTTCGCAGCACACAACGCCTTCTTCCGCGCCCAAAGCCACAAGACCATCATACTCACCAACGGACAGGCCCCGGCGGGAATGCACTGCATCGACGTGCAGGCCGACGAAGAGAGTTTCGTGCGCTCACTCATGCAGTTGCAGCACAGCGTCCGCCGCCCGGAACATGCCCTGCCCGCCCAGCCGCAGGCCGCGCAACCGCTCACGGAGCGCGAAACGGAGGTGCTGGCGCTCATCGCCGGCGGGCTGATCAACAAGCAGATCGCCGACCGGCTGGGCATCGGACTGACAACCGTGATCTCCCACCGCCGCAACATCATGGAGAAGCTCGGCATCCGCACGGCCGCGGGGCTGGTGGTCTACGCCCTTGCGGCGGGCTACGTCGATCCCGACGGAATGTGACGCATCCTCATAAATAAGGATTGCACCGACCGAAATAAAAACGTTACTTTGTACCTTCGATAACCACGTATCCGATACATGCACTATAAATCGCTCGTCATACCCCTGTTACTGCTGGCTTCCGCCGCCACGGCCCGTACTGCGGGCGGGAACGGCCCGGCACCCGACACGGAGGCGGCCGACACGGTGATCGTCGTGGACAAGGTGCAGGTGACGGCCATCAAGCAGGGCCTCGTGCTGCGTTCTCAGCCCGTCGCGGCGTCGATCATCGGCAGCCGCGCAATCGAACGCAACGGCATCGAGGCGGTGAAAAACCTCTCGCAGACGGTCCCCAACTTCCACGCCCCGGATTACGGTTCACGCATGACTTCGTCGGTCTACGTGCGGGGTCTCGGGGCGCGCATCGACCAGCCGGTCATCGGGCTCAACATCGACAACGTCCCCGTGCTGAACAAGGATAATTTCGACACGGAGCTGGCCGATGTCGAGCGTATCGAGGTGCTGCGCGGGCCCCAGTCGACGCTCTACGGCCGCAACACGATGGGCGGCGTGGTCAACGTCTACACCCTTTCGCCGCTCTCCTATCAGGGCGTGCGGCTGACGGCCGAATACGGCAGCGGGGATTCCTACCGGTTCCGCGCCTCGTCCTACTACAAACTCGCCCCGGACCTGGGCATGGCCGTAACGGGCTATTACACCCACACGGGCGGATTCTTCGACAACGACTATACGGGCGAAAAATGCGACTGGGAACGCCTCGGCGGCGGCCGCTGGAAAGTCCAGTGGCGCAACCGCAAAGGGCTTCGCATCGACAATACGTTTTCGTTCTCGGTGCTCGACCAGGGCGGCTATCCCTATGCCTACGCCGGCGAAGACATCGTGCGCGACGGCAAGACCATTATCCGCAACGGCCAGATCAGCTACAACGATCCCAGTTCATACCGTCGTACGAGCATCAGCGACGGCCTCACGGTGCGCTACGAGACCGAAAAATTCTCCGTCTCGTCGATCACCTCGTACCAGTATTCCGACGACGAGATGATCCTCGACCAGGATTTCACTCCCGACTCCTACTTCACGCTCCGGCAGGCCCGGCGCGAACACGCCGTCACGGAAGACATCGTCTTTCGGTCGCGCGAGGGACGACGCTACGGCTGGTTGTTCGGCGCCTTCGGGTTCTATCGCCACGGGACGATGGACGCCCCGGTGAATTTCAAGCGCACGGGCATCGACGAACTGATCCTCAAGAACGCCAACGAACACCTGGGGCCTATCTGGAACGAGCAGTATTCAACCAACATTCAGGAATTGCCGCTCTACTCCGACTTCCGGATGCCCGTTTACGGAGGCGCCGTTTACCACGAATCGAACCTGCGGATGGGGCGTTGGAGACTCTCGGCCGGCATCCGCTTCGACCTGGAACACACGTCGCTGGCCTACCACAGCCGGACCGACCTGGACTATTTCGTCAGCAAGGAGAGCGGCGACCCCATGCCGAAAAACATCTCGATCGACGAGGGAAACCGCATCTCGCATACCTATTGCGAAGTCCTGCCGAAAGTCTCGCTGCTCTACGCCTTCGACGAAACGCGCAATCTCTACGTCTCGATAGCCAAAGGATATAAAGCAGGCGGATTCAACACCCAGATGTTTTCCGACATTTTAAGTGAAAAACTCAAGTGGAAAATGGCCGGCTCGCAATACGACGAACCCGACCTGATGTCATACAAGCCCGAATACAGCTGGAACTACGAACTGGGCGGCCATTTTTCGTGCATGGAAGGGGCCGTACGGGGCGATTTCGCGCTCTTCTACATCGATGTTCGCGACCAGCAACTCACGGTCTTTCCCGAAGGGACGACCACGGGCCGCATGATGACCAACGCGGGCCGTACACGCAGTTTCGGGGCCGAAGCCGCCCTGCAATTCTCGCCGTGGCGGTCGCTCGACATCAACCTGGCTTACGGCTATACCGACGCCCGGTTTGTACAGTATGACAACGGCCAGGAGGATTTCAAAGACAACCGCATCCCCTACGCCCCGCAGCACACCTTCTCTGCCGGAGCGGCATGGACCTTGCCCACGGGCGTAAAATGGCTCGGCGACCTGGTGCTGCAAGCCGGGGTCAGCTGTGCGGGACGCATCTGGTGGAACGAGGAGAACTCGCTTTCGCAGCCGTTCTATGCCTTAGCGAATGCTTCCATACGGTTCGAACACAAAAACTACTCGCTCGACATCTGGGGCCGCAACCTTGGAGGAACGAATTACAACGTCTTCTATTTCAAGTCGATCGGCAACGAGTTCGTCCAGCGCGGACGGCCCCGGACCTTCGGCATAACCCTGAATATAAACATCTAACCATACTCACGAACTATGAAAAAAATCTTCTTCTTACTGTTCGCAGCCGTCGCATTCATCGCCTGCAACGATGAGGACACCGTGAAAGTCCGCTACGCCTCGACCAACGACGGCATCGAGAACGGATACCTGCAAGGCATCAACCTGCATTTCTACGGCACCTCGACTGTGACCGATGCCAAGGGCGGGACGTTCACGGACAACGAAGCCTGGTTTGAATTCGCCGGCGACTCGAAGGACTTCGCCCTTTATATGCACAAGACGCGCTTTGCGGCCAATATGCCCGGGATCGAGATGCGGCTGTACACGGTTCCCTACACCCCGACGGGCGACAAATCGCTGAGTTTCGCGGAGGACGAGATCATTCCACAGGCCCTGAAGGACAACGAAACGGGCGGAGGATCGAGCTACCAGCCCGTCGAACGCTATAAAATCACCGACCTCGAAGGCTCGATCGACAACATCGACTGCCACGTGAGCTTCACCTGCGCCGGGATTTATAAGGTAACTTACGAAGGCAAACTGATTATCAAAGAATAAATTTCCGAATCATGAAACCCGAATACAAACCTTTCGTAGACGAATTGATCGAACTCTGCATCAAAGAGGACATCGGCGACGGCGACCACACGTCGCTCTCGTGCATCCCGGCCGACGAGCACGGACGCATGCGCCTCCTGTGCAAGCAGGAGGGCACGATTGCCGGCATCGAAATCGCGCAGTTGGTTTTGCAGCGCCTCGACCCGGAGATGACCTTCGAGCAGATACTTCACGACGGCGACCGGGTGAAGCCCGGCGACGTGGCATTCTACGTCTCGGGACGCCTGCGCTCGCTGCTTCAGGCCGAGCGCATCCTTTTGAACATCATGCAGCGCATGAGCGGCGTAGCGACCCAGACGGCCGTTTACGTCAAACAACTGGAAGGTCTTCACACCAAGGTGCTCGACACACGCAAGACCACGCCCGGCATGCGCGTACTGGACAAGATGGCCGTGAAGATCGGCGGCGGCGAGAACCACCGCATGGGCCTGTTCGACATGATCCTGCTGAAGGACAACCACATCGACTTTGCAGGCGGCATCCGCCAGGCGATCACCGGCGTCAGGGAATACCTGAAGGCCAGGGGCAAGAATCTCCCGATCGAATGCGAGGTCCGCTCGCTGGAAGACATCGACGAGGTGTTCGCGGCAGGCGGCGTCGACCGCATCATGTTCGACAACTTCACGCCCGAGATGACCCGCAAAGGGGTCGAAAAGGTCGCCGGACGCTGCGAGACCGAATCGAGCGGCGGCATCACGCTTGCGACGATGCGCGACTATGCCCAGTGCGGCGTCGACTTCATCTCGGTAGGCGCGCTGACGCACCAGATCAAGTCGCTCGACATGTCGCTGAAGGCCTGCGAATAACCGGATGAAACGCCTGCTCCATACGCCGTTGGCGCTGCTCGCGTGGCGCATCGTGCTGCTCTATGCGGTGCTGATGCTCTGTCGTGTGGTATTCTATGTTTACAACGCCGGCGAACTCGGGCCCCTGGCCTGGGGTGAACTGGGGCAGCTACTGGCGGGAGCACTGAAATTCGACACCGCGTCGATCGTCTATGCCGATGGGGTGTTCATCCTGCTGTCACTCCTGCCCCTGCACCTGCGCGAACGGCGTTGGTACAGGGCGATGCTATACTGGTATTATGTGGTCGTCAACACCGTGCTGGTCACGGCGACGAATCTTGCCGACACGGTCTATTTCCGCTACACGCAGAAGCGTTTCACGGCCGACGAAATCTTCTTCGCCGACAACGACAATTCGGCGCAGCTGGTCGGGAAATTCATGGCCGAAAACTGGTATCTCGTACTGCTCTGGATCGCCCTCACGGCCCTGCTGGCATGGGGGTACCGCCGCAGGATGCGCGAAGAGAGTCTCTTCAGCCGCGGCTGGGCCTACTACGTCGGCAGCACGGTCGTCTTCGCGCTGGCCGGAGCCCTGAGCATTGCCGGGATGCGCGGCGGCATGACCCGCATGACGCGTCCGATCACCCTTTCGAACGCCACGCTCTACACCCCGGACAGCGGCAAGGCCAACCTGATCCTGAGCAACCCGTTCTGCATCCTGCGCACCGTCGGCAGCGCGGGAAGCGTCAAATACAAAAAATATTTCTCGCCGGAGGAACTGCCGCGGCACTTCACGCCCGTGCATCAGCCTGCCGACAGCGTTGCCGTCGACCTCTCGGGGCGCAACGTGATGGTTTTCATCATGGAGAGCATGTCGGCCGAACATTCGGCCTTCCTCTGTCCGGAAATCTATGCCGACCGCGAAGTGAAGGGCTTCACGCCGTTCCTCGATTCGCTGATGCGCAGCGGATTGGTGTTCCGGCAAATGTACGCCAACGGCACGCGCTCGATTCAGGCCATGCCGTCGGTGCTGGGAAGCATTCCTTCGTTCCGTACGCCTTTCGTGCTGATGCCGCAGTCGCTCGGCGAAAGCCGCCAGCTGCCCGCAATGCTTGCGGACAAAGGCTATGCGACGACCTTCTTCTGCGGCTCGGAGCGCGGCTCGATGGGCTTTGGGGCCTACGCCCGTTCGGCAGGCGTCGAACGGCTCGTGAGCCGCGAGGACTACGAGGCGAAGCACGGCACGGGGGCTTTCGACGGTTACTGGGGCATCTGGGACGAAGAGTTCCTGCAATTCACCGGGGAAGAACTGGCCACGACACCCGAACCGTTCTTCGCAGCGCTGTTCACCCTCTCGTCGCACCACCCGTTCGTCGTGCCCGAAAAGTACGCCGCAACGCTGCCCGACGGCTACACCCGAATCCACAAGGGCGTGGCCTACGACGACCGGGCATTCCGCCTCTTCTTCGAACGCTTCGGCGGCGAGGAGTGGTTCCGCCGTACGGTTTTCGTCTTCGTGGCCGACCACGTATCGAGTGAGAAATTCGCCGAGGAGACCCGCTCCTACCCGGGCAACATGCATATCATCGGCTTCATCTACACCCCCGACGGTGCCCTGCGGGGCGAAGTGACGGAGGTCACGCAACAACTGGACATCATGCCCACCGTGTTGGGCCTCACGGGCAACCGGAAGCCCTATTTCGCCTTCGGCCGCGACGTGCTGAACGAGCCGCAGCGGCCCCGCTGGTCGGTGTCGTACGACGGACAATTCCGCGCCCTGACCGGCGAAGGCGCTCTCCGGCTCGACGATTCAGGTACGGAGAGACAGGCCTGCCCGGCCACGCCGGCCGCCGACAGCCTGACACAGTCGTTCCGGGCCTTGATTCAGCAGTATTATACCCACATCGAACGCAAGAGTTACACCCCCAATGATTGAATTCAAACCCGTGCGCCTCGAAGACCGGACGGTCATCGAGCGCTATACCATGCCTTCGGGCATCTGTAACTGCGACCTCGCCTTTGCCAACATGTACTGCTGGCAGGCGGTGTTCCACAGCGCGTGGGCCGAGATCGACGGATTCCTGGTCATCCGGTTCCAGATCGACGGCGGCGAGCGCATCGGCTACATGCAACCTGTCGGCGAGGGCAATTTCGGCCCGATCATCCCCATTCTGCGCGAGGATGCGCACGCCCACGGACAACGCCTGCGGATCATCGGCCTGACGGACGAAGGGCGCGACACGATCCGCCGGGTTCACCCCTGCCACTTCGCATTCGAGTCGGACCGCGCGCTGGAGGATTATGTCTACAACGCCGACGACCTCAGGAACCTCACCGGTCGCCGTTATCAGCCCAAGCGCAACCATATCAACCGCTTTATGGCCGAATACCCCGACTTCCGCTACGAGGAACTGACGCCCGAACGTTTCGGGGAGTGCATGGCCCTCGAACGCGAATGGCGCAAGGCCCACGACGGGCACACGTCGGAGTTGTGCGCCGAGCAGCGGGCCATGCAGCGGGCTTTCGAACATTTCGACGAACTGGGGCTGATCGGTGGCTGCATCTACGTCGGCGACCGGCTTGCGGCCTTCACCTACGGTTCGGCGGTCAACGACCACACTTTCGACACCCACGTCGAGAAGGCCGACACGGAGTTCGACGGTGCCTTCACCGTCATCAACAAACTCTTCGCCCAACACCTTCCCGAACGTTTCACGCTCATCAACCGCGAAGAGGACCTCGGGCTGGACGGACTGCGGCAGGCCAAACTCTCCTACCACCCCGCTTTCCTGCAGCACAAATTCGCGGCAATCTGCATGCACCCCGACGAAATCGCCTGCAAGGAGTTGTGGACGAAGGTTTTCGGCGACGACGAGCAGTTCGTCGATTCGTTCATTATGCGCTACTATTCGCGCAACAGGATGCTGACGGCCGAGGTCGAAGGACACACGGCAGCGATGCTCCACCTGCTGCCGTTCCGGACGGAACTGGGCCGCACTACCTATATATACGGTGTAGCAACGGACCCCGCATTCCAAGGCCGCGGGCTGGCTTCGCAGCTGATGCGCGAGGCAATGCAGTTGATCGAAGCGCGTGGCGACGATGCGGCGTTCCTGATCCCGACACCCGGCAAGGAGTGGCTGCGGGATTTCTACGGCCGGTTCGGGTTCGAAGGAGCTATTCCGGCGGAGTTCATCTCACCGGACCGTTTCGACTTCGGCACGGGCAATGCTGCGACCAACCGGGCAATGGTCTGGCAGCGGAACCCGGAGGCAGCATTGCCGGAAAAACTGACAGCAACTTACGGAGAATAGCATATCCCGATACGCGGCATTTCTATAGTCGCCAACAGAGCCATAACCTGAAAAGTTATGGCTCTGTTGCATCGTATCCTTACCAGTAACATCTTCCCGGAAAAACTCTTAACAAACCCGTAATCCGATCCGGGAAAAATGGAAGTTTAGTGGCTAACGAAGCATTAATATTCAGCATTGCAAAATTAAAAATAAAAAATTACCGAAAAAAAGTCCACAGATTTTGTTTTTTAATAAAATAAGTTTAATTTTGAAATATAATCGAAACAAAATCGAAACATAAACAAGTTATATTTGAAAAGTTTTTCAGGCCGAGATAACCTCGGTAAACAGATGGTTATCATATATATAAAAGGAGTGACAGGGACAGCATACCCATAAACGGGGACTTCGCAACGGAGTTCCCAATGGTTTGTTTCCGGTGCTTCCCATTTCCAGACGATCGCCGTCGGGAGGTAAAGACAAATAAAAAAATTTATAAAACAACAACTTGAAATGAAAAACGTACTAAAATATCTGCTATTGGGACTCATCGCCGTTTCTCAATTTTTCGCCTGCGGCGGCAGCGACGACAAAGAGGCCCCTGCAGATAATTTCGACGTGCAGTTTACAGTCCCGGGATCGGTAGACGTTACTAAGGGCGGAGAGTGCACGTTCGCCGTGGGGGGGGGGAAATCGCCACTAACCACAGATTCATTCATTCTTGAGTCGGACACAGGCGTTTCCTACGTCTGTTCCATCATTACCACTTCTTCCGCAAGTTTCACCGTACGCCTGGCCAATGGGTGTGAAACGGGTTACTACAAAGTCTCCGTCAAGAGGGACACACGCAAAAAGTCATTCGGAAGAATCTACATAAACATCGTTGAAGACATAGGTTTTAAACCCGATGCAGGCACTACGATCTACGGAATCGTTTCGTCGGCCGGAGTTGGCGTGCCGAATGTCGTGGTGTCCGACGGTGTCGAGGTAACCGCCACGAACGAAGACGGCATCTATCAACTCAAATCCGCCAAGAAATGGGGCAACGTCTTCATCTCCGTCCCGAGCGGTTACGAAGCCCCTGCCGACGGGGTGCTTCCCCAGTTCAATTATACGTTGAAAAGCGCCGCCAATGTCGTTGAACGGGTTGATTTCAAGCTTACGAAAGTAACCGGGCAGGACACATACAAGGTCTTCATGCTCGGCGATATGCATCTCGCCAACCGGACGAACGACAGCCGTCAGTTCACCGAATTCACCACCGACCTGAACGCCTACATGGCCGGCCATCAGGGAACCAGGATGTATGGAATCACCCTCGGCGACATGACGTGGGACCTCTACTGGTACTCGAACAACTATTATTTTCCCCAATACCTGAGTGCCATCAACAAGCAGGTCAAAAATCTGCAGATATTCCACACCATGGGCAACCATGACAACGATTTCATGACCACATCGGATTACACGGCTGCCGTCAAGTATGTGGCAAATATCGCCCCGACCTACTATTCCTTCAACATCGGCAAGGTTCATTACGTCGTTCTGGACGACATCGACTGCAGCAATTACGATGGAACCAATTCCCGCAATTACTCGAAGCGCATCTCCCAGGAGCAGTTAAACTGGCTTGCCAAAGACCTGTCGTACGTAGACAAGACGACGCCCCTGGTCGTCGTGATGCACGCGCAGGTTTTCTACCCTTCGGGCACCGGATTCAAGATCGACCATGACACGGCCAATACCACGAGCCTGTTCAACATTCTGGACGGCTACAAGGTTCATTTTGTGACGGGCCATACGCACATGATCTTCAACGTGACGCCCAAAGCCTCCATCGTGGGTAACCGCGATTTCTACGAACACAACTCCGGTTCGATATGCGCTTCATGGTGGTGGTCCGGACATCTTACGCCGGGAGTGCACATCAGCCTCGACGGAACCCCGGGAGGATACGCTGTCTGGGATGTATCGGGAACCGATTTCAAATGGCTCTACAAATCGACCGGATGGCCCGAGGATTACCAGTTCCGCAGCTACGACCTAAATAACGTGAATTTCTCGATGGCCGACGTTCCGCTGATGCCGTCGAGCGCACCTGCCGCCGTCCAGAATGCGTACAAAAAATACGTCAATGCCTACCCGAAGAACACGAACAACGAGGTACTGATCAATATCTGGAACTGGAATGCAGACTGGACGCTCAGCGTCGTCGATGAAAACAATACAAACCTGACTCCCACGGCAGTCTGGGCCTATGATCCGCTTCATATTGCAGCGTTGTCCGTACCGCGATTCAACAATGCAAGCATCTCCTCGATCCCGTCGTTCATCACCGAGTCATTCACCCACTTCTTCAAAGTAAAGGTAAAGGATGCCGACACCGACCTGACGATTACCGTCAAGGACGAGTTCGGAAATACCTGGACCGAAAACATGCAGCGGCCGAAGGCATTTTCGACGGACGCATACAAACGCAAATGACATGAAGTAACACCATCAACCTTACTATTTTTACTAACCATCAAACACAATCCTTATGAGAGCATTTAGACTATTGGTCCTATCTCTGCTCCTGGTATTGGGAGGGGGAATAACAGCCCTTTCAGCCCAGAACAGAGTGGTATCCGGCAAAGTCCTCGATGCCAATCAACAACCTCTTGTAGGTGTAGCCATTCTGATCGAAGGTACGACCAAGGGCGTTACAACCTCTGAAAACGGCAGTTTCTCCATTCAGGTTCCGTTGAAGGAGGTTGTCCTGACCGCATCGTCCCTGGGCTATCTTACGCAAAAGGTGACAGTTCCACAATCCAAAAACGAGGTCACGATCTATCTGCAGGAAGACGCCATCCAACTCGAAGAGGCGGTTGTCATCGGTTACGGCACCCAGAAAAAGGTCAACCTTACAGGCGCCGTCGCGACCGTGGGCAGCAAGGAACTCGAAAACCGCGTTGCCCACTCGCTGGGCAACATGTTGCAGGGTTCCGTGGCTGGTCTGAACATCACCACCTCCGGCGGTAAGCCCGGCAGCACGCCCTCGATCAACATCCGCGGCGTAAACTCGATCAACTCCGCCAACCCGCTCGTGCTGATCGACGGAGCCGAGGGCGATCTGAACCGCATCAACCCCAACGATGTCGAGTCGATTTCGGTCATCAAGGATGCCTCGGCAGCAGCCGTTTACGGTGCGCGCGCCGCGTTCGGCGTTATTCTGGTCACCACCAAAAACGGAACGGCCAAGGACGGCAAGGCAACGGTACGTTACAGCGGCCGTTTCGGCTGGGAAGAGGCTACGACTTCGACCGACTATGAAAACCGCGGTTACTGGTCGGTCTACGCCGTCAACAAGTTCTGGCAGGCCGACAACGGTCAGAATTTCGTCAACTATAACGACCGCGACATGCAGCAGTTGCTGGCGCGCGTGAACGACAAAACGGAACATCCCGATCGCCCGTGGGTCGTCGAGGAGGTACGCAACGGCCGCAAACAGTGGGTTTACTACGGCAACTACGACTGGTGGGACATGCTCTTCCGCGAAAAACGCCCCGTGCAGCAGCACAGCATATCGCTCAGCGGAGGCACAAAGGACATCACCTATCTCGTTTCGGGCGCCTACGACCGTCAGGCCGGTATGCAGCGTGCACACCCCGACATCTACAACAAGTATAACCTGCGCGGAAAACTCGATTTCCGGATCAACAAGTGGGCGACCTTCTCCAACAACACGTCGTTCTTCTCGTCGAAATACAGTTCCTTGGGAGACGGCAGCGTGGACAACACGGTCGCTTACAGCGCAAGCAACGCCTTCGCCTGCTTCCCCATGCAGAACCCCGACGGATCGTGGCTCTACGGTACGCCGTACCTCGGCAGCTCCTACAAGGTGGCCAACGGCCGCCACATCCTGCTCAACGAGGGGACGCACCGCAACGTCGAGCGCCGGAGCGACTTCTCAAATACCTCCCGGCTGGTCATCTCTCCGTTCAAAACGCTGAGCATCACGGGTGATTTCACCTACCGCTTCTACCAGGACCGCAATACGAGCCGGAGTTCGGCATTCAACTACCGGGAATACCCCGACGGGCCTTTGCTCGCCTATGACACTGGCGCCGGCATGAATCAGCTCGACGAAGCGGTTAAAACGTACAACTATTACGCGACCAACATCTATGCTAACTACGACGAAACGTTCGGCAATCACCACCTGTCGGGAACCGTCGGTTTCAACTACGAATCGTGGGACAGCAAGAACGTATCGGCATGGGGACAGGACCTCGAATCGCTGGATCTCGACGACCTGGGTCTCGTCGGCCAGAACAAGGACCAACAAACGATAACCGGCGTCGGCGGCGGTCAGAAAGAATACGCCCTGGCGGGCTTCTTCGGTCGTATCAACTATGACTATAAAGGGCGTTATCTCTTCGAGGTCAGCGGTCGCTACGACGGCACATCGCGTTTTGAGAGGAACAGCCGCTGGGGTTGGTTCCCCTCGGCATCGGCCGGATGGCGTATTTCGGAAGAGCCTTTCTTCGGAGATGCAAAAAAGGTGATGGACAACCTCAAACTGCGCGCCTCGTTCGGTAGTCTGGGTAACCAGAATGTTTCGTCCTACTACACCTACATGCGACTGGTCAGCCTCTCCAATTTCGCAGGATACACTTTCGGCGAAGGCGGTACGATGGGCAAATACTCATCACTGGGCGCGCCTGTGGCTTCCGACCTGACCTGGGAGACCGCCCAGCAGTGGGACCTGGGTCTCGACATCGCGATGTTCAACAACCGCTTCAATCTGACGGGCGATGTTTATATCCGCGACACGAAAGACATGCTGACAGCCGGAGTCGCCCTGCCGGGCGTCTACGGAGCCAGTTCACCCGAAATGAATGCCGCCGAACTGCGCACGAAAGGTTATGAGCTCACCGCCAGCTGGCGCGACCAGTTCAAACTCGCCGGCCGGCCATTCGAATACAGCGTGGGATTCAACATCAGCGACTACAAGAGCGTCATCACCAAATACGATAACCCCGACAAATCGCTCTCCCAGCCTTATTACGAAGGTATGGTAATCGGCGAAATCTGGGGCTTCAAGACGGACGGATTCTTCAAGACCACCGAGGAGGCGCAAGCCTATGCCAAAAAGGTCGACCTGAATTACAGCAGCGGCCGTCTGACCGGAGGCTGGCAGGCCGGCGACCTGAAGTTCGTCGATCTGGACGGTAACAATATCTGGGATGTCGGCGAAAACAAGGTCGGCAAGTCGGGCGACAAAACGATCCTGGGCAATGAACGCCCCACGTTCTCGTACGGCATCAATGCCTCGATCCGCTGGTGCGGTTTCGATGCGTCGGTCTTCTTCCAGGGCACGGGCAACCACTACTGGTATCCCCACGGACGTGCGCAGGGTTTCTGGGGAAGCTATTCCTATCCCTACCTGTCGTACCTGCCCAAAGACTTCCTGGGCAAAGTGTGGGCAGAGGACAATCCGGATTCCTATTTCCCGCGTGCACGTGCCTATTCGACGACGGGCGGCTATCTGGCCAAGGTCAACGACCGCTACCTGCAGAATCTGCGCTACCTGCGCCTGAAAAACCTGACCATAGGCTACACCATCCCCACGAAAATCACCCGGAAGGCAGGCATCGACCAGATCCGCATCTATTTCTCGGGCGAAAACCTCTGCTACTGGTCGCCGCTCAAGAAAAACAGCAAATACATCGACCCCGAGGCAGCTTTCAGCCGGGATAACGACGCTTACAACTACGCCCATTATCCGTGGCCCAGGACATTCATGTTCGGTATCGATGTCACGTTCTAACCTTATAAAGCTACGATCACGATGAAACGATTAATCATATTGGCCCTTGCCTTGACGACCGGTCTGAGCGCGTGCAACGACCTGCTCGACAAGGAGCCGCTGGACAAAATTTCGCAGTACGACTATTTCAAAGATGCAACTTCCCTCGAATTGTTCAGCAACCCGTTCTACAACAACATGCTGGCCAAAGAGCCTTTCACGCAACAGAGCGACCAGCTCATCCAGTACAACCTCTCCAACGAAATGATCGGAGGCAACAAGCGTACGGTTCCCTCTACGGGCGGCGGTTGGTCGTGGACAGACCTGCGCCGCATGAACACCCTGCTGACTATGGCTTCGGAATATTGCCAGGATGAAGCCGCTCTGATCAAGTACAGCGCCATCACGCGTTTCTTCCGCGCTTTCTTCTATTTCGAGAAGCTGAAGCGGTTCGGCGACGTACCCTGGTACGACAAGGAACTCGGTTCGGCGGATCCCGAGCTCTACAAACCGCGTGATTCACGCGAACTGATCATAACCAACATGATCAAGGATATTGACGACGCCGTCAACAGCGGCGGCCTGACCGAGGAGAAGACGCCCTACCGCGTCAACAAATGGACGGCCCTGGCACTGAAAGCGCGGTTCTGCCTCTACGAAGGAACCTACCGCAAATACCACGGGATCAACCTCGAAGGACACGACTACAAATTCTATCTCGATTTGGCAGCAAAGACAGCCAGGCAGATTATAGATGAAAGCCCCTACAAACTCTTCAAAACAGGGAAACCTGAGACGGATTATGTAACGTTGTTCGCCAAGGAAGATGCCGATCCGGACGAGTATATGCTGGCCATCAAGAACGACGCCGGGCTCCAGATTTTCCACAATGCTACGGGTTATGCTGTTATGGTGACCCAGGGCCGTCCGGGATTGACCCGCAAGTTCGTCAGCAGCTACCTGATGAAGGATGGCAAGAGATTCACCGACCAGCCCGGCTGGCAGGAAATGATGTTCCTCGAAGAGACAAAGAACCGCGATCCGCGTATGGCTCAGAGCATCCGCACCCCGGGATATAAGCGCATCGGATCGACCACGGTCGAAGCGCCCGACATCAGCGTTGCCAACACGGGTTACCAACTCGTCAAATTCGTTCAGGCCCGTCCGCCCGAGGGTGACCGCGGGGACAAGAGCACCTGCGACATGCCGGTGTTCCGCTACACCGAAGTTTTGCTCAACTACGCCGAAGCGAGGGCCGAGGCGGACGAGCTCACGCAGAATGACCTGGACATCTCCATCAACGAAATCCGGAGCCGGGCGGGCATGCCGAACCTCGACATGGCAGATGCCAATAAGAATCCCGACTGGTATCTTTCGTCCGAAGAATACGGCTATCCCAATGTGACCGGAGCCAACAAAGGCGTGATTCTCGAAATCCGCCGTGAGCGCGCCATCGAATTGCTGGAGGAAGGCTTCCGGTACAACGACCTGATGCGCTGGAAAGCCGGTTACTGCATCGACCAGCCTATCACGGGCATGTATTTCGACGGTCCCGGCCAATACGATCTCACGGGCGACGGAAAAGCCGATGTGATTCTCTATGCCCAGGGAACGCCCAAACCCAGTGCAGGCGAAGGCGTCCAGGTTTACGAACTGAACAAGGACATTTTCCTCACAGGAGATAAGAGCAACAAGGGTTACATGTTCTACCACAAAACGGTAGAACGGACCAAATTCAACGAAGGAAGAGATTACCTCTATCCGATTCCCAGCACCGAACGCGAACTCAACCCGAACCTCACACAGAACCCGGGGTGGAACGACGGCCTCAGCAATTAAGTTGTAAAAAAACTAAAAAACACGATTATGAGATTTGTAAAATATATGACAGCCCCGATCCTCATTGCGGCGCTATGCTCTTTCTGGAGCTGCGACAAGGATGAGGACCACCTTTCCGAAGCTGTTCTGGCGAGTGCCAGCTCATTGAATTTCGAAGCGGAAGGAGCGTCGGAAAAGATCATCACGATCTATGCCGATGCCGACTGGGTGACGGAAGTCCCCGACTGGGTGACAGTCACACCCACATCGGGAACCGGCGTAACGGATGTGACGATTTCGGTGACCGACAACATGCGCGGCGGAGCAGAGGACAATCCCCGCAAACAGACCCTTGTCTTCAAGGGGCGGACTCTCGCAAGCCGTGCAGAGGTGCTCATCACCCAGGACGGAGACAAATACCGGGATGTAAAGGAGTACACCCCGGGCGAACTTGCCGCTTTGGCGGATGAGACGGTTATTTCCGTGCCGTCGGCGATCGTCGTGGCAATGACGACCAAAGGGTTCATCATAAGCGACAGCGGGAATACGGACAATATCTTCGTCTCGAACGACACGAAGGTCGCTGTCGGCGATAAAATCTCGCTCATGGGAACCAAATCGTCCGATTCGCAGAAACTCGCAACGGTAATCGACTGCGACAATGTGACGATTCTGTCCAGCGGAACAGTGACCTACCCGACACCGAAGGATATTACATCGACGATCGACACCTACACCTCCGACAAGCGTGCGTACATCTCGGTCAGCGGCTTCTTCAACGGCACCATTATCACCGTTCCGAAGGCGACCAAGTATTCGATGAGCATCGTGGATGCGCCCGCCAGCCTGAATCTTTCCAATCTGATCGGCCATAACGTAACCGTCACGGGTTATTTCGCAGGTTTGTCCGAACCCGTACAACGAATCATGGCAACCGACATCGAAGATAAAGGTGCAGTTGAGACCGTCTATTTCTCGGATAATTTCGAATGGCTTGATCCATGGTCGGTAGCAGGCAACGCCGGTCGGACTGTCGAGACCGACGACCTCAACGCAACCGCTCCTCAGCTTCCGACTCCGAAAGTCGACGGTGTTTCAGCCCTTGACGCTCTTCTTGCAAAGGGCTATAAATTCCTGCGCGTCACCACCAAGACCGAAGGCGAGTGCATCTATCTCCAGAGCAACTACCTCAAATTTGGTAAAACATCGTATCAGGCCGGTATCATTCTTCCGGAAATCGCAACCGTTCCATCCGGCGCCAATACCGTACTATCATTCGACTGGTGCCCGATGCGCCAGGGCTCAGGTACGATTGACCCCGTCAACCTGATCGTCATTGTGGCTAACGGAAGTGACGAAGTGACATTCGACATCCCCGAAGCAGGTTTTGTAAGCGGTCAGAAACTCGCATGGATCAAAGCCGAAGTGCAGCTCGCCGGAATCAAGATCACCAAAGACACCAAGATCACGATCCGTCAGACACAGTGGCCTGCGGCTACTGCCAATCGCTGGTTCCTCGACAATCTCAAACTGATCCAGGCCAATTGATAGATTGCATAAAAGAGCAGCCGTTCACCACAATGGTGAACGGCTATTCTTTTAGTATACCCCGAAGGTCCGATTTATCACTTCTGCCCAGCAGACCAGACAGAACTGTGAACATTCGCGCTACTGCCTCTGATATACGACTGAAGGGGCAATACCTTGCAAGATAAAACGACCGGACTCATCCGACATCTCACTTTACCCGACGGCCTTCGACAAAAACGGCCTTTATGGTTATGTCGTCGTCGAAAAGAATGACATCCGCGTCCTTCCCGGC
>JAEZTA010000004.1 GCA_023443765.1 Bacteroidota bacterium | reverse complement strand
CATGTCGCCCAGGTTCAGTCCGTAGACCGGCGTGCGCCGCATCAGGCTGTCGGCATATTCCACCAGCCGGGGCATGAAGTCGTCGCGGAACTGGATCGAGTCTACCGGGGCGATGACGTTGCCGCTGCCGGGCGGGATGTCGATCACACGGCCCGAAACATGCTCGTCGGCCACCACGAGCAGCGTGTAATCGTCGTTGGCAGCGCGCGTGAGGTGGAAATCGAACTGCTGGACGCTCTTCTTGTCGGCCGTCTTGTCGAGGGCATAGAAAAATTTGGGCAGGAATCCCGAATAGACCTCGGGATCGTAGCCGCGGGGCGTGGAGATCATCACGAACTCCGAGCGCGAAAGTTTGGTTTTGAGCCAGTAACGGCCTTCGGCGTCGGTCTTGGTGACGTTGAAGCCGTCGGAGACGACAACGCCCTCGATGCCACGGCCTTCGCAGGCGACATAACCCTTGACCGTGGCCCCCGATTTGTCGGGGAGGGGCGGCAGTGCGGCGCTCCGGGCCGGGGCCGCAAACAACACGGCGACGGCCAGGGAAAGCAGAATTTTTGCGTTTCTCTTCATATAAAGGTGAAAATAAATCGGGTAAACCGTTGGTTATTCGATCTTCGTGTCGATGACGTGCAGCAGCGAGCCTTTCTGGTTGGTGACCGTGATGCGGACGGCAGCAGCCGGGTCAGCCGGGACGTATTGCAGCCAGTGGTCGGCCGTGCGGACCGTCGCGCACCACGAATACTTCTCCCATCCGATCAACTCCCGGTTGCAGAAGTCGCGGTGGATGGGGTCGTAACGCACCACGCGGGTCAGCCGCCCGGAGGTCTGCACACCGTCTTCGTAGCAGGTGAAGGTCCAGTCGGGCCGCATCTCCCAGAGGTTGACCAGGATGGCGGGCGAACCTCCGGCAGGGTCGGACGACGCCCCGGGGGCGACGGTTCCGGTATTGGTCGTGACGCCCTTGTTGTAGACGCGGTAGCGTTCGGCGGCATACTCTTCGCCGAACGGCACGATGCGGTGGCTCATCGAAGTTCCGTTGACGGTGTAGGCCGCAAAGGCCGCCGGGGTGCCGTCGTTGCAAAGGAGTTTGTACCACCACGTGCCGCACACGGCCGGAAGGATGTACTCCGCGGCCTTGTCGCCGATGCGGACCGAATGGGCATGGTGCCAGTGTCCGCTCATCACCGTGAGGTTGTAATTGTCAAAGAGCGCATAGAAATCGTCGAAGTTTTCGAGGGCCTTTTTATAGGACCCGTCGGTCTGAAGGCCGTTGACCGTGGGGACGTGCATCGCCACGACCACGTCGCGGACAGCGGGATCCATCGCCGCGAGGTCCTTGCGGAGCCACTCCATCTGCCGGTCGTCGATGCGCGTGGAGTAGGCGTTCGAACCCTTATAGACCATGTCGTCGAGCACGATGTAGTGGATGCTCCCCAGGTTGAACGAGTAATAGGTGGGACCCAGCGCCGCCTTATATTGCGCGTCGGCGGTGTCGTCGGCGACCTTATGGCAGTAGTCGTGGTTGCCGATGACGTGGAAAACCGGGAAGTCGATCCCCTCCATCGCCTCGATATACTGCGGGAAGGAGTAGTTTTTCGAGTACCAGTACTCCGAGTGGGTCATGTCGCCGAGGTTCAGCCCGTAGACGCGGTAGCCTTCGGGAGCCGAAGCGGCATAGGCGGCGAGTTTGGGGATGAAATGGTCGCGGCACTGTTTGGCGTCGAGCTCGGCGACGACCGTCCCGGCATCGTTGGGATAGCCGGGTTTACGCCCGGAAATATGCACATCGGCCATGACCAGCAGCAGGTGGCGGGAGTTGTCCACGGCCGTCAGGTCGAAATCGAAGCGCTGCACGCCCGTGGCGGCGGGGTTGAGGGCGGCATAAAATGTCGGAAGGATTCCGTCGCGGGCCGTCTCGTAGCCCGAAGGCACGGAAATCCGCACGAAATCGGCCGACGTGAGGTCGCATGCAAAGGAATAATAGCCTGCGGCATCGGTTTTCACGACGTTCACGCCGTCGGAGACCACGACCCCGGCGACGCCCTGGCCGCCGCAGCGGACATATCCGCAGACATCCCCCGCTCCGGCGGGAGGAGGCGTCGGATTCTCCGGCGAGGATTCGGACGAACAGCCTGCGAAGAGCATCAATGCAAGCACGACCGGGGAAAAGCAATTCAGGATTCGGTTCATTTTTGGTTGGGATTTGCGTGTTGCCGCCTGGCAACGGGTTTGTCGGTATGGCAAATGTACCCATAAATAGACAGCCCCTGCAGGAGGCCCGGAAAAATCAAACCCATAAGAAATGCAACAAAATGTATTACAATTACTTGCAAATAAATCGGGGCTGTTTTATCAAACTCCGGCGGGGTTCTGTAACGCCCGAAAAGTCGCACAAAACGTTTTTTGAATCCGAATTTTACTATCTTGTCTGACCGAAACATGCCATTTGCCATGAACCGAAACCTCTGCTGCCTGCTGTTTACGGTCGCCGCCCTCCTCCTGACGACCGGCTGCCGCGACGACCTCGACCGCGAGATCGACGCGGCAATCCACGAACTGAACGATGTAATCCGAAATGAGGCGGTGTATGTGGGACGCCGCCACAGCATCATCCGCAAATACCAGCACATTGCCGACACCACCCGCAGCGACCGAACCCGGGCCTGGGCTTACATCACGCAGGCGGG
This sequence comes from Bacteroidota bacterium, assembly GCA_023443765.1. GTDB lineage: Bacteria > Bacteroidota > Bacteroidia > Bacteroidales > Rikenellaceae > Alistipes. The sequence goes on along the minus strand of JAEZTA010000004.1, from coordinate 6,801 downwards.
CCATTACAGCCACTTCCAGCTCGACTCGTCGGCCTACTACTGCATGCAGGCCCTGACATTGGCCGAACAGTTGGGCGACAAACGGCTGATCAACGACGCCAAGGTCCGCACGGCCATCGTCCTGATCGGCAACGTCGAACTCGCGGAGGCCAACCGCGTGCTGCGGAGCATCGACACCACGAACAGCAGGGATGTCGACCTGACGCTCTACTACCGCACCCGGGCCACGGTGTTCCGCGAATCGAAACGGTTCAGCGTCTTTCCCGAGGTGGAACGCCGCTACAACGATTCGCTCAAATACTACCTCAATGCCTACATCGCCCGGGCAAGCGGACCGCGTATCACCTTCCACAAAAAGAACTTCCGGGCCGAACTGCTGCGCCTCGAAGGGCGCAATCAGGAGGCGCTGGAGATGCTGGAGGGGCTGATGCGCGACGACATCGACAGCCTGGACATCTTCCAGAAAGCCAGCATCACCTACCAGGTGGCCCGCAACTACACGGACATGGGCGACACGCGGCTGGGGATGCTGTGGGCCGCCCGGGCCTCGATCTACGAACTTTCGGCCTCGACGCGCGCCCACATGTCGCTCTACCGGCTGGCGCAGATACTCTACGAAACGGGCGAGATACGGCTGGCGAACGCTTACATCAAACGCACGCTCAACGACCTGACAGTCAGCAACTACCGGCTGCGAATCGGCCAATATGCCGAGGCGTTGGACCTGATTACCAAATCCTTCGACCAGTCGATGCACAGCAAGCTGCTGCTGACGCTCTTCACGGCCATATCGCTCTCGGTACTGCTGATCATCATCCTCTGGCAGGCGATCCACACCCTGCGGCGCAAGCGCGAGATCGAGCGGCTCAAAGACAGCTACTTCGAAATCAACCGCCAGCTGACCGACATCAACCAGCGGCTCAACGCCACCAACAGCGAACTGGTGCGCACCAACGACCAGCTCAACGACGCCAACAAGATCAAATCGGAGTATGTGAGCCAGTACATGCAGCTTTGCAGTTCGTACATCCAGCGTCTCGACACCTACCGCATGGGAATCATCAAGTTGCTCAAGACCGAGAACGCCGAACAGACGCTGATCACCCTGCGGTCGCAGGAGTTGATCCAGACCGAGCACCGCAATTTTCTGCGGCTCTTCGACGAAACTTTCCTCGGGCTGTTCCCCGACTTCATCGAGCAGGTGCGCAACCTGCTCCTCGATCCCGAACGCTTCATGCCCAAGCGCAGCAGGCAGCTTTCGACCGAGTTGCGCTACCTGGCGCTGGTCCGCCTGGGGGTGTCGGATTCGGCCCAGATAGCCCTGTTTCTCAACAGTACGCTCTCGACGATTTACACCTACCGGGCACGGCTGCGCAACGACCGGATCGACAAAACTTCGGACATCGAGGAGCAAATCCGCCGGATTTGTCTCTCGTAGGAACAAAAGGTCGGTCCGGATTGCTGTTTTTTCGTAAAAAAGTCGCCCGGAAGTTCCTCAGAGAGCGATATTTTGCTATATTTGTTGGTCCGGAACGCATCCGGGCGCAAATACGACAACTCAACCTCCATGAAAATCACACCTGCTTACATAGCTCCCATCCTGAGCTCGACCCAGAGCAAAGTCAGTGTTGAGACCTACGACCAGAGCATCGACAACTACAACGAGGGCAAGCACCTCGAAGCGCTGCACCTGCTGCTCGACCACCTCAATCCGGAGTTCCGCGCCAAATACGGCAACGCCGACGGCACGGAATTCCACATTCCCCACGGTTCGATCCTGGTGAACATCACCGTCCGCGACGGACGGCTGCTGATCGGGGCCGACTTCCTGCAAATCCCCGAGAAGGGACGCGTGGCCATGCTCCGGCAGGTCGCCGACCTGAACATCAACCGCCTCATGCTGCCCCGGTTCCGCAAGCTGGGGGATCAGCTCAAAATGGAGTACAAGTGCGCCCTGTCGCAGAGCCATCCCCACAAACTCTACTTTGTGCTGCGTAACATCTGCCACATCGGGGACCGTTACGACGACGAATTCTGCGCCAAGTTCGGAGCGAAACGCTGCTACGAACCCCGCATCACGCCCTATCCCGAGGAGGACACCACGCGTATTTACGAGGGCATACAGCAGACCTGCCGCGAAACGCTCGATGTCGTGAAAGAGTACGAAGCGGAACGCAAATACGGATATGCGTGGAACGTGATCGACACGGCCCTCTACAAAATATCCTACTTCGCACGCCCGCAGGGACAGTTGACGAACGACCTCGAAAAAGCCGTCGACGACATGGACAAGGAGCTGCCCGTAGCCGAGCTGGTCGCCAAGGGCAAGGCTTTCCTGGAAAAACTGCTCGCCATGCCGCGCGAACAGATGGCCGGCGACCTCTATTTCATCGACACGCTCGTCTCGACGAAACGACGTTCGTCGCTCAACAACGTCCAGGAGAACATGAAGGACGTTTACCAAGAGGCCACCGAGGCTATCCAGGCGGAGAATTACGAGCGCGCAGCGGTTCGCATGCTCTACAAATTCTACGAGATGTATTTCTACAACGACGTGCAGGACGACCTGAACGCCGTGGCAGCCCGCGCCCTGAGCCGTTCGGCCGGGAAACCGATGGAGGAGGCCTCGGAAATCCTCTACGAAGCATTGGACAACATCATGGATGGCGAACTCGACGTGGAGGTTGACGACGCGCTGGAAGCGATCTCCGGAGCGGCTGCGGAGGCGATGGCCGGAGCCGTCGGGCAGATGCAGGAGATGGCAGCGGCCATGGAGTCGCAGGTCGCCGACATGCAGACCAGGATGCAGGAGGCGATGATGCGGGGCGACATGGCGGAGTACATGCGTCTGGCAACCGAGTTCCAGATGAAGATGATGGAACAGGCCATGGGTAAAAAAGAGTAACGACAAATAAAGCGTAAAACAATGGAACAAAATAACATATACCAACTGGTATTCAAGGTGACGCACGCCGGAGGCTCGGGCAGCTGCTTTTACCTGAAAAGCTGCAACCTTTTCGTAACCAACTACCACGTCGTCGAAGGGTTTCACAATGTCGCCGTGCACAGCAACGACCGCACGCCCTACCTGGCAAAGGTCGTACTGGTAAACCCGGCGCTCGACATCGCCCTGCTGGCCGTAGACGGGGATTTCTCGTCGCTGCCGGAGCTCAGCCTCGCCGAAAACGAGTCCCTCGCCATCGGCCGTAAGGTTTACGTGGCAGGCTACCCCTACGGCATGCCCTTCACCGTGACCGAAGGTTCGGTGTCGTCGCCCAAGCAACTCCTGGACGGTAAATACTACATCCAGACCGACGCTGCGGTGAACCCCGGTAACTCCGGAGGTCCGATGCTCAACGAGAACAACGAGGTCGTGGGTGTGACGGTCAGCAAGTTCACGCAGGCCGACAACATGGGATTCGGCATCCGCGTCGAGACGCTGCGCAAGCTGCTGGAGACGGTCGGCGAGTTCGACCGCACGGTTTTCCAGGTGCAGTGCGGCAGCTGCGACGAACTGATCGCAGAGGAGGAGGAGTTCTGCCCCTCGTGCGGGGAAAAACTCACCGAAGGGGTCTTCGACGAGCGCGAGCAGTCGCCCCTCGGATCGTTTGTCGAGAGCGCCATCGAACAGATGGGGATCAACCCGATACTGGCCCGCGACGGCTACGACTCGTGGCTCTTCCACAAAGGCAGTTCGGAAATCCGTATCTTCGTCTACGACAGCAACTACCTCTTCTCGACATCGCCGATCAACCTGCTGCCCAAGAAGGACGTGGAGCCGGTGCTGGACTACATGCTGACCGAAGATTTCGGACCCTACAAGCTCGGCATCGAGGAGCGCCAGATCTACATCGCCTATCGCATCCACCTCTCGGACATCACCGACGAATCGGAGGACGAAATCCGGCAGAACATCGTCAACCTGGCATTCAAGGCCGACGAGATGGACAACATGATGGTAGAGCGTTTCGGGTGCGAATTCTCGGAATACACCAAGGCCGAAGCCTGAGAAACCCCTTACCCGGTATGAAAAGCGGCGGATTGAGTTTTCAATCTGCCGCTTTTGCCGAATGGCCCGCACGGACTGCGGCCGAATAAATTTGGCAGAGCCCGCGGGTTGCGTTATCTTTGCGATCCGGTCTTTATCGAAAAAACACGTCCGAACATGATCGAACAAATCATATCCCAACGATTACAGATCGCCCTGCCGCAGGTGCAGGGCACCGTGCGCCTGCTCCGTGAAGGAGCGACGATCCCCTTCATCAGCCGCTACCGCAAGGAAGCGACCGGCTCGCTCGACGAAGTGCAGGTCGGCGCCGTCAAAGAGTGGCTGGACCGCCTCACCGAGCTCGAAGCCCGCAAGCAGACCGTGCTCACGACGATCGAAGGGCTGGACAAGCTGACCCCGGAGCTTCGCAAACGCATCGCCGATTGCTGGGACACGGTGGAGCTGGAAGACATTTACCTGCCCTACAAACCCAAGCGCCGCACGCGGGCCACAGTGGCGCGCGAACGGGGGCTGGAACCGCTGGCCGAAATCATCCTGGCGCAGCAGGCCCGCAACGTCGCGGAGCAGGCCCGGCGGTTCATTTCGGCCGAAGTGCCGACGCCCGAAGAGGCCCTCGCCGGGGCGTGCGACATCGTCGCCGAACGCGTCTCGGAGGACGAGCGCGCCCGCAACACCCTGCGCCGCACGTTTGCCCGCGAAGGCGTCGTACATTCGAAACTCGTCAAAGGCAAGGAGGCCGAAGGGGCGAAATATTCCGACTACTTCGACGCCACATCACCCCTGCGCAATATCACATCGCACCGGTTCCTGGCCATGCAGCGGGGCGAGGAGGAGGGAATCCTGAAAATCACGGTCGACGTGGATGCGGAATACTGCATCGAAAGCCTCTGCCGGCAATTCATCCGCAACGGTTCGGCGACGCGCGAATGGCTGGAAGCCGCCATCGCCGACTCGTTCAAGCGCCTGATGCGCCCCTCGATCGAGACCGAGCAACTTGCGGCGGCCAAGGAGAAGGCCGACGACGAAGCGATCCGGGTTTTCGCCGAAAACCTGCGGCAGTTGTTGCTCTCGTCACCGCTGGGGCAGAAGCGCGTCATCGCCATCGACCCGGGATTCCGTACCGGATGCAAGGTCGTAGCTCTCGATTCGCAGGGTAACCTGCTGCACAACACGACCATTTACCCCCATCCCCCGCAGGGTCGACAGGCCGAAGCCGCCGAAACCCTGAAATCGCTGGCCGCCAAATACAAAGCCGAGGCATTCGCCATCGGCGACGGCACGGCGGGCCGCGAGACCGAGCAGTTGGTGCGCGGGCTGGGGCTGGACGGAGTGGAGCTATTCATGGTGAGCGAGGACGGCGCGTCGGTCTACTCGGCATCGGCCGTGGCCCGCGAGGAGTTTCCGGACTACGACGTGACGGTGCGGGGAGCGGTCAGCATCGGGCGGCGCCTGATCGACCCGCTTTCGGAATTGGTCAAGATCGACCCCAAGTCGATCGGCGTGGGGCAGTATCAGCACAGCGTCGACCAGCCGAAACTCAAGGCGCGGCTGGGAACGGTCGTGGAGAGTTGCGTGAACAAGGTCGGCGTCAACATCAACACCGCTTCGAAGCACATCCTGACCTACATTTCGGGGTTAGGGCCTGCGCTGGCGGAGAACATCGTCGCCTATCGCGCGGCGAACGGGGATTTCAAAAGCCGCAAGTCGCTGCTCAAGGTCCCGCGGCTGGGCGCCAAGGCATTCGAGCAGGCGGCCGGATTCCTGCGGGTCGTGGGAGGTGCGAATCCGCTGGACAACAGCGCCGTGCACCCGGAGTCGTATCCTGTCGTCGAGCGAATGGCTGCCGACGTGGGCGTGACGGTCAAGAAACTGCTGGCCGACAAACAGTTGCGCAGCGGCCTCAAACCGGAGCGGTACGTGAGCGGAGAGGTGGGACTGCCGACCGTGACGGATATTCTGGAAGCCCTCGACAAACGGGGACTCGACCCGCGCGAGCAGTTGCAGGTCTTTGCGTTCGACCCCAACGTGCACACGATCGGCGACCTGCGCGAAGGGATGCTCCTGCCGGGTATCGTCACCAACATCACGGCCTTCGGGGCGTTCGTCGACATCGGCGTCAAGCAGGACGGGTTGGTGCATATCTCGCAACTGGCCGACCGCTATGTGGCTTCCCCGGCGGACGTGGTCCATCTGGGGCAGCATGTCGAGGTGCGGGTGACGGGAATCGACACCATCCGGGGCCGTATCTCGCTCACGATGCGCAGGAAAGCGTAAAACGGGCATACAACCAAAAAGCAGTCCACAGATACCTGTGGACTGCTTTTTGGTTTCCAAATCGGATTACCCCGGAACCTCAGATTACGGAGGCTGCACCGGGAAGAAAAGTATGTGAGAAAAATTCTGATCCGATTAATATTCGCCTTCGTAGACGGTGAAGCGTTCGCCCAGCTTCTCGCGGATGATGCGCAGGGCGGCAGCCTTGTTGCCGACGCGGTCGAGCACCGGGAAGTTACCCTTGGCTCCGCCCGGAACATTGCGGTAGGTGACGTGCAGTTCGACGTTCATGAAGATCGACGAAAAAATCTTCTGGAGGATCAGCGACAGGTAGTTGCGGTAAGTGATCACGCCCGTCAGTTCGGCACGGTTCACGTCGTCCCACGCCAGCTTCTCCTTCATGAAGGGATAGAAGGCCGGCATCGTGATCTGCTGGTCGTCGAAAGTCACTTTGCCGCTGAGGGCGCAGCGGAGCGCAAGCAGTCCGTAGACGATCATCACACCCATCAGTGCGAAGT
>JAEZTA010000177.1 GCA_023443765.1 Bacteroidota bacterium | reverse complement strand
AGGTTACCTCGTTCACCTATTCCGGAAAGATTCCCAAACAGAAGGGCGGCAAAAAGGTGACTTTCCAGGTCCGCGCCATCACATTCCACAATGTGGCTTCTTATTCGCAGATCCGGTCCTACACGGTCCCTGAGGACGAGGAGGAAGAGCAACCCGAATAACCCTATTTTAACGAAGAAATAACAATTTATGGAACTGAAAGAAATTCTGGCTATTTCCGGCCAGCCCGGACTTTATAAATTTGTGGCGCAGTCCACGCGCGGCGTGATTGTCGAGTCGTTGCTCGACGGACGGCGTATGAATGCCTCGGCGAACGCCAAGGTGAGCGCCCTTACGGAGATTTCGATGTTTACCGAAGGCGAGGACATTGCCCTGGCCGAAGTTTTCACCAAAATCTATGCGCACGCCGAAGGCAAGGAGGCGATCAGCCCCAAGGAGTCGCCCGAGAAGCTGAAGGCCGCATTCGCCGAGGTGCTTCCCGAGTACGACCGCGAGCGGGTGCACGTTTCGGACATCAAGAAATGCTTCGCGTGGTACAACACGCTGGTAAAGGCCGGATTCACGGAGTTCAAACTCCCGGCGGAAAACGAGTAACGAACGATGTCCCGGTTTTAGGCCGGGACATTTTGTTTGTGACGATCCGGTGAAGTTCACGACCGGTCTTTTCCGGATGTCGGATTTTGTATTATCTTTGTAGAACAGTCGCAAAGATAACCCGAAAGCCCCGGAGGTTTTCACAAAGATATAGATTTGGTATGGACAGGAAGACAAAGGTGCTGGCACTGGTTGCCCACGATAACATGAAACGCGACCTGGCGGAGTGGGTCGACTGGAACAGCCGCAAGCTGAGCCGTCACCACCTGGTGTGCACGGGTACGACCGGTAAGATGGTCGAGAAGACCCTGCGTGACCACAAGGAGGAGCACGAGGACGAAGACGAGGTGAAACCCGAACTGAAAATCACGCTGCTCAAGTCGGGCCCGCTGGGCGGCGACCAGCAGTTGGGATCGCTCATTGCCGACGGCAAAATCAACGCCCTAATTTTCTTCTGGGACCCGATGTCGGCCCAGCCGCATGATGTCGACGTGAAGGCATTGCTGCGCCTGGCGACACTCTACAACGTCCCGACGGCCATCAACCGTTCGTCGGCCGATTTCCTGATCTCCTCGCCGCTGTACGAGGACGACGACTACGAACCCGTCGTGAAGGACTACAAGGCTTATGTCGAACGGGTGCTGAAATAGCCGATAAGATTACAAGAAGGCGGGCGTGAAATTCACGCCCGCCTTCTTGTATCATTTGGGTTGCCCCGGGAAACTTACGTCCATTGCGGCGCCTTTGTCTCCCTGCTGTTCCATCCATTTTTCCAGCTCCTTCTTCATTTTTTTGATCCGGCTCTGGTATTCGGGTTTGTCAGCCAGGTTGTTCATCTCCCACGGATCGTTCTCCACATCGTAGAACTCAAATTCGGGACGGTGTACAAAACGGTCGATCAGTCGTTTGGCTTTGGGATCGGTGTTTTCCGAGGATTTCCATGCCTCCCATACGCCCGTGTTGCTGGTCGGCTCCTTCATCAGGTGTTTTTCGTGGTAATCCTTATCGGGCGTCAGGTTCCAGATCAGGGCGTATTTCTCGTCGCGGATGCTGCGGATCGGGTAGGGACGGCCTTCCGGAATGTTGTTGTGGATGCCGTAGGCATACTTGCGGGCTTTCTGCGATTCGCCGAACAGCGCTTTCTTGAAACTGATGCCGTCGAGTTCCTTCCGCGGTTTGCCGCCCGCGATGTCGAGGAATGTCGGCAGCAGGTCCTCATACTGCACGATGGCGTGGGACACCCGTCCCGGAGTGATCTTCGCGGGGTAACGCGCCACAAGGGCGCTGTTCACGCCCGGATACCAGCAGGTCCACTTTCCGCCGGGGAACTGCGGGCCCTGCTCGCCGAGAAACATCACGATCGTATTGTCGAGTTTCCCCGTTTCGGTCAGCACTTCGAGCACCGAGCCTACTTCGTTGTCGAGGGCACGGACTTCGGCCAGATAGTGGGTGAAAATCTCCCGCATTTCGGGGTTGTCCACGCAGTTTTCAGGCATCACGAGTTTGTCCTTGTCAAACTCCGTCGGATCGCCCCATGTCCACGGTGCGTGCGGATGGATGCTGCACACGTAGAGCAGGAACGGATCGTCGTTGCGGGTCATGAACTCGCGGATGCCGTCCACGTTGTAGGGCGCCTTGAGCGCCGTGCATCCGACGGTGAATCCGGGGACCTTCTCGAATTTGTAAACCGCCGGGGTGATCGGATGGTTCTTGCCCGTGCGGCCTACGCGGTATCCCTCCTCGGGCATGTATTCGTTGACGGTTTTGGTTCCCGTGAAGGTCGCCTTGTGGTTCTGGTACGAACCGTGGCGAACCGGGTAAAGACCCGTATACATTGAGGCCCGGATGGGCACGCTCATGGCGATCGACGCATAGTTATGCGTGAACCGTACCCCTTCTTTGGCCAGCCGGTCGATGTTGGGGGTCACGATGTTTCTCCCTCCGTAGCAGCTCAGTTCGGACGACAGCAGGTCGTCGGCTACGATCACCACGATATTGGGGCGCTCGGTCCGGGGTTTGCTTTTTTCGGCTGCAATGCCCGTTGCGGGCAGGGCCGCCGCGGAGAGTGCGGAGGCTTTGAGCAGCGTAGAATTCAGGTTCAGCTTATTCATGGCGGTAAAATTAATGAATTTTCGTTAACGCGGGTCTTTCATCACGTTCATGGCTTCGAGCAGCGTAGCGCCGCTGACCTGCCATCCCAGCCTCGGTTTCTGGTATTCAGCGCCTTTGCGGGCTGCCTGCTCCTGATTGAGGCTCCAGTCGGGGGTGAAGAATCCCTCGGGGTTCCCGGCTGCGTCGCGGCCGAGGCCTTTCGTCCAGAGGGTTTCGGCCTGGTGGCAGATGAAGTCGTAGAGCTGGATGCGGGGTTTGCGCGGGATGCGGCGGTCGTTGACCAGCTCCACGGCGTAGCGGATAAAGATACCCTTGAAGAAGGAGTTGTCGCCTCCGGCGCCTTCGTCGCGGAGCATGCCGCCCTTGGTGATCCCCGGGTGGGTGATGGTGTAGAGAGCGGCCTTCAGGGCGTCGTCGCGGTAGAGTTTGTTCCCGGTGTAGCGGTAGAGCAGGTGCGCGGCTCCGAGGAAGGTCCCTTGATCATAGGTGAGCGAGTAGGCCGTCATCTTGCCCTTCTTCTGCGAGAACGATCCGTAGACCTGCCCCGTTTCGCGGTTGAAGAGCTCGCGAGCCATCCAGTCGTAGACCGTTTCGGCATTTTTCAGGTAGTCGAAATCGACGTAGTCGGGGTGTGAGTCGGCCTTGTAGCGTGCCTTCGGCGTCCGCTGCTTCACTTCATGCAGGCGGATGGCCGTAAGACAGCCGGGAGCGTTCGAGCAGGCATTTTTGGACAATCCCTGGTCGGTGTTCTCCTTGCCGTAGCACCAGATGAACCCGCCGTTGCCGCCCACGTCGCGGGCTGCCGGAAGGTCCCATGATTTCCATATCTGGGCGTAGAGCTTCTGCGCCTCGCGCAGGTAGACAGTCTCCCCGGTGGCTTCGTAAAGCCGGATCAGGGTCAGCGCGTGCCACTCCATGTCGTCGACGAACTGGTTGCCGAACGAGGCCGAAATGTCGGCGTATTTCTTCATGCCGTAGCTGGTCCAGAGGACGCCGGTCTGGTTTTTGACTTCACCCGTGCCGATCGGGTCGCGGTAGCCCTTGTCGAAACACTCCTTGTAGAAGGCTTCCGCCTCGCGGTCGCCTTCGCGCTGTGCACGCAGGTAGGCGTCGATGAAGACATCCATGCCGTGGGCCTGCGGCCAGTAGTTGTTCGAGAAATCCTCGGCGCCTTTCACGCCGTTGGTGAAGTGGTAGGGCGGCTGCTGGCCGACAAACCCGTTGCCGGGCACGCGCCAGAAGTTGTCGGCCAGTTTTGTCGTTGCATAATCTGCCGCTGCGCTCCACGATGCGGCGGCTTTTTTGCGGTCGCCGCGGGCCTGCGAGGGGATGCAGTGGGCGCACAGCAGCGTGAGGGCGAGGATTGCGAGTTTGTAATTCATCGGATTCGGGTTTTCTTATTTTTCAGCCGTGTATCTGCCTTCGAGCATCTTGATCCAGTAGCCGCCAACCACCGCGCGGGCCTTGAAAAATATGTGCGCCGGCGCGTTGCTCTTGTACCAGTCGGACATCGGTACGCGCAGCACCGTCTGGTCCATGAAGTTCCAGACCGGCTCGACAAACGCTTCGAAGGTCTTCTGGTCGTCGGCCAGCGTGGCGCTCCAGATGATCCAGTCGGCTTTGGTCCATTGCCGGCGGCTGTCGAGCGGCAGTCCGTATTTGTTTTGTTTACCGAGGTAGTAGGCGAGTTCCTTCTGCGCGACGCTCTCGGGGAAGATGCCGAAGCCCAGCAGTTTGTCCCAAACGAGGTTGTATTTCTGGCTCCACGTCCCGCTCTTGTCGAAGGTCAGGCGATAGTGGTCGCCGTCGTCGGCCATTTTCATCCACTCCCCGGCCATCTCTCTGGCTTTGGCGAAGTACCTGTCGGCAACCTCCTCCATGCCTAACAGTCGTGCGCAGTAGCCGTAGGAGGCGATGCCCATGATGGCTTTGATCGAGAGGTTGGCGTTGTGGGCGAAGTGTCCTGCGAAGTCGTCGGTGCAGAGCTGGTTGTCGGGATCTAGGCCGTTCTCGACGAGGTATTCGGCCCAGCGGGTCAGTTCCTTCCAGTGTTTGCGGGCGTATTCGGCGTTGCCTTCCGCTGCTGCGATGGCTGCCGTCAGTACGAGCATGTTGCCCGATTCCTCGACCGGCATGTCGTGCTTGTAGGTCTGGCCGTTGGCCTGGGGATAGGTCCCGATGTCGTGCGCCGGGAAGGATTTCTTCCATTTGCCGCTCTCGCTGTAATAGAAAATGTGGTTCATCAAAGCCTTGCACAGTTCGGGGTTGTAGTAGAGCAGCAGTGGGGCGGAAGGGTAGGTGATGTCGACGGTTCCGATCGAACCGTTGCTGGCGTTCTCCTTCGAGAGCAGCATCAGGTCGCCATTGGGGGCCTCTACGAGCTTGTGCGCGGCGATAGCCTGCCGGTAGGCCAGCGCGCAGAGCTCGGCGTATTTCCGGCCGCCTTTGCGGGTCGCTGTTTCCATCAGTTCGCGGTCGAACTCGCCGCATTTCCTACGCAGGGCCGCATACTCTTTGGCCGCCAGCGTGAACTGCTGTTCGATCGAATTGTCGCCTTTGCGGTTCCAGTAGGGCCGCAGGTTGGTCTTGAAATACTGGATCGAATAGATGTCGTCGAATCCCGCCATGACCATGCCTTCGGCTTTGGCGGCATGACCCAGACTGCGGGCGACGGCGATATTGGCGTTGTCCGTGGCGGCGACCTGGCCGTCGAGTTTGCCGCCTGTGGCGAATGCCTTGCGCATTGCCATGGCGCTGCCTACCGACTGCGATGAACCAGCGTTGGGGGCGCAGAGGTAAAAATAGCCCCAGTCGATCTTAATCCGGTCGCCTTTGCGCTGGAGCACGTTCTGCTCCTTGCTTCCCGTGCGGACGAACAGCAGGTCGTTTTTCCGGTATCCGTTGCCGATGCTCTCCTGATCGGCCGTGTTGACGGCGCAGGCGGGCGACGCCTCGAAATAGATCTGCACGTCGTGTGCGGCGCCGTCGAGCGACCGGGTTTCATACGTGATGTAGTTGACCGGACGGGAGATCAGGTCGAGGTTGTCGAGAAAGAGGGGTGCCGTGAAGGTCAGCGTCAGCCCCACGGGGCCGCAGGCGAATTCGTAGATGGTCTGCATGGCCTGCACGTCGGCCGATTTCTGCACAGCCGGAGTCGAAAGATAACGCTCCGCACCGGAATTGGCGTCAAAACTGTTCGTCGGGGCGTCGATGCCCATGAAACGGTAGGTTTTGCCATCGACGCGCAGGGCGCCGACCAGCGGGAACGGCTGTCCGGTCCAGTGGGTCGTGTGGTTGTCGTAGAGGTAATCGCCCTCCGACCAGCAACTGGTGTAGGGGTCGATGGTGATCAGGGGGTAAGCCGGAGCGCGCAGGGCGTTCTGCTGCGCAGGGGCCGCTGCATGTGCGGTCGCGAAGAGCGACACAGCTGCCAGAATCGTTATAAAATGGATTTTCTTCATTCGGATAGATGATCGTTTATTGGTTTGCTTTTTTGGCTTTTTTGCGGTTGTTCAGCAGGTGCTCCGTCGCATCCAGCTCGGTCTGCGCACCCAGGTCGCCCTGGCTTTTCATCCAAGCGTCGAGTTTCGGCCGCATCCGGGCCAGAACCTTCGCATAGGCGGGGTCTGCGGCCAGGTTGTGCATCTGGTAGGGGTCTTCGACGATGTCGTATAACTCCTCGGCAGGCCGTTTCTGGTACAGTTCGGCGCGTTCCCGGGCGAAGGCGTCCCCTTCGGCGCCCCGACGCTGCCACTCCTTGAAGTAGTCCTGCTTGGTCACGACGCACCGGAACATGGCTTCGGGCGTCAGGTTGCGGATGTAGCAGTAGCGTTTGTCGCGGACCGAGCGGATGCCGTAATGGTCGGGGCCGTTGAGTATGCCCCGGGAGGTCTGGATGCCGTAGGCGCACTCCTTGTGCTTCGATTTCTTGCCTTCGATCACCTTGCGGAAACTGCGTCCGTCGAGTCCTGCGGGAAGTGGGCCGCCCGCGATGTCCATGAGCGTGGGGGTCACGTCGACATATTCGCACAGGGCGTCGGTCGTCGTGCCGGGCCGGGTCACCCCTTTCCAGCGCACGATGAACGCCGTCTGAAGCCCGGCGTCGTAGCAGGTCCATTTGGCGAACGGGAACTGGTGTCCCTGCTCGCTGGTGAAGATGAAGACCGTATTGTCGTCCAACCCGTACTTCTTCAGCAGGGCGTCGATGTGTCCGATGTCCGAGTCGAGCTGGTTGATCTCGGCGAGGTATTTCACATACATTTCCCGCACCTCGGGCGTGTCCACCAGCGTCGGGGGCAGGGTCAGTTTGGCCGGATCGAAGAGCGAGCGGTCGCCGCGCGTCCACGGTACATGGGCGTCGTGCGAAGCCACGTAAAGGAAGAACGGTTCGCCGCTGGCCGCCGTCTCACGCAAAAACGGTTCGATCCGGGCCGGATTTATGTCTGCATCGGGCGTCGCCAGTTCCTCGAAGGGAAATGCGCTCATCGGGGCGATATGCCGTTTACCCTGCATGGCTACCCGGTAGCCCCGCTCTTTCAGGTACATGGGTAACGTCTCCACACCATCGTTGATGTAGGTGTGGTTGGGATAGGCCCCCGACCGTACGGGGTAAAGCCCCGTCAGAAGGCAGTGGCGCGTGGGCGAACTCATTGCCGTCGCCTGGAAGAACTGCGTGAACCGCAGCCCTTCCGACGCCAGCCGGTCGATGTTGGGCGTCACGGCGTCGGGACTGCCGTAACAGCCGAAGTCGAGCATGCGCGTGTCGTCCGAGATAACGAGCACGATATTGGGGTGCTTGGCCGCTGCGCCGGCCGGGAATGCTGCGAGGGCGGCAGCCGCCACGGCGATATGGGTCGCTTTGATCTCCATGTTATTCGGCGTGGAAGAGGTAGTTGTGCGGGTTGCGCTTGAAGCGGTAACGCTGGCGGGGCAGCGGCAGCGGATCGTCCGTGGCGATGTCCCATTTGAGCAGTTCGGCCAGTAACTCCTGCTGTCTGGCGGCGTATTTTTTGTTGCCGTAGAGGTTCTTCATCTCCGACGGGTCTTTTTTGACGTTATACATCCCGCCGTTGCCCAGCATGTCGAATTCCAGTTTCCAGTCGCCCATGCGCACGCAGCGGCTTGCACCGCTCTGCGTCCAGGTGTTCAGTTCGTCGAAGAATCCGGGCTTTTTGCGCATGGCGCCCTCCTTGATGTAGTCGCTCCCGTCTTCCTTGGTGTAGTACTGGCCGCCGTAGCCGTCTTCGCTCATCACACTGCGGAACTCCTCCTCGGGGTAGTCGCCGCCGCGGACGACCTCGATCAGGCTGCGACCCTGCACGCCTTCGGGAATCTCACCCCCGGCCATCTCGCAGAAGGTCGGGAAGACATCCACCAGCGAAACGTGGGCATGGCTCAGCCCCTGCGTCGGAACCGGGCCGCCGAACCAGACGAACGGTACGCGCGCCACGATGTCCGAGAGCCCCACGCCCTTCTTCATCAGCCCGTACTCCCCGGCGAAGTCGCCGTGGTCGGCCATCACGACGAAGACCGTGTTGTCGTAGGTCCCGTCCTTGCGGAGCTGCTCCACGAAGCGGGCGATCTGGTCGTCGATCAGGCGGATCATTCCGAGGTAGTTGCTGCGCAGGCGTCCCAGGTGCTCGTAATAGCCCGCATGCCCCAGCGACATCATCTCGTGCAGAAGTTCGTATTCCGGGCCTTTCACCGCGAGGTCTTTGAGGTCGGTCCGCATCGGAGGCAGCTTTTCGGGCGGGAACATCGAATAGTAGGGTTCGCTGACCTGGTAGGGGTTGTGCGGTTCGGCAAACGAGAGCCACATCATGAAAGGTTTGTCCTCACCGCCGTTTTCGATCCATTGCAGGGCGTCGTCCACCATGCGGTAGGGCTGCTGCATTTCAACCCCGTACGGAGCAGGCTCGTAGTCGGCATAGACCTCCGTCGTGCCGAGGTATTTGTTGAAAGTTTTAGCTTTTTCGTCGAGTTTTCCCTGCTGGCCGAAATGGTTGTAAGGCCGCCAGTAATCGGCGTCCTGGGGCTTGATATGGGCGTGGTTCTTGCCTACGAGCGCCGTGCGATAGCCGTTGCGGCGAGCGAAGGAGAACATGTCGTCCTTGTAGACGGCGTCTTCGATGTTGTGGTTCGATTTTACACGTGTAGCCTTCGGGAAACGTCCTGTGAGGAACGCCACGCGGGCGGGGCCGCTGATCGGAGCAGGGGTGTAGGCCCGGTCGAACCAGACGCCTTCGGCGGCCATGCGGTCCACAAAGGGGGTGATGTCGAGTGGATAGCCTTCCCTGCGGCAGAGGTCGGCCCGCTGCTGATCGGTCATGATAAAGACGAAATTGGGCTTCCGGGATGTTCCCGTCTCCTGGGCCGTTGCGGTCGATGCCGCCAGCGGCAGCAGCGCAGTTGCGCCCAATGTGATTTTCACAGGATTCATCGGATATTCGGTTTAGGTTGTTTATCGCAAGTGGATTATACAAAATTAGGCGGATCGGGACAGACTTGCTGCACCATTTTATTCAAATTTGGCCAAAAAATGACCAAACGCCCGTTCGGGCCGGATGGGGCATTGACAGGGCGAAAAATTTCGTTTACCTTTCTTGAAAATTACGAACCTAAATTCCAATCGAGCATGATGAAATTCGACAGAAGCGCCCTGCTCGCTTCGGCAGCCGCGCTGACCTCCTCGCTGGCCTACGCCGCACAACCCAACGT
>JAEZTA010000059.1 GCA_023443765.1 Bacteroidota bacterium | reverse complement strand
CACTTCGGCGATGCAGGTCTGGTAAAGGTCGGCCTGCGTGGCGGTGACGAAGATGCGGAAATAGCGTCCCGTCACCTTGTGGTCGAGGTATACCGTGTTTTCGATCCGGTTTTCGACGGTAAAGGTCCCCGCATGGGTCCAGTTTTGGTTGTCGTCGCTCACGTCGATGTTGAAGATGCGCGGGTTGCCGCTGCTCTTGGGTACGTCGGAACCTTCCTTTTCGGCTCGTCCGCGGATTGTGAGTCCGTGCAGCTCCTGGCGCACACCCATGTCGACGGCGATCCAGTGCGGCGGGCCGGGTTTGGCGTTGCGCCACTGTGTGCCCCAGTAGGTGTTGTTCTCGCCGTCGATGATCGAAACGGCCCGTCCGCGGTCGGGATAGGTGGCCGTCGCCTCGGCCTCCTCGGTCGAGAAGCCCGCGATCGACCAGCCGCTGCGGTTGTATTCCGTAAATGGATTTTCGGTGTAGTAGCCGTTGATGCGCAGGTAGGCCGTCTGCAACGATTCGTTGATCGCCAGGTCGGGCGTCACGCTCTCGATGCTGACGGGCATCAGGAAGACACCCACGCCGTCGAATGCCCGGCTGTTGATGGCGATCCGTATGGGCGAAGAGATGTATTTCCCGTTGGGGATCACCGCTTCGAGGTTCTCGATGGTGTAACTGCCGTCGAGCATCATCGGGTAGCTGCTCTGGTTCTTTTCATTGTAGGCCGCGACCAGTTCGGGGGCGACGCGGAATTTGACCGTCACGTCGCAGCCCGGGTTGCGGATGCCGCTCAGGTTGGCGTAGACCATCAGCGAGGTGTCGCGTTCGAGCGGGAACGAGAGGGTGTTCTTGGATGCATCGTCGGCGGCGTTGACCGTGTAGATGCGCGTGTAGTTCTCGGGGTTGTCTACGTTCAGGTCGTCCTGAATCGGGTTTTCGCAGGCTGCGAAGAGTGCTCCGCAGCAGAGGACAGCCAGGTATTTGGTAAGTTTCATAGTCGTTGTTCGTTTTTAACGGTTACCAGCCGGGATTCTGGACGATCTGCGGATCGCGGTTGATTTCGGACTGGGGAATAGGGAAAAGGTAGAACTCGGGGCGGAACACACGGGTTTCGAACACCGTTTTCTCGTAGAATGCTTCGTCGGAGAAGCTGTTGCCGGCGTCGACGTTCATGCCGTAGAAGGGGCCTCCGTCGGTCTGGTCGGCGATCAGCCAGCGGCGGGTGTCGAAGTAGCGCAACTGCTCGAAGCAGAGTTCGATGCGGCGCTCCAGGCGAATCTGCTCGCGCATCTGGTCCTGGCTCAGGTCGCTCTGGACGGGGCCCAGACCGCCGCGCTCGCGGATCAGGTTGAGGTAGGTCTCAATGTCCGGGTTGCCCGGATCGTATTCGTTGAGCGCCTCGATGTAGTTGAGCAGCATCTCGGCGTAGCGCATGATAACGAAGGGCCGTTTGATGTAGTTGCTGTTCTTGGGGTTGGTCGAGGGCGAAACGTTCTTGATGGCGATGTAGCCCGAACGCGGGAAATCCCAGGTTCCCTTTTTGCCCGATCCGCCGGTGTAGTAGAGTTGGATGCGGGTTTTCTGGTCGCCGATCCAGTAGGCGCCGTTGAAGCAGATGTTGACGTAGAAACGCGGCTCGCGGTTGACGAACATGTTGCGTGTCCCGGCCGGGGCGAAGACCCAGCCCGATTGGGCGTCGGCGTAGTTGGCCGTCGAATAGCCGCTCTCCTTGTCGGGGGTGATGGCTGTGCCGTCTTTCATGCGGAAGGCGTCGACAAGCTGCTGGGTTGCGCCCATGCTCTCATAACCGCTGAACTGACGCGGAGATGCCGAGCGCTCCCAGTGTTGCAGGGAGTTGCTGATGCGGACCATCATGACCTCGCTGTTCCAGTTTTCGAGGAAGACGTTGCGGCACGACATGTAGGGGTCGAGCGTACCATCTTTGTGGTACTCTTTGTAGAGGTCGAAGATGCCCAGGTCGATGACGGCTTTGGCAGCCTGTGCAGCCTTGTTCCATTTCTCGGGGTCCTTGCGGGTGGAGAAAAGGTGGGTTCCGTCCGAATTGACCGCATTGGCGTAGGCCGGGTTGCCGTTGAACTGGTCGCTGGCGGCCAGCAGCAGCATGCGGCTTTTGAGCCCCATGCACATGGCCAGCGTGGCACGGCCGTAGTCCTTGTCGGCCTGCGTGGTGAAGTGGAGCGGCAGGCGGTTGTTGTCGATTATGTCGTCGAGTTCGCGGACGATGTAGTCCACGCATTCGTCGTAGGGGCTGCGGGGCAGGTTCATCTTCACGTCGTCGCGGTCGAGGTCGCCCGGAAGCACTTCGTCACCCAGCAGTACGCACGGGCCGTACTGGCGCAGCAGGCAGTAGTAGAACCACGCGCGCAGGAAGCGGGCTTCGTTCTTATATTGTTCGACCACGATGGGGCCGCGCGTGGGATCGTCGAGCATCTCCTGGTTCGAGCCGATGTGCTGGATGAAATAGGTCGCCGAGCGGATACCCTGGTAGTAGTGCGACCAGTATTCGTAGTAGTTCGACGAGGCGCTCCAGTTACCGAGGTTCATCTTGAAGGAGTTGTAATCCTCGCGGTCGTAGGTGACATCCAGGTCATCCGAACAGGGGTCCCAGGGCACGGTGTTCGTGCGGTGCGATTCGTCGCGGATGTAGCTGTACACGGTGGCCAGGTACTTCTCGGAGTAGGAGGTGCGCTGGAAGACCTGCTCGATGGTGATCCGGTCGTCGGGGACCTGGTCGAAAAAGTCGTCGTTACAGGCGGTCAGGGCGCCTAAGGCGGTCAGTAAAGGGAGTATTATTTTAAGTTTCATAGCTTGTCGGGAGTTTTAGAAGTTGAAGTTGATACCCAGGCTGACGGAACCGATATTGGGGTATTTGGCGCCGCGGCCGTCGCCCAGTTCCACGTCCCACAGTTTGAATTTGCTGAACGTAAGCAGGTTGACGCCTTGGATGAAGATGCGCGCATTGTTGAGGTGGATGCGTTTCATCCAGCGGTCGGGGAGCGTGTAGGAGAGCTCGATGTTTTTCAGGCGCAGGTAGCTGGTGCTTTTGAGCCACCACGTGCTGGCCTCGTAGTTCATGTTGCCGATCGAAAGGCGGGGGTAGAAGACATCCTGGCGGGGATTGGCTTCGGTCCAGCGGTCGGTGATGTTGCTCAGCAGGTTACCGCGGCTCGATCCCTGTGCGAAGGGCAGTACGCCTTCGCCGCTGAGTATCGCGTCGACATGCGCCGCGCCCTGGAACATGGCCGACAGCGAGAGGCTCTTCCAGCCCACGGAGAACCCGAAGCCGTAGACGATCTCGGGAACGCTGCCCCAGCCGATGGGCACTTTGTCGTATTCGTCAATCTTGCCGTCGCCGTTGATGTCCTTGTAGCGGATGTCGCCCGGGCGCGTGTCGCCGACCTGCACGGGGGCTGCGGCGATCTCCTCGGGGCTTTCGAAGAGTCCCAGTGCGATGAGTCCGAACCGCTGGTCGACCTTGTTGCCGATGGTTCTCTGCCAGGGATAGGTCACCGTACTGTCGTCTTCAAGCACCTTGTTGCGGTTGAACGAGTAGTTGCCCATGACGCTCAGCGACCAGTCGTTCCACGAATTGGCGTAGCTGACCGACACTTCGATACCCTTGTTTTCGACCTTGCCGATGTTGCCGTAGGGGTTGTTGATCATACCGAAGTAGGAGGGGATGCTCGAACGGCGCAGATAGATGCCTTTGCGCGACTCCCTGAAGGCGTCGAACTGCAGGTTGAACTTGTTGTTGAGCAGGCGCATGTCGAGGCCGATGTTGGTCTTGTCGGCGATCTCCCACGTCACGTCCACGGCATATTCGTCGATGGCCGTGGTTCCGTAGGTCTGGTCCATGTCCTTGCCGAACTGGTAGCTCGTCGTGCTGTTGTCCTTGACCGTGGCCAGGTAGGCGAAGCGGCGTCCGCTGATCTGGCTGTTGCCGACGCGGCCCCACGTACCGCGCAGTTTGAGGTATTGGATCACCTCCGTGGCGCCTTTGAAGAAAGGTTCGTTGGTGATCACCCAGCCCAGACCGACCGACGGAAAGAAGCCGTAGCGGTTTTTCGGGGCGAAGTTCTCCGAACCGTTGTATCCGAAGTTGAACTCCCCGAAATAGCGGTCGTCGAAGGAGTAGGTGAAACGTCCCGCCAGGCCACGGAACCGGTAGGGAAGGGCCTCCTCGACGTTGGAGGCTTTGGTGTTGATCTCGTCGCTCTGGTTGAAGAGCATCATGCCCGACACGGTGTGCCTGCCGAAGGTGTTGCGGTAGTTGATGGCAGCCTCCATGTAGAGGGCGCGATTGCCCTTTGCGCTGAGGTTGTAGGCGAGGTTCTCGGTGCCCTGACGGGTCTGCTCGTAAAGCAGGTTGCCGTTGGCGTCGCGGCCCGTGGCGTGGTAGGTATTCGGGGTTTTGGTGAAACGGTTGCTCGTGTAGTTGTAGGTGTCGAACGAGAACATACCCGAAACCGAAAGCCCTTTGTAGATTTGTTGCGTGATGCGCAGGTTCGAGTAGACCTGGCTGCGCCACTGGTTGGCGTAACCCGTTGCGCCGAGCTGTGCGACGGGGTTGAGGTTGCCGCCCGAGAAGGCTCCGAGCTTGCCGTCGGGATAGAGCGGCGCAATGTAGGTCGGGGGTGTGAAGTAGGCCGATTCGAAGATGCTCGCCTGCGAGGAGGCCGGGTAGTTGGCGTTGGCCAGGTAACCCTGGATGCCCAGCTTGATTTCGGTGGTGCGGAACGGATTGAGCGTGAGGTTCGAGGTGACGTTGTAACGGCGGTAGAAGGTGTTCGAATTGTAGTCGGCCAGTTTCGTGTCCTTGTACATGCCGTTCTCGTCGTAGTAAGCCAGGCCGATGTAGTAGACTGCCTTGTCCGAACCGCCCTGCACGTTGACGTTGGCCGAGCGGTTGCGGCTGAAGTCGCGCAGGATCTCTTTCATCCAGTCTACGTCGGGGTAGAGGTAGGGATCGTCCCCGCGGCGGGTCTTCTCGATGATGTCGTGGCTGTAAAGCCGGCCTCCGCCGCGGGTGAGCGACGCTTCGTTCGACATCTCCATGTAGGTCGCGCCGTCGGCGAAATCGGTGATCTTGGTCGGCTTGGTGAGGCCTTCGGTATAGCGTACGCTGAATTTGGGGCGCCCCTTCAGGCCGTTCTTGGTGTTGATGATGATGACGCCGTTGGCTCCCCGGACTCCGTAAACGGCCGTTGCCGATGCATCCTTGAGGATCGAGAAGCTCTCGATGTCCTCGGGGTCGACGTTGGCGAACGAGCGGGGAACGCCGTCGACGAGCGTCAGCGGGGCGCTCATGCTGGCCGTCAGCGTCGAGATGCCGCGGATGTAGATGTTCGCGTCGTCGAAGCCCGGCTCACTGGTCCGCTGTACGGAGACCAGTCCCGAAACGCGGCCTGCGAGGCCCTGCGTAAGGTTGGCGACGGGGACTTTCAGCTCTTTGGTAGCGATGGTCTGCTGCGAACCGATGACGCTGATCTTTTTCTGGACGCCGTAGCCCACGACCTCCACGGCGTCGAGGATGGCATCGTTCTGTTGCAACACCACGTCGACGATCTCGCGTCCGGCGACCGAAACGTCCTGCGGTTTGTAGCCTACGTAGCTGAATTCCAGCACCTCGTCGGGATACACGTCGAGCAGGTATTTGCCGTTGATGTCGGTGGCCGTACCGATGCTCGGGCGGGCTTTGACGCGGATCGTGACGCCGATGAGGGGCTCGTTGTTCGGGTCCCTGACGACGCCCGTGATGCGGGCGATTTTCCGGGGCGCACCCGTAGCCGGGGCCGCAGTCCGGCCGATGACGATCTGCCGTCCCGAGAGTTCCCAGGTGTTGCCGGTTCCGGCGAACAGTTGTTTCAGTACGGCCGGAATGGGCTGGTTCGTGACTTTCAGGGTGACTTTGCGGTGGATGTCCAGAATGTTGTCGTAGTAGACGAAGATGTAGTCGCTCTGGCGTTCGATCTGCGCAAAGACCTCCTTGATAGGGCGGTTCTGTACGTCGAGCGTGATGGTTTTCGCCGCCTCTGCCGTTTGGGCGTCGACGGGCCGGATGAATCCGGTTACTGCCAGCAAAAACAGGAGCGTTGTCCGGAATAGGCGGAATAATCCCCCATTATCGGCCTCAGAGAGACCGATTTTACCATTTTTGTTGTACATTTGTAAAGATTTGAAGTTTAAAGTAGGGTAATTTTAGATTTTCAATCGCGCCGGATGTCGTTGAGGGACGACATCCGGTCTCTTTTTTGGAGACGGTCTGTTACATAGGCAGGGTTAGTTTGGGTGGTTAGCAGTCGGGTTATAGTCGATCCGGAAATCTCCGGGACCATTGATTTGAAGTCGAATCGGGGCCGTGAGGCTCAGGATTTTCAGCACTTCGGCCGGGTCGTCTTTCAGGTCGAGTTTGCCCGAGAGGGTCAGCGCCGCGGCTTCGGGCGTACACTCGATCCGGCAGTTATAATAGCGCGTGAGGCGTTCGAGGATGTTCGACAGGCGGTCGTTGTTGAAGGGCAGGTATCCGTAAATCCAGCTGATGTAGCGCCCGGCGTCCACCTCGTGGACCTCCAGCGATTCCGAAGCCCCGAGGACAGCCTGCTGACCGGGGACGATACGGATTTCGCGGTCGGAATGCCCGGTGGGGGCCACGCTGACCGAGCCCGAGAGCAGAACGACCTCCTGGGTACGGTCGCGGCCGTAGGACGATATGTAGAATTTGGTTCCCAGGACGCAGACATCCATCTTGCCGGTATGCACCGAGAACGGTCGCTGGGCATCGTGTGCCACCTCCATGTAGATTTCGCCTTCGACATAGATTTCGCGTTTCTGCTTTTCGAAAACGACGGGGTAGACCAGCCGTGATCCGGCATTGATCCAGACGCGGGTTCCGTCGGCGAGCGTCAGCGTGGTCTGCTTGCCGTAGGGAACGACCAGTTGGTTGAACGTCGCAGCCTCCTTTTTGGGAATGGTCCGTTCGGCATCGTTGATCTGAATGGCGGTCGAATCGTAGCGGATTGTCGATTTCTGGGTTTCGAGCAGGAGGGTTTTCTGCTCGGAGAGCACCAGTTGCACCTCCTTTTGCGTGAATACGGGGGCTTCGGCCTGCCGGATAAAGGTCTCTATATCGGGGGCCGTCGTCGGTTGCAGCTGGTAGTAACCGATAAAGGCCAGCGCTACGCAGGCAGCCGCTGCGATGCCGATGCCCAGGCGGCGCAACTGCGGTCGCAGCATCGGCCGGGGTTTGGACTCCCTGCCGATCCGGGCCATGACGTTTTCGAGCGCTTGTCCGGTGTCGAAACGGGTCTGGGAAAGGCGGGCTTCTCCCCAGGCTTCGTAGGCCCGGAGAAAGGCACAGCGGTTCGCTTCGGAGGCTTCGAGCCACTCCTGTAACTTCCGGCGTTCCGCGTCGGTGAGGGGTGCACCGTCGAGTTGACGGGCTATCAGTTCTTCAATGGTAAGTTCGGGTGTCTTCATTCTATTTATATCACGAACGAAGGCCCCGAAACCCTACCCCCCCCCTCGGATATTTTTTAATATCCGGTCAGAAAAGTGCGAATGCGGGTATCTGTGCCCGGGTTTCTGCCTGCAAAATAAAAAAAGACGCTTCCAGAGGGAAGCGTCTTTTGTCGAAGGATGTACCGGGTTAATAAACCCACTCGAAATTGTCGACGTAGAGCACGTTCGATTTACACCCGACCATGAAGTCGCCGTAGGCGCTCGTCGAGCAGGAGATGACGATCTGGTACAGTCCCGACGGCTTGGCCGTCTTGTCGTAAAAACTAAGCGGAAGCTGCACGTCGATCATCTTGCCTCCGGTCGAACTCCTGTCGATGAAGAGCGATCCGTAGGCGATGATCTTTCCCTCCTCGACCGAAGACGTTTCTGTCGGGTCCCAGGTGCCGGTGGGGGCTTCCGTGCCCGATCCTACTTCGCGACGGGCATTCCAGTCGACGATGGCGACCATGATGCGGGCCATGTCCTGGTCTCCCTTGCTGATCGGTGCGCCGAAATTCTTGTCGATGTCGACGATACCGATCTTTTCCGCATAGTATTGTACCTTCATCGCCTTGGGGCGGGCCGTCCAGTTGTAGGGCTGGCCGAACGATACGACTCCCCGGGTCAGGACATCTTTCTGGAAAAGTCCCGAGAAGAGGTTGCCCGAGGCGAGGACTCCCACGGCCGATGTGGCCTGGAGCTTCGCGCGCTTGCCTCCGTCGAAGACGCCCTGCGTGCAGAGGCCCGTGGTGAAGGTGTTGTTGCCGCTGCCCCAGAACTCTGCGGTTTTGTTATTCGGGGTCCAGCAGCTCAGCGAACTGTCCTCCATGTCGCCGTAGGGGATCGTGTTGCCTGCGGGAGCCTGGTATTCCAGCAACTCGGTCTGCTCGCCTCCGACTGTCAGGCGGAATTCGTAGGTATAGCCCGCGAACAGACCCTTGTCCGGCATGAAGTTGTAGACGGTAAGTCCGTGCGGGTTCGTCGAGGTCACCCATTCAGGAGCGAGCGCTGCCGTCAGGATGCCGCCTTCGTAGCTGCTTTCCGACATCCGCTGCCATTCGGCAGCATCTTTGATGCGGTATTCCAGGGCGGCCCCGGCGGCATATTCTTCGGCCGAAACGAGGGCGGTAACCGAGGCCGTATTGTTCCACAGGTCGGCTGTCCGGACGGCTACCTTCGTATCGGTAGGCTCTACGTAAAGCAGCCACCGTTCGGTGTTCCCGTGGTAAGTGACATCGACGAAACGCACCGTTTCGAAGCTGCTGCCCGAAAGTTCTTCGAGCGTGGGCGAGTAGGTCGTGATGTCGGCAGGGCCGAGTTTGAGCTCCGTAACCTGGATATGCTCCAGGTCGGTGTCGTTGGAAACATAGACCCGGGCGATGCGGTTCTTCGGTTCGATCTCCGTTGCGCCGATCTGCCCCGTTACGCTGAAACGGCGCTCGATGTTCTGCGAGGCGCGGATCGTCCATTCGTAATCCTGGTAGAGCGAAAGCGTGGTGTAGAGCGGCGAGCGCAGGTCGAAACTGCCGGTCAGCTCCCGGGAGCTGCGGATTTGTTGCAGCACCTCCTCCTTGTCCAGTTGGATGCTGTGTATGACGGCATCGTAGGTCACCGCGTCGATCTGCACGTTGCGGATGTCGGTCGCCTCGTCGAGCGAAAGGGTGATCGTCCGCGTCGTGACGTTGTTTTCCGAGATCGAGAAACCCTCGCCCGCGACGTTGGCTATGCGAAGCTCGACGACCGGGTAGGGGATGTCGTTATGGATGCACGACGACGCGAAGAGCGCAACCGCGGCAATGAATGCTGTTTTCAGGTATCTGATCATAACTTACTTCTTTTTCTTGTCCCACAGGTGTACCGTCATGCCGATGTTGATGGCCGCGATGTTGAGCTTGAACTTCATGTTCGAAGCCTTACGCGAGCCGATCTTGTTTCCGGCTTCGTCTTTCTGCGTGACGGATGTATACTGGATGCCGCCCAGTCCGAACGAAAGCGTGGCGCAGACGTTGGGGAAGATATAGACGGCAGCTCCCGGATTAAACGCTAATTTCAGCTTCGTATTGTCGCTGAATGTGGTTTTCATCTCGTCGCTTGCGGTATCCGGCTGGTAGGAGAGCTTCGACGTACCGGTCGACAGCGAGAGTTCGAACTCGGCGAACAGTCCGAAACGGCCCTTCGGGTCGAGTCCCGCGTAGGAGCGG
>JAEZTA010000051.1 GCA_023443765.1 Bacteroidota bacterium | reverse complement strand
CTCCAGAGCACAGGCCTCTACGTCGCGTCGGGCGATCTGGTTGAGATCGACGTTCCCCAGGGGACCACCGACCTCCAATACCAGATCGGCATCGGCCACAAACTGCTCTCCGGGCAGCTTCGCCAGCGTTACGAGAATGTCGTGTCGCGCGGCGTCCTGCACCCGGGAGCCAACTCCGTTTCGAGCTATTTCGGCGGCTACCTCTATTTCTGCTATCCGGCCGATAAGGTACCCGCCGGAGACATCACCGTGAAGGTGGGCAATGCCGTTCCCTCCTATAATTATGTGAAGGGCGAAACCGACCTGCGCGAATGGATCAATACGATGATCGAACACGCTGCGCTGCTGGCTGCGCCCAGCGAGGATGCCGATTCGATGGCGTTCCTCAACTGGACGGAACTTGTGTCCGACAAGGTGATCCTCACGGCCGGCGTTGCCGAAATGAGTGCGATGACCGACCCCAACGGCGTCCTGGACTATTACGGGAAAATCGCCGACGCTTACTACCGTTTCGGCGGTTACGACCCCACGAACCAGCCTCCGATGCGTGTCTATTCCGACATCCAGCTTCCCGATGCCGGACAGACGGCCCTTTTCCCGGCGGCCAATGTCCAGCAGTATGGCGGTTATCCGGTCGGATTCCTGCGCGGACAGTCCGCTACGACGTTCGTCGATGAAAAGAAACTGATCAATACAACGCTGCTGCAGGCCCAGACCGACGGTTCGATGAACTGGTTCAATGTCTTCTTCGGTTTCGGCGAGGCGGTGAAAAGCCCCTGGCAGGAGAGTGACAAACTGTTGCAGCCTTCGCTGAATATCGGCTACTACCACTATGCGCGTACGCTCGACCTCTGGCCCGGGCAGGTGATCAATTTCGCCGACCATGTCGTCAACCTCAACAAGGAGTTTGCCCGTACGACCAACAACCGGGACAACGGCATCATGTACGGCCATGCCAACGACAACATCCGCACGACGATGATGATCCAGCTGGCCGACTTCCTGGGGTGGGGTATCTTCCCTTACGTCTCCCAGCGTGCCCGTGAACTCGGGTTCGAATACGAAGCCGACGAGTTGCTCGGCGGACAGGTCGCCTGCGACTTCTTCGCCATGAGCGCCTGCGAATACGCCGACCGCAACCTGCTGCCGTTCTTCCGCCGCTGGCATTTCCCCTGCTCGACCATTGCCATCCGGTATATGAAGCAGTTCCGCGAACTGGGCGAGAGCGAACAGTTCTGGACCAGTTACGACGGATCGACCGTTCCCTCGTTTGAAACCCGTACCCCGAACAAGAGCATCACCCGGCCGGCATGCAGGCTGAAATTCGACATGGCCGATGCCGATGATAAACTTAACTGGTATCTGAGCGGCGTTGCCTGGGACTATGAGAAATATAACGATCCGGTCAATCCCCGGTGCGACACGGTCATCCGGGCCAATGGAACGGCGTTCACCGGCAACTCGATCGCCAACCCGGCCTGGAAGAATACGTTCGACGGCAACACCAGCAATTCGAACGGACTTCTCGGTCACATGCAGCCGGTGACCAATTCCCCCTGGGCGCATATCCCGTTCTATATCCTGAGCTTCACCGGCCCGGGTGAGGATACGCCCGAGGACGATGATTTCGAATATTCGCAGGAGCCCGTTACGTTCAACACGTTCGCACTTTGGAATATCGCCAACTACTATTTTACGAGTTACATCTACGACATCGAGTACTACGACGATGCAGCCGGCGTGTGGAAACCCACCGTTCCCAGCGAGTTCAAGTTGTTGTACAATTCCAACTGGGAGTTCTACTATTTCGAACAGGAGTACACGACGACCAAAGTACAGTTCAAATTGCAGCCTATCACGCCGGGTACTTCGGGCTATTCCATTACGCAGATGTGCGAAATGGGCTTCGGGCTGGTTGAGGAAAAAACGGAATAACAGGTCAAAAGAAATAAATATAACATGAACAAAACATTTTTTGCACTGGGAGCTTCGGCTGCGGCGCTTGCCGGAGGCAGCGCAACGGCGGCGAAGCAGCCCAACATCATCCTGATCATGGTCGATGACATGGGCTATTCCGATGTCGGATGCTATGGCGGCGAGATTCCCACACCCAACATCGACCGCCTCGCAAAGAGCGGCGTGCGTTACACGCAGTTTTATTCCACAGCCCGCTCGTGCCCCACGCGCGCCAGCCTGATGACGGGACTCTATGCCCATCAGGCCGGTATCGGCGGCATGTCCGAAGATCCCGTTCCCGGGCGTAAGCCGGGCGATGCGCTCCCCAAGAAGCCCGTTGCCTATCAGGGTTACCTCAACCGGAACTGCGTGACGATAGCCGAAGTGCTGAAAAGTGCGGGCTACCACACCTACATGTCCGGCAAATGGCACCTGGGTATGCACGGACAGGAGAAATGGCCCCTGCAACGCGGTTTCGACCGTTTCTATGGCATCCTTGCCGGAGCCGCCAGCTACCTCCAGCCGCACGGCGGACGCGGACTGACGCTCGACAACACCAAGCTGCCGCCCCCGGAAGCGCCGTACTACACGACGGATGCCTTCACCGACTATGCCATCGAGTTTCTCGACAGCAACAAGGGCGACGGCAAGCCGTATTTCCTCTATCTTGCCTACAACGCTCCCCACTGGCCGCTTCACGCCAAACAGGAAGACATCAATAAGTTTCTCGGCAAATACGACGCCGGCTGGGAGAAGATCCGCGAAGCGCGCTTCCGCCGCATGGTCGAACTGGGCCTCGTGGACGACACGTGGGAACTCGCCGAGTGGGAATCGCGCCATTGGGAGGAGCTGACCGAGACCGAGCGCAAAAACTCCGCACTGCGCATGTCGGTCTATGCCGCACAGGTTCATTGCATGGACTACAACGTGGGCCGCGTGCTCGACTGGGTGGAGAAGAGCGGCGAAAAGGACAATACGCTGATCATTTTCCTTTCGGACAACGGCGCTTGCGCCGAACCGCACACTGAGACCGGTTTCGGTACGGTGGCCGACATCAACGATCCCAACAGCTGGGTGGCTCCTTCCTATGGACTGCCGTGGGCGCAGGTGAGCAACACGCCGCTGCGTAAGTATAAGGTACGTGCCTACGAGGGCGGTCTTTCCGTTCCGCTGATCGTTTCGTGGCCCGGACATTTCTCGCGTTTCGACGGCCAGATCCGCGATAACGTGAGCTTCCTGCCCGACGTGATGGCGACGTTCGTCGATGTTTCGGGGGCGACCTATCCCGCGACTTACAACGGAAACGATATCCATCCGCTGGAGGGTAAAAGCCTCGTAGCGACGGTCCGCAAGCCGAAGACCGTCCTTCACGACTACCTGTTCGGCGAGCATTTCAACAACTGCTATGTGCGCCACGGTGACTGGAAGGCTGTCAAGGACGAAAAATCGAAGGAGTGGGAGCTGTTCAACATTCCCACTGACCGCACTGAGCGTCACAATGTTGCCGCACAGCATCCCGAGATTCTCAGCGAGCTTGTGGCCAAATGGCAGGCGTGGGCCGATACGCACGAGGTATACCCGAAGAAGCTGAACAAATAGCGTTTGCAGCCCCGGGATGGTTGGATGCCATCTCTGTGTCGTGCCGGTTTCCGGCCGGTGAATACGAGCCGCGGCGACCCCGCGGCTCGTTGTGTCCGGGCTGTGCCATCCCGAAGGACATACGAAAACATTAAATTTGTCCGTTCAGAAACAAATTTTTACCTTTACTGTGGTATTCCGTATGAAAAAATTCATCATATCGCTCTTTTTCCTGATTGGATGCGCAGGCTTCGCCGCGGCCAGGAACTATGCTCTGGTCAACTACAACGCGGATAACGGTCTTTCGCACAATACGGTCCGGTGCATTGCCCAGGACCAGCGCGGATTCATGTGGATCGGCACGGCCGACGGACTGAACCGTTTCGACGGGATTTCGTTCCGTGTCTATAATTCCGAGAATCTCCAGCATGGGCTTCTGAACACATCGGTCCATGTGTTGTGCGCCGACCGGAAAAACCGTCTGTGGGTCGGAACCGAACAGGGCGTTTACCTGTACGACGAGCGTAAGGATGTGTTTTTCCCTTTCAGCGTGCGCACGCAGTACGGCGTGGTCATCACCGGGCGCATCACGCGCATATTCGAGAACGGCGACGGTAAAATCTGGATCGGCACCGAGGCTCAGGGCTTTTTCATCTACCATCCCGAGGGAGGCGAACTTGAACAGAACAGTCGTCTGGCCGACGCCGTGACCGACATGGTCGGCGGTCCCGACTGGAACGTTTTCGTGAGCGCCCGCAACGGGACGGTCGCGGAGTTCGACAGCGAAGGAAAACAGCGTCTGACGGTCTATTCTATGGAGCAGGGAGGGCATGTGCCTTCGGTCCGGTCGCTCTGTTACAGCAACGACGAACTGTGGGGCTGTTTCGAAACCGACGGCCTTGCGAAAATGTCGTGGTCGGGCGACAGCGCGGCGAAATGGACGCGTCGCCGCGACATTGCGGCGCAGGTGTTGCTGCCGCTTTCGCGCGGGGAACTGATGATCGGTTCCGACGACGGATTGTTCGTCTTCTACACGAACTCCGGGGAGATAGACCCCGTGACCGACATGACGGTCCGCAGTGAAAGCTATACCCATACGGTCAACGCCCTTTATCGCGACCGTGAAGGCGGAATCTGGGTCGCCACGCAGTACAACGGCATTGCCTACCTTCCCCGCCGCCTCAAACCCATCGAGCATATGTCGCTCCGGATTGCGGAGAAGGGTAAAACCCTCGCCACGGCCTTTGCCGAGGACGACGACGGCAATCTGTGGGTAGCCATCGACAAGCGGGGCGTGCTGAAGGTCGATGCCTCCGGACGTGTCGACGAGACGCCTCTCCGCGGCGGCGAGTCGTTCCGCCGCGAGACGAAGAACGTCCGGGCGATGCTTGTTGCCGGAGGCCGCCTGTGGCTGGGGACCCTTGCCGGGGGTGTTTACGCCTGCGACCTGAAAACGGGTGCGGTGCGCAACTACCGGAACGATCCGGGGGTGAAAACCTCGCTCTGCGACGACGATGTGGAGACGCTTTTCTGCGACGATACCGGAACGATCTATGCCGGAACGCCGTGGGGTTTTGCCCGTTACGACCGCCGTTCCGATGATTTCGTGCGGGTGAACAAAGGCGGCAACGACCTTTCCGTCTGCGACTTCGCCCAGGCCGGGCCCGGCCTGATCTGGGTGCTGGCGCGCAACAAGGGCGGA
The DNA here is from genome assembly GCA_023443765.1 of Bacteroidota bacterium. Classification (GTDB taxonomy): domain Bacteria; phylum Bacteroidota; class Bacteroidia; order Bacteroidales; family Rikenellaceae; genus Alistipes. Next base: position 4,624 of record JAEZTA010000051.1, on the reverse strand, counting down.
TTCCTGTTCGACACCTCGACCGGGGATTTCAAACACTATATGTTCGCCCGGAGCGGTCTGCCCAAAAGCGTCTGCATTCTGACCGACAGCCGCGACTCGACGTGGCTGGGGACGGAGACGGGGTTGTTCGTGCTGAACCGGGAGACGCGTCATTTCGTGCCGTTCAACGCTGCCGACGGCATCCTGAAAGGACTGTCGATCGCAACGCTCGAAGAGGGCGACGACGGAACGCTCTGGATCGGGAGCAACAACGGTATTTTCAGCCTCGATCCCGAGACGCAGGAGGTGCGTTACCACCTGACCGTCCGCGACGGCCTTACGGGCAACCAGTTCAATGATCGCGCCTCGTTGCGCACCCGTGACGGACGGCTCTATTTCAGCGGTATCAACGGTTATTCGGTTTTCCGGCCCGAATCTTTGCAGCGCAACGGATTCGTTCCTTCGGTCTGCGTGACCGGGCTTCTGCTCAACGACCGGTGGGTCGAGATCGACCGCGGCGGTAAGGACTCTTCGCCGCTCAAACGCCCGTTGCACCTGAACAGGGAGCTTCGGCTGAAATACAACCAGAACTCGGTCGGTTTCACCTTCGCCGCGCTGAGCTACCAATCGGCGCTCAAGAACCGCTATGCTTACCGGCTTACGGGGCAGGACAAAGAGTGGGTCTATTCCGACCGGAACGAAGCCCATTTCACCAACCTCTCGCCGGGTAAATACACCTTCGAGGTCCGCGGTTCGAACGATGACGGCGTGTGGAGCGAAAATACCGCAAGCGTCGCCTTCGTGATTCTGCCGCCTTTCTACCGCTCGACGGTGGCTGTCGTCTGCTACCTGCTGCTGCTGGGGCTGCTGGCCTGGTACGGAACCTGGTATGTCCGCCGGAAACACCGCCTGAAACTCGCCGAATTTGCCTTGCAGCAGGAGAAGATCAACTACCAGTCGAAGATCGACTTTTTCACCAACGTGGCCCACGAAATCCGGACGCCGCTTTCGCTCATCAAGGTTCCCCTCGAATCGATCCTCAGGGAGGACGGGAATTTCCCGCCCAAAGTTCGGGATTACCTCCACGTCATGGAGAAGAACACCAGCAACCTGCTGGAGATGGTCAATCAGTTGCTCGACCTGCGCAAGACCGAAGACTCGGACTATACGCCGTCGATGCGGGCGTGCGATGTCTCGGAGTTGGTCGACGATCTGTGCGCCCGCTTCGGCCCGGCTGCCGAGGTCGGCGGAATCAACCTCGAACGGCATATCGAACCCGGCGTAGTGGCGCAGGTCGACAGCGACGCCATTTCGAAGATCGTGAACAACCTGCTTTCCAATGCGTTGAAGTACGCTCAGCGCAACTGCTGCGTGACGCTTGCCACGGAAGGCCGGCTTTTCCGCATCACGATCTCCGATGATGGGCAGGGTATCGTTCCCGAGGATATGGACCGCATCTTCAACACTTTCTACCAGTCGGGCAACAGCAAGGGCGGAACCGGCATCGGGCTGCCTCTGGCGCGCCTGCTGGCCATCAAGCACGGCGGAAGCGTCGTGTGTGCCAACAGCGAACGGGGCGGCGCGGTGTTTACCGTGGAAATTCCGCTCAATCCTGCAACTGCGGAGTCCGGTGTGCCGTCCGGTCCGGGAGCGGAAGATGCCCGCGGAGCGGAAGTTCCCCCCCCCTCCGCTGAGGACAGCGGTACCTGTAAGATACTGGTTGTCGAAGACAACGACGACCTGCGCAACGTGATCGCCGAGATCATCGGCGCCCGCTACGACGTGCTGACGGCGGCCAACGGCAAACTGGCGCTCGACGTATTGGCCGACAACAATTGCGACCTGATCGTCAGTGACATCATGATGCCCGAGATGGACGGCTACGAATTGTGCGAATACGTCAAGTCGGAACTCCGTTACAGCCATATCCCCATCATCCAGCTTACGGCAAAGACCTCTGTGGAGGACAAGGTGCGCGGACTGGAGTACGGCGCCGATGCCTACATCGAGAAACCCTTCTCCTCGGAGCACCTCATGGCCCAGATCGACAGCCTGCTCAAGAACCGCGAACGTATCCGCCGGGCACTGCTCGCCGATACGGGACATGCCGATACGGAGTCGCTGGGCATCAGCAAACGCGATGCGGAGTTTATCGAAAAACTGAACGCCCACATCGGGGAACACCTCTGCGAGGAGACTTTTTATATTGAACAGCTCGCCGAGAAGATGTTCATGAGCCGCTCGAACTTTTATCGCAAGGTCAAGAGCCTGTTCGGCATTTCGCCCAACGATTATATGAAAACCTACCGCCTGCGCAAAGCCGCCGAGATGATCCGCAGCGGCGACTTCCTGATCAAGGAGATCTACGAGCAGGTGGGCTTCAAGACTTCGAGCTACTTTTCGGCCTGTTTTCGCGAGGAGTTCGGCATGACGCCCAAACAGTATAAGGAGCAGAATTCAAAACCCAAAGACTGAAAAACGAACGATTGTTATATCTGCCCGGAGCGGGTATGCTGACAGGCCTTCCGGGGTCGGGCATGGTCATCAACGAACTCAATCTGAACCTCAACCGCCGGATCCTGGCCCGCGTGAAAGAATAGTTCCGGCAAGGCGCAAAAAAAGACATCCTCCGAAAGAGGATGTCTTTTTTTGTTGGATCCGGGAGTTACTCCATGTCCAGCGGCATGGATTTGATCACCGCTTCGTTGGCAGCCTTGAGGCGTTCGGGAATCACCTTCATCACCTTACGGTCGTAGGTGAACAGGCCGTTCACTTCGCCTTCCACGTCGGTCGTCTGGGTGTAAACTGCTCCCGAGAAGCCGAGCCGCACGAACTTCATGAGGTTTTTGGCGTATTTCTCATACTCTTCGGTCACCTGCTCCGGGGTCTTGAACTGTACGTAGCCCCAGTTGCGCTTGTTCCACCAGAGGTGTCCCTCCATGGCCAGTCCGATGCCGCCGTATTCGCCCAGCACGTTGACACGCTGCGGGTCGAAGAGCTTCATCGCGGGACCCGGGTAGTTGTGCAGGTCGAGCATGTGGCCGCAGGGACGGTGATTGCCTCCGCTGGCCGGGTTCACCAGACGCGAAGGATCGTACTCCATGGTCCAGTTCACGATCCGCTCGGTGTCGAACTGACCCCATGCCTCGTTGAACGGAACCCATACCACGACGCTCGGCGAGGACATGCAGAAATCCATGATCTCTTTCCACTCCTTGCTGAAGTTGTCCTTCGACTCCTGCGTGCGGTCTTTGTCCGTGCCGCCGTTGTAGGTGTACATTTCCCACTTGTTGCCCATGTCTCCCGAGGGCATGTCCTGCCATACGAGGATGCCTTCGCGGTCGCAGTGGTAGTACCAGCGTGCCGGCTCGACCTTCACGTGCTTGCGGATCATGTTGTAACCCAGCTCCTTGGTTTTCACGATGTCGAACAGCAGCGCTTCGTCCGTGGGTGCGGTGAAGAGTCCGTCGGGCCACCAGCCCTGGTCGAGCGGTCCGAAGTGGAACAACGGTTTGTCGTTGAGTGTCATGCGTGCGATGCCGCCCTTGTCGCGTAGGATGCCGATCTTACGCATGGCGGTGTACGAATCGACTTTGTCGACGATTTTTCCGCCCTGCTTGAGCGATACCTCCATGTCGTAGAGGAACGGCGAGTCGGGGCTCCAGAGCTTCGGCTCGGCGATGCACAGGCGCAGCGGGCTGCCGGGGAATCCTGTCGCCGAAGCTACGACCGTACCCTTGTCGAGAATCTTCACCTCCACCAGGTCGCCCGTCGCGCAGTTTTCAGCGGCTACGGTCACGGCAATGTTCTTCTGGTCGAGGTTGGGAATAGCCTTGATGCCCGAGATATGGCTCTTGGCAACCGGTTCGATCCATACGGTCTGCCAGATGCCGCTGACCGGCGTGTACCAGATACCGTTGGGGTTCTGCACCTGCTTGCCGCGGGGCTGGAAACCGGCATCCGTACCGTCGAATACGCGTACGACCAGCTTCTGGTCGCCTTTGGCGGTCAGGTAGGGCGTGATGTCGAGCGAGAACGGTGTGAAACCGCCCGTGTGGGAACCGACGAGGATGTCGTTCACGAATACGTCGGCTTTCCAGTCTACGGCGCCGAAGTTGAGCAGCACGTTGCTGCCTTTCCATGCGGCGGGTACGCTGAACGTGCGGCGGTACCACAGTTCGTCCTTGTCGGTGAGGGTTTTCTGTACGCCCGACAGCGAAGACTCGACTGCGAACGGTACGAGAATCTTGCCATCCATCTTTTTCGGTTCCATCGCGCCGATCGGCTTGATGGCATAGTCCCACAGGCCATTGAGGTTCACCCACTGGGCGCGCACCAGCTGCGGGCGCGGGTATTCGGGAAGCACGTTGGCCGGATCGACTTTTTCAGCCCACGGCGTCTTGAGTTTGTCGCCCACGGGTTTCCACTGGGCAAAGGTGCACAGCACGCTCAGCGCTGCCACGGTTGTCAGAATCGTTTTTTTCATTACGAAATTAATAAGAGAATTGGGTTATGGAATTTATTGGTTTTTCTTCTTGAATTGTCCGGGGTAAGGCTCTACCATGCAACGCTTTGCCCAGGTTTCGTAGGCCGCTTCCATCTCCTGAAGCTTGGCGGGGTTCTGCCCGGCGAGGTTGTGCTGTTC
>JAEZTA010000026.1 GCA_023443765.1 Bacteroidota bacterium | reverse complement strand
GAACAGCACCCAGTGGCACAGCCGGAGGTAATAATGCCCTCCGGCTTTTTCACAGAGGAGCGACACCAGCCAGAAGACACACCAGCCGCCGAATACCAACAATAGCAGGAGTTCGAGCGCGGGATTGCGGGGCAGGACGCCCGTTCCCAGCAGAAGCAGGAACACCGCGGCCAGAAACAGGTCCACCGAAATCATCTGAACGCCGCAGCGACCCATCAGCCAGGCCTCATAGGCTCCGGGGCGGGCGGCAGCATCGGGACGAGCCGCCGAGTAGAAGCGGTTACCCGAAAACACGTGCACGAAGAATACGACGACGAGCAGGGCTCCGGCCGCAAGGAAATATCCGTTCATCATCAACCCATTTTACGGTAAATACACTCCGGCAGGTGCTTTAATATCCAGGCCAGCAACCGCCAGCGGCGTGTGACGACCGCTACGGAACGGCGGCGGCGGATGGCCCGCACGATCTGGTCCGCGGCTTTACCGACGGGCATCACCCAGAATAACCCTTCGCCTTTGGCCATGTCGGTCGCAACGAATCCCGGACGGATGTCGGTCACCGGAATAGGCAGGCCCGACTTCGCGGTCCGCTGGCGCAGCCCCTCGGCATAGTTGATCTGATAGGCTTTCGAAGCGTTGTAGGCCGGAGCCGCACCGCTGCCGCGCAGGCCCCCGACCGACGTGATGACCACCAGGTGGCCGCTGCCCTGCCGTTCGAACAGGCCGTAAGCCCAGTCGACTGCTGCGGTCCAGCCGACGACGTTGGTGCGTAAAGTCGGCTCTTCCAGCGCATAGTCCAGTCCGGGATTCAGGTCGCCCGTCCCGGCGCTTACCACGCAGAGGTCCAGACCGCCCAGCGAGGAGGCAAGGCGTTCCAGCGCCGCGCGGGATGCGGCAGGATCGGCGATGTCGGCCGCGGCATAATAAAAGCGCCCCGGATTCGTGGCCGCAAGTTCCTCCAGCAACGCTTCGCGCCGCCCGGTCACACCGACGCGATACCCTTGCGCCGCAAGGCGTTCGGCCAGCGCGCGGCCGATTCCGGAGGTAGCCCCTATGATAATTGCTCGTTTCATACGGGCAAAGTTAACGGCTTCGGACGAAAAAAGGCTTGATGCAGATCAAGAAATCAGCGGACACGACGGCGGATGCGGCTCAGGGTTTCGGGACGCACGCCCAGGTAGGAGGCCAGTTCGCGCAGGGGAACGAGTTGCAGCAGGTCCGGGCAACGCGCCAGCAGGGCCTCATAACGCTGCTGCGGGGAGGCGGCATAGCGGTCCAGAAGGCGCTCGTAGACCTCGGCCAGCATGTGCTCGGCAAACGTGCGTCCCAACCGCTCGCGGGCGGCATCGGTGCTGTAAAAGGTTTCGAGCCGTCCGCCCGGGACCAGCACGGTTTCGGCATTGCACATCGCTTCGATCGTGACCTGCGAAGGCGTCCCGTTGCACATCGAGATATAGTCGCCGACAAACTCCCCGGCGAAGGCATACCCCACGACATGCTCTTCCCCCGCAGCGTCGGCATGCACATAGCGAAACGCTCCCTGCACGACCAGTCCGCAACGGTGGATGCGCAGGCCCTGCACAGACAGCCGCTCGCCGCGGGCGAACGGGCATGCGGTTCCCTCCCGGCGAATGAACCCGGCGAGTTCGGAAAATTCCGACTCCGGAATATAGCGGTTGAAGTTCATCCCTGCAAAGATAGCACAGGGCGCGCACAGCACCAAACCGGGTCTGCACGAATAGCCGGAAGGTAGACGAAAAAGTTTAACCGCGCCGCTGTTGCAAATGCGCGCGAAGGTATTAAATTTGCAGTGGCAGACCGAAACAGAAAATGCCATGCAAACCGTCGAAATCCACCTGCTGATAGCGGCCATCGCCGTCATCTCCTCGGCGCTCGTATGCTACACCGTCGGGGTGTGGGGCGAGCGGCTCCAACATGGCCTGCGGCTGTGGCACGTCGTCTTTTTCCTGCTGGGCATCGCAGCCGACATTACCGGAACGACGCTCATGGAGCACATTGCCCGCCTGACGCACGCCCACGACCGCATCCACACCATCACGGGGGCCATCGCCGTCGTACTGATGCTCATCCACGCCGTGTGGGCCGTTGCGACCTATTTCCGGGGATCGGAGCGGGCGCGCCGCCGCTTCAGCCGCTTCAGCGTCGCCGTCTGGTGCATCTGGCTGATTCCCTACGGCATCGGCGTATACATCGGCATGACCATGCACTAAACCCAAAAAACAGAATGATATGACTGCAATCCTCCGACTTCTCTTTCCCGCAGCACCCGCCGGCGCCGGGGCTTCGTGGCTGCTACTTGCGGCCCGCATCGTCTTCGGCGCGCTGATGATGACCCACGGCATTGCCAAATGGCAGAATTTCGACACGCTCTCCGCGACCTTCCCCGATCCGCTGGGCATCGGGAGCCACACGTCGCTGCTGCTGGCGATCTTCGCCGAGGTGATCTGCTCGCTGGGATTCATCACCGGAACGCTCTACCGGCTGGCACTGATCCCGATGATCTTCACCATGTGCATCGCCTTCTTTTCGGTCCACCAGGGCGATCCGTTCGCCGTACGCGAGCTGGCCATGCTCTACCTCGCGGCGTTCGTGCTGCTCTGGCTCGCAGGGCCGGGACGCTACGCCGTCGATAACCTGATCGCGCGACGCCTTTAAAGCTGAAATTCCCGACAGTATGGTACTTCAACACGAATTTACGCTCCGCCCGCGAAGCCGGGGCTTCCACCTCGTAACCGACGAAATCGTGCGTAACCTGCCGCCGCTGCCCGAGGCAGGTCTGCTGCACCTCTTCATCCGTCACACCTCGGCCGGACTTTCGATCAACGAAAATGCCGACCCCGATGTACAGCAGGATCTCGCGGCGATTTTCGACCGGCTGGTCCGCGAACGCGAAGGCTACTACACGCACACCGTCGAGGGCGACGACGACATGCCGGCGCACGCCAAATCGACCCTCACGGGTGTTGAACTCACCATCCCGATCGTCGGAGGCCGTCCGGGGCTGGGAACGTGGCAGGGCATCTACCTCTGTGAGTTCCGCAACCGCGCCTCAGGCCGCCGGATCGTGGCAACGGTCATCGGATAGCCACGCCCGGATACAAAAAAGCCTGCACCGAAAGATGCAGGCTTTATTATTTGTCGCGGTCCGCTTACCAGTAGCGCGGAACCAGATCGTGATCGTAATTCTTATACCAGTTACGCTTCTGCGTGCCGTTGCTTTCGATCCACGCCTTGAGGTCGGGATAAGCCGAGAAGATGCTCACGCGGTCGTAGACATGGGGCGTGCCGACGGGCAGACGCAGTACCCAGACATCGTTGTTCTTGCTGCAATAGGGCACGCCCGACATCAGGCCCTTGCTGTCGGCCTCGTAGTTCTTGTAACGATAGCTCGGGGCAAACCCCTTCTGGTGAATCTCAGCCGAACCGTATGCCGACTTGAGCACCATGAAGAAATCGTGCTTCTGCGGGTAGGAGGTCACGTCGCGGAAGGCCTGGGCCTGCCTGCGGCTCTCCTCGCCGGTGAGCTTCGAACGGTCGGGAACACCCGAGAGCTTGACATAGGCGCGAATCATCGGCTTACCGACTTCGATCTTACCCTTGGTCGTCTGGTAGTGCTCGCCCTGAACCAGGTTGTCCAGTCCGTCGAACAGGATCAGCACCTTGTCCGGCCGGCTCGTATCTACGTCGATGGTGAAGCTGTTGTCCTTGATTTCGGACATCACGCCCTGACCCTCTTTCTTGTAAACGATAGCCTCAACACTCTTGATGAGCGACGTATCGAAATCCAGTTGCAGGCCGGCTTTCTTGGTGTGGCTGCTGCCTACGCCGCGAATGTCGAGCGTAACGATAAGACCCTCCTTATAGCCGTGCGCAGGAAGCAGGGCCGGCGTGGTGCACTCGACCGTCTTGAGGTCGTATTCCACCACGAGGTCGTTGAAATCGGCGTCCGATGCCGCGAAGTCGGGCCACATGTCTTCGACCATGATAACGCCCGAGTTGTAGTAATACTGATAGTTTTCGACCTTCTGATAAACCGAATGAACGGCGTCGATCGGGAATTTGTAATCCACATCGGCCTCGCCGTCTGCCGAATCCACAGCCAACGCTACGACGCCGTCGGAACCCGAAGCGGCGGGATATTTCACATACAGTTTCTCAGCGCCTGCGGGAACAGCCATCGCGAACGTACGGGCCTCGCCCGACGCCAGGAGTGCATTCTCCACAAGCAGCGAGTTCTCCTTGCAATCCTCCTCGGAGTAAACCGAAACATAGGTCTCGACAGGCGATTCGAGGGTCAGGTTCACACTGGCCTCGGTCGACCAGCCGAACCCGGCGGGTACCACGGGAACTTCGGGTTCGGGAGTCACAGCAGGCTCCTCGGGCGTTTTACCCGGGCCTTCCGGAACGAAGTTATCGCCACTGGTGCATGCCCAGAACAGGGCTGCGGAAATCAAAGCACAGAACAGGAAAAGTTTTTTCATCATGCGTAATCGTTAAGCATCTATTATTATGTCCTACCGAGGACAGGCCTGCATCCCACAATTTATCTTTTCTCCGCCCGCGCCCATCTGTCGGATTTCGCCCAAAAGCAACACTTTTTAGCTCGCACAAATATAAGCAATTATTCTGCTATGCCCTAAGAAAAGGAGATGATTTTCAATTTATTCTTTGATTTTTCTGCAATACAGGCTCTAAACGGCCTTCAGAGGGCATCTGGGCAAAAGCCGGAAAGGTGGGCCGAAATGAATCCCTTTTTAGCGGATTCCAGATTTCCGCTGGCCCGGATTTTGCCGCCCCAAACAGAAAAACCGAATGCCATGACCACTAAAACCACCCCCTCCGACCATCTCACCGCCGAAGAACGCCACGAACTACCCGACTCGGCGTTCGGAATCCCCGAAACCCGCGAATTCCCGCTCGTCGATGCGGCGCATGTCCGTGCGGCGGAGGCCTATTTCCGCTACGCTCCCGACGACAAAAAAGCCGCCCTGGCGTGCCGCATCCTCGCCCGCGCCCGCGAATTCGGCGTCGAGGTCCGCAGCCGCGTAATCCGCGGTTGGGCCGGGGAGGCCTGATAACCGAAAAAATCGCTATCTTTGTCTGCACAGGCCGACAAAAAGCCCGTGCTGACAGACTATGGAAGCGATCACCCAATTTTTCATCGACTGGGGCTACTGGGGCCTCTTTATCTCGGCGCTGGTGGCCGGAAGCATCCTGCCGTTCAGTTCCGAGGCGGTGATGATCGTCCTCGTGCGCATGGGGCTCGACCCGGTGGGATGCGTCATTGCAGCCTCGCTGGGCAACACGCTGGGCGGCATGACCTGCTACTGGATCGGCTCATTGGGCAAGACCGAGTGGATCACCAAACTCGGTGTTTCAACCCGCCAGCTGGCCCGGGCCCGGAAGTTCCTCGCCGGACGCGGGGCGCTGATGGCCTTTTTCGCCTTCCTGCCCACCATCGGCGAAGCCATCGCCATCGTGCTGGGGCTGATGCGCAGCAACATCTGGCTGACGAGCGGTTCGATGCTCGCAGGCAAAACCGTACGTTATATTGTCATACTGGCGACCTTCGAAGGCGCCATATCCCTCTTCCAATGATCCCGGAAATCCGCATCCCAGAAACACCTTCGCACGAACTGCTGTTGCTGGCCGACGAATCGGAAGCCTCGGTGGCCGACTATATCGACCGCGGAACATGCTACGCAGCCTACGACAACGGGCAGATCGTCGGACAGTACGTCCTGCTCCACACGCGCCCCTTCACGGCCGAGGTTGTGAACATCGCCGTCGTGCCCGACCGCCAGCGGCAGGGCATCGCTACGGCCCTGCTTCGCCACGCCGTCGAAACAGCCCGCAAAGCGGGATTCCATCTGCTCGAAATCGGCACCGGAGACATCGGCATCGGGCAGATCGCCCTCTACGAGCGCTGCGGATTCGTCCGCTGCGGCGTCGACACGGATTATTTCCGCAAACACTATCCCGCCCCCATCTTCGAGAACGGGCTGGAGTGCCGCCACATGGTTCGGTTACGCATGGAGTTGTGAAATAAGGTTCCCGATTTAACGTCTTAAACGACCTCCGAAAATGTCCGTTTCGTGGAACCCCTGGCACGGATGCCGCAAGATCAGCGAAGGCTGTCGCCACTGCTATGTCTACCGGCAGGACGGGCAGCACGACAAGGACAGCCGCGAGGTGCGGCAGACGATAGCGTTCAACCTCCCGGTACGCCGCAGCCGCGACGGACGGTTCAAAGTCCCCGCCGGGGAAATGGTCTACACCTGTTTCACTTCGGATTTTCTCGTGGAGAAGGCCGACGCCTGGCGCGCCGAAGCGTGGGAGATGATGCGCATGCGCAGCGACCTGCGGTTCATGTTCTTCACCAAACGCATCCACCGCCTCCGCGAAGTCCTGCCGCCCGACTGGGGCGACGGCTATGAGAATGTGATTATCGGCTGCACGGTCGAAAACCAGGCGATGGCCGACTTCCGGCTGCCGCTGTTCCTCGAAACCCCGATCCGCCACCGGATCATCATCTGCGCCCCGCTGCTCGGGCCGCTCGACATTGCACAATACCTCTCCCCCGCCATCGAAGAGGTCTCGGTCGGGGGTGAATCGGGCAACGAGGCCCGGCCGTGCGACTACGCATGGGTACTTGCGCTGCGCGAACAAAGCGTCGCAGCGGGCATTTCATTCTGCTTCCACCAGACCGGGGCGCGGTTGATCAAAGACGGACACCTCTACCGCATCCGCCGCTACCACCAGCACGCACAGGCCCGCAAGGCAGGCATCGACTACAACCTGAAACGCTGAGGGGTCAGCGCACCGGCTCGTAGCTGATCGTCGACTCCTCGTCGGTGCGTTCGATCTTCATGATCACGGGCCGCAGGCCGTCGTTGCACGAGCAGATGGCCACGCCCTCCTTGTCGATCCAGTCGCCGTAATAGAACTTGCCCGCGCCGTGCGACAGTGCGAACACATACTGGTAGACCGCCTTCCAGGCCTCGTCGCAGAACCCCTCGGGCTTGGCGTAATCGGCATAGAAGACCTGCCCTTCGCGCATCATCGGGCAGCGGCCGAAGCCGGGAGCAGCGTACTCTTTGGCGAGGTCCTCGTTGAGCATGGTCTTGAGGATCGTGATTTTACAGCGTTTCATAACAGTCTGATTTAAGGACAAAGATAGCATAAAACCCAATCCTGCAAAATCCCCGGGCCCGGGAACGCAAAAAAGCCCGGCCTCCTCGCGGAAGCCGGACCCTACTAAAAACTATGACAAAAACTTTTACTTAGGCGTTTGCGTTCGCCAGGGGCGAAGCCTGCGCATAGGTGCGGGCGGCCAACTCCTTGTCGAGCATGTAAAGCCCGAACTTGTTGCCCTCGACAGCCTCGCAGGCGGTGATCATGTCGCGTGCCGACTCCTCCTCCTCGACCTGCTCGTCGACGAACCAGATGAGCATGTTCGACGAAGCGTAATCCTTATCCTCGGCAGCAATGGCGGCCAGGTTGTTGATCATCGACGTTACGACCTTCTCGTGCTCCAGCGTGTCCTGGAACATCTCCAGCGGCGAAGCCCACTTGGTGCGCACCTCCTCGATGGGAAGCAGCTTCACTTCGGCATCGCGAGAGAGGATGTAGTTCATGAAGATGCGCGCGTGGTCCTGCTCCTCCTGGAACTGAACGTAGAACCAATTGGCAACGCCTTTCAGCCCTTTGGCCTCGGCGTCCATCGACATCGAAAGATAGAGATAAGCCGACCAGAGCTCGGCATTGATCTGCGCATTGAGCGCTTCGTGCAGTTTCTTGCTTAACATAACGGTATTGTTTTAAGTTTGCAGTTAATTATCGTTTGTGATACAAATATACAATAGTTTATCGTGATTTGTATCAGAATAGCTATCATATTATTTTATACTTGAATAATCCTGCATTATATCTGCCAACAGCAGCGGCGCACAACCTGTTGGGTCATGCGCCGCCGCTGGCAGTCAGTCGGATGCAGATCAGTCGTCGATCTCGATCAGACGGAATTTGAGGTCGAATTTCAGTTCGAGACCGTTGTCGAGCTTCACTTCGTAGTCGCGGGTGTCGCGGTCGATCGAGACGATCTTGCGGCCTGCGAAGTTCTTGGCGACGTAGTTGCGGATTTCCTGCGGAACGATTGCTGCGGGAACCTCGCCGTACTTGCATTCAACCTCCGTCCACTGCCCGTCCTTGGCGAACTCGACCTTCGCACCGTTGACGAAGACCACTTTGTAATCCTTGCTGAACATCTCCTCGTCGACCTTGGCGTAGGAAACCTCGACGCCCGTAAAGTGCGTCTTGACGAACTGCTGCGAGGCAGCGGGAAGTTCGGCGACGGTGATCATCCGGTCTTTACCGGCGAAAGCGGGAACCGAAGCGGCCATGATGGCCAGGGAAGCGAAAATAATCGTGAGCTTTTTCATAATCGTAATCTTTAAATTAAGTTTCATAGTGCAAAGTTGCGGCCTGAAACTGAAACGAATCTGAAAAAAGCAGATTTTTCACAATTATTTTTTTACGCCGGGAATTCCACCGTGAAGCAATGCCGCTTATTTATATAGGAGTAGGCGACCTTCAGGCCGTAGAGGCGGCAGATGGCGTCGACCACGGCAAGGCCCAGCCCCGTCGAACCTTCCTTCTTCGCCCCCTGGTAAAACCGGTCGAAAATATGCCCGGCATCGAGCGGACCCTCTGCGCCGCTGTTGCATACCGTCAGGCGCCGCGGGGCGATGTCCACCGTCACTTCGCCACCTTCGTCGCCGTGGACAAAGGCGTTTTTCACGAGGTTAGCGACCACGCTCCCGGCCAACGACGGGTTCATCCGGACGGTCAGCGGCCCCTCCTCCGCAAGCGAGAAGCGCATGTTGCGGTAGGCATATATCTCTTCCATATCTTCGGCCGTACGGCGCACCAGTGCATTTATACCGACCTCCTCGGCCTCGGGGAACTGCCCGTTGTCAATCTTCGACAGCAACAGCAGTGAGCGGTTGAGCCGCACGAGGTAGTCCAGCGTCCGCTGCACCTTGGCGATCTCTCCAAGCTGCTCCTCCGAGAGGGTCTGTGCATCGTCGACCAGCATTTCCAACCGGTTGCGGCAGACCGCCAGCGGGGTCTGCATCTCGTGCGAAGCGTTGCCGATAAACTGTTTCTGCCGCTCGAACGACGACTCGGCGCGGTCGGCATAGCGCTGCGCAGCGTCGTTCAGCCGCCGGAACTCCGTGACGGAGGTTTCAACGGCCAGCGGGGCGTTCCGGGCCCCCACGGTGTAGTCGTCCAGCCACCGCAGCAGGGCGTAGAGGGGACGCATCGTGCGGTAAAGCACGACGACCGTGACCAGCAGGATCATCAGCAGCAGGAACAGGTAGAGGCAGACCATCCAATAGAGGATCGACTCCCGGAGGTCGTCCTTCTCGATCGTCGGGGTCATCACCGTCAGTTCGCGCCACTGCCCCGCGCCGTCGCGGAACACCTTGCGCAGCACACGGGCCGGTTCCTCGTCGTCGCGTTCGGGAATGAAAATCTCTTCGTCGGAATAGCGTTCGTGATGCTGCCCGGCGGCATATTCAGCCGACACGTCGTGCAGAAAGTAACCGTTGTTGCCCTCCGAAGCCGGCGTAGGCAATTCCCGCCCGGCGAGGACCCGTTTTACGATCACCTCGGCACGGGCTTCAAGCGCATCGTCCACCTCGTCGTTGATCTCGTCGACCAGCGTAAAGTAGAACAGTACGGCCCATGCCGCCAACAGCAGCGACAGCGCCCACGAAAGATGCAGCAGGATGCGGTAGACCAGTTTCACGGCTGTATGAGTTTATAACCGAAGCCATAAACGGCACGAATTTCGATGTCTGCGCCCGCGTCGTGGAGCTTGCGGCGCAGGTTTTTCATCTGCGCATAGACGAAATCGAAATTATCAGCCTGGTCGATGTGATCGCCCCAGACCCCTTCGGCCAGCGCGGTTTTGTCGACCGTATGGTTCGGACGGTTCATGAAATAGAGCAGGATGTCGTACTCCTTGCGCAGCAGTTCGACCTCACGGCCTGCCACCTCGACCCGGTGGCTGTCGGGCCACAGGCGCACATTGCCCGCATCGAGGCTCTCCTGCCCGTCGCGCTGGTTGCGGCGCAGAACGCTGCGGATACGGGCGCTCAACTCGGCCAGGTGGAACGGCTTGGGAAGGTAATCGTCAGCCCCGAGTTCCAGCCCTTCGATCTTGTCGTCGAGCGAGTCGCGGGCCGAAATGATGATCACCCCGGCGCGGTTGCGGCGCGTTTTCAACGCTTCGAGCAGGCGCAGTCCGCTTCCGTCGGGCAGCATGATGTCCAGCAGGATGCAGTCGTAATCGTACGCGGCGATCTTGTCGAGCGCTGTGGCATAATCGGCAGCCTGCTCGACGATGTACTGTTCCCGGACGAGGGTCCGGGTCATGATCTCCCGCAGGGAGGGTTCGTCTTCGATAATGAGTATTTTCATAGTAATTTCCAATTTCGCGGCCGGGTATTCCCGAAACCCGTCTCTCAGGCGGTACGAAGCGTAAGCTTCTGCTCCCAAAGAGGGCCCGTCTCCCCTAAAACCTGCCTCCGAAGCGGGCAAAGCGCAGATCAGCTGCTGCCACCGAGGAGAATTCACCTCCTCGCAACCCGTCTCTTAGACGGCAAAATTACGGCCAGAATCCGAAAAGAAACTGAAACGGCGCGGCGTCAGCACTGCCCCGTCCGCCGGAAATAATTTTGAAGCACCAGCAGCGAGATGAGTTTCTCGCGCTCTCGATCCCGGAACTGGGCAATATATTCGTGCGCGTGGACAATGATCGCCTCGGCTTCGGCCGGGTGTTCGATGTAGTGACGCATCCGCTCCTCCAAATCGGAGTAGTCGGGTTTGATCTCCACATAGTGATAATCGGGAATGAGCGTTCCCTCCATGAACCACGTCTCGTAGGTCGGGCGCGGCATCACAGCCAGCGAGTTCGACGACATGATCCACTTGAGGTTTGTCGCCACATCGTAGCCCTCGATCGCCAGAATGAATTTATACTTCAGGTGGTCGTACATCGAAATATGCGGCTTGACCCACTCGGCGGGATATTCGGGGCGGGGCGTCGAAATCCCGGCATCGCAGCAGTCCGAACCGAAATACATCCGCATGAAGCGTTCCCGGTGGGGACGGCGCGTGATCGCCAGCCGGAAGATCGCCTTGTCCTTCTTCGCCCGGAACGGAATGGCGTCCCGCAGAAAGATGAAATGGCGCACCTTGTCCAGGTTCAGCAGCACCGAATTGGCATTGTTGCCGCAGATCGGACGGCTCTTGACGATCGACGGCACGTCGGGAACGGTCGTCACATCGCCGGGAACAGTGTTCCACAGCAGGCGGTCGCTGAACCAGCGGGTAAATTCGTACGTATCGAAGAAATAGGCCGTCCGCACGCCTTTGCGAAATTTGTGATCGCCCAACGGACGCAGTCCTTCGCGGGGGAGGGTCGCGGCTGCCGGATCGAGTTTGTTGTAATAATCCGCCCGACGGCAGATGTATTCCCAGTCGGGACGCTCAGCTGCCGCTTCGAGCACCTGTTCCAGGCGCGACTGCAACAACCGTTTCGGCGTCACATAACGCCAGAAACTCCGCAGGAACCAAAACAGTTTGATCTGCTTGTTGTAAAGAATACGGTTCAGACGGTTCATCGGCAATCAATCGGTTTAGAACAACAAAGATAAAAAAATTCCGGGAACGGGAATAAAAAAAGGCGGAAACATCGGTTTCCGCCTTTTGTCGGGATTGCCCCGGTTATGCTTCCGAGCCGTCGTAGGCCCACTTCACATAGGTCGCACCCCACGTATATCCGCCGCCGAAGGCAGCCAGGATGAGGTTGTCACCCTTGCGGAGCTTGCTTTCGTAATCGTAGAGGCATGTCGGAATCGTAGCCGCCGTGGTGTTGCCGTTGCGGTCGATGTTGATCATGCACTTGTCGCTGGTGATGCCCATACGGCGCGCCGTAGCGTCGATGATGCGCAGGTTGGCCTGATGGGGAACCAGGTAACGGACATCGTCGCCCTTGAGGTTGTGACGCTCCATCATCTCGACCGAAACATCGGACATCTTCGACACGGCTGCCTTGAATACGGCGTGACCGTCCCACATGATCGTATGCCAGTTGTTCTGCACGGTCTCGATCGAAGCCGGGAAGCGCGAACCGCCCGCCTTCATGTAGAGCTGCAACTCGCCCGAACCGTCGGAACGCAGGATCGAATCCACGACTCCGTAACCTTCGGTATTGGCTTCCAGCAACACGGCAGCAGCAGCGTCGCCGAACAGCGGGCAGGTCGAACGGTCGGTGTAGTCGACGATCGACGACATCTTGTCGGCGCCCACGACGATGACTTTCTTGCTCGTGCCGGCCTCGATGAACTTCGCACCGGTCGTCAGGGCGAACAGGAAGCCGCTGCACGCCGCCGAAACGTCGAATGCAAAGGCGTTCTTGCAACCGGCCTGGTCGGCAATCAGGTTGCCCGTCGAGGGGAAGAACATGTCGGGAGTCACGGTAGCGCAGATCACCACGTCGACCTCCATGGGATCGACACCCGTCTTATCCAACAGATTGATGACCGCGCGGGCGCCCATGTAGGAACTTCCGACGCCTTCACCCTTGAGGATATGGCGCGTCTTGATGCCCGTATGCGACATGATCCACTCGTCATTGGTGTCGACCATCCGGCTTAATTCGTCGTTGGTGAGGATATATTCCGGAAGGTATTGTCCCACACCCGTAATAGCTGCTGTTATCTTACCCATTAGCTTTGGCTTTTCGTATTTTGATTAATTTTGAAACGCACGTTGCAGTTTCGCTGTCAGATCGGCTTTGATGACCTGCCCGGTCGAAAGGATCATGCTCTTGATCGCCTGGGGCGAGGAGCATCCGTGACCGATGATGACGGGCGCATTGACGCCCAGGACGGGTGTTCCGCCCACATTTTCGTAGTTCATGGCATCCCAGAAGGCGTTGCGGCAGCCCAGGGCCATGTTGATGCGGTAGAGACCTTCGGCCATTTTGAGGATCGTGTTGCCGACAAATCCATCGCAAACGATCACATCGGCGACCTTGCCCGAGAAGATATACGAAGCTTCGACGTTCCCGACGAAGTTGATCCGTTTGTCCTCCTTCAGCATTTCGTAGGTGGCTTTGGACTGGGCGTTGCCCTTGGTCTCCTCCTCACCGATGTTGAGCACAGCGACGCGCGGACGCTCGATGCCCAGCACCGCCTCGGCGTAAATCGACCCGATCAGGCCGTACTGCGCCAGCACCTCGGGTTTGCAGTCCACATTCAGGCCCACGTCCAGCAACAGCGCAGGAGAGCCTGTAACCGTAGGAACGATGGACGAGATCGTGGGACGCACGACGCCCTCGATCGGCTTGACGGCATACATCGAACCGACCATCATGGCGCCGGTCGAACCGGCACTTGCGAATCCGTGGATAGCGCCTTTCGCCAGGTAGCCGAAACCGACCGTGATGCTCGAATTCGCCTTAGCCTGGAAAGCCTTGGCCGGATGGTCGCCCATCTCGATCACCTCGGTGGTGGCAACGATGTCGAACCGCTCGGCGGGACACCCCTCCGAAGCAAGCACAGACTTAATTTTCTGTTCGTCGCCGAACAGCACGATACGGCTGTCCGCCCCAATCGCATCGAGTGCCATGACGGCTCCTTTGACAGCCGCTTCGGGAGCGTAATCGCCGCCCATGGCATCTACACCAATCTTTATCATACTCGTACGAGTGTTGGTTGATATCTTCGTCCCGCTCCGCCCGCCGCGCCCGGAAAACACACGCAACTGGGATGCAAACCGACCGGAAGGAGACCTTCATAAATTAAAAAAGAGGCACTCCCTTACAGGATGCACTCTTTTGAGCGCCGGATTTATTCGGCAGCTTTCTTCTCGATAGCGAGCTTTCCGCGATAGAAACCGCACTCGGGGCATACGCGGTGGTACAGCACGGCTGCGCCGCAGTTCGAGCAGGTTACGACCGTCGGAACGACAGCTTTGTAGTGAGTTCTGCGCTTATCGCGTCGCGTCGACGAGACTTTGTGTTTAGGATGTGCCATTTTAAAGTATAATTTATAAGTTTAAACGTATCTTTTCCCTGTTTATTTCGCATCGCCGGGTTCTTTTCCCGCGTCGCCTTCCATGCCTTCCGCCTCCATCTGCTCGCGCAGGGCAGCCAGTTTGGCCCATTCGCCCTCGTTGCGCTCCCCTTCGCCTTCGGCCGCAGCCTCGATCGAAGCGAACTCCCGGTCCGAAATGATCCGGAAGCGTTCGAGCATCTCGGGATTGCACTCCCCTTCGGGATGGACCCGCTGGTAGGGCAGCGACAGCACGATGCTTTCGTAGATGTACTGTGCGAGTTCCACCTGATCCTCGCCCGGCAGCATCCACATCACTTCGCCGTCGTATTCATGCACCTCGTCGGAGAATTTCACCACGAGCTGCCCGTCGAAATCGATGGGCACGCGGCAATCCTCCAGGCAACGGTCGCATTCGACGACGACATAACCCGTGATCTGCACGTCGAGTATGAGTTGCGTCTCCGAGCGGTCCATGCCGACCGAGACCTCACACCGTCCGTCTTTGATCTCCGTGCTCCCGAAGGCCTCGAACAACGATTCGTCGACCTCGAAGCGGAAGTCGTGCCGACCGTTTTTCAGCCCTTTGTAAGCAATTGAATATCGCTGAGCTACCTCCATTTAAGCACATTTAGTGCGCAAAGTTACGAAAAAATAAGACATATGCAAAGAAAACCACGAGTTTTAGCACTCCCGGCCCGACGGGGCACAAATAAATTTGGCGTTGCACGACAGTTGTATTATTTTTACGGAAAAATAGCCTGCGCACGCCTGTCCGAGCCAACCGGACACGACATCGGAACTGCGCAGCCCCGGTAGAATATGAGCGAAAAAGGATTTACAATCGAAGTCACGAGCCGCTACGAAGGGTGGTGGCGGTACAATGCGGCGCTGATGTGCGGCTGCTTCGACGCTGCGAACCAGCGCATCGGCTTCGCCTCGGCGGCCTCGGACGTGGCCGACGTAGGCTCGAACCTCACCGAACGCCCCGAAGGCATCGCCGCCGACCGCACCGCGGTGCTGGAGACCATGCCGTGCGACCACCTGGTGCTCTACCTATATATTATTCCCCATACGCTGCCCACGGGCAACGACATCGACGCGAACAAGCCTTTCGAGATCGAACTGCGCATCTCCTACGCCGGGCGGCGCCTGCGAACCGAGAAGCGGGCGATCAACCAATGGTCGGGCGCCTCGATCGAAATGCGGGTGGAAGCGGGAAAATAAGGGAGCCGCAACCGGAATATGGTTACGACCAATCTACCGGACAATTCGACACGATGCCGCCCCCGGCCTCATACTCGACCCGGACGGTCTTGTGCGAGATCTGTCGTCCGGACCAGGTTCCGCCGACCGTCACGGTTTCGCCGGTCAGGGAATTTCGGAGCATCAACTGAAAATCGGCCGTCATCTCGAATCCACATTCGAGGATCAGTTCCCGCACTGTCGAATTGGCCGGAACCTGGTACGCTTGCGAAACCGAAGCGGAGACGTTCCAACCATACTGCCGTCCAGCCAGAAGCGGGACCGTCCGGGTGCTCTTGCCGGTAATCGTCCCGTCCATATTCACCCGCAGCAACGGCAGTTTACACTCCGAAAGTTCCCCTTCGGGGAAAAAGTCCGACTCGAACCGGGAGGTGAAATAGACGGAATCCCGGGAGGAGCACGATGCACCGCACTCCCGGTCCGTATCATTGGTAATGGTCGCCCGGGCCAGTACGACCTCGATCGGCTCCATGCGCAGAAGCGTGTACTCCACAGCAACATATTCCCAGGAAGGGACGGGCGGTTTGGCCTCTTCTTCCTCATCGCCCAGCTCACACGCCGCAATCAGCAGCGAAAACGAAAACATGCAGAAGAGAATCACCGACTTTTTCATGACGCAAAATGAATTAAGAGGGAGAGTAGTTTTGTCAAATATACTCTTTTTTCCGGGCAATATCAAAACCATACACACAAAAAAGAGGGAACCTTTGCAGGTTCCCTCCCGTTTTATCGAATGGCTCGATTATTTGTTGAATGCAGCCATCTTCTCGATGAGCATCACAACCTTGTTCGAGTAGCCCCACTCGTTGTCATACCAGGCTACGAGCTTCACGAAGTTAGCGTTCAGCGCGATACCAGCCTTAGCGTCGAAGATCGAGGTGTTGGCGTCGCCCGTAAAGTCGGTCGATACAACGTCGTCCTCGGTGTACTCGATGATACCCTTGAACTCGTTCTCGGCAGCATGCTTCATGGCAGCCTTGATCTCGTCGTACGAAGCGCCCTTCTCCAGACGGCAGGTCAGGTCAACGACCGAAACGTCGAGGGTCGGAACACGGAATGCCATACCGGTCAGTTTGCCGTTCAGGGCAGGGATCACCTTGCCTACGGCCTTGGCAGCACCCGTCGACGAGGGGATGATGTTGCCCGAAGCGGCACGGCCGCCGCGCCAGTCCTTCATCGAGGGACCGTCAACAGTCTTCTGCGTTGCGGTGGTAGCGTGAACGGTCGTCATCAGACCTTCAACGATACCGAACTTGTCGTTGATAACCTTGGCAAGGGGAGCAAGGCAGTTCGTGGTGCACGATGCGTTCGAAACGATCGTCTGGCCGGCATAGCTGTCGGTGTTGACGCCGCATACGAACATCGGGGTGTCGTCCTTCGAGGGAGCCGACATTACGACATACTTGGCACCTGCTGCGATGTGAGCGGCAGCCTTCTCCTTCGTCAGGAAGAGACCCGTCGACTCAACGACGTACTCAGCACCTACCTCATTCCACTTCAGGTTTGCGGGATCCTTCTCGGCGGTTACGCGGATAGCCTTGCCGTTTACGATCAGCTGGCTCTTCTCTACGTTGTAGTCAACCGTACCGTTGAAGCGGCCGTGAACCGAGTCGTACTTGAGCATGTAGGCCATGTAGTCTACGGGTACGAGGTCGTTGATACCTACAACCTCAACGTTTGCGTTGTTGCACGCTGCGCGGAACACCAGACGGCCGATACGACCGAAGCCGTTGATACCGATTTTAATAGTTGCCATAAGATTTTGAATTATTTGTTAGTAAAAAATTGCGTTATTTTTTTAACAGCACAAAAGTACACACTTTATACAATTTTCGCAAATAAAAAATTAAATTTTTTTACGAACCCCTGACACACCTCTTTGCCGGAGCATCGAGAACAGCCCAAAGCAGTCGTTTCCGCCCGGCGCACAGCCGGTTCCGACCTTACTGCACGGCTTTTTTCGCCCGTTTGGCCATGGCCGAAGCGAAGACGAAATCGTTCAGCTCGCGGTTGTCGGCATGCAGGATATCGTCCTTGGTTCCCTCCCACCATTTGCGGCCGTCGTGGATGTATACAATTTTCTCGCCGATCTCCATCACGGAGTTCATGTCGTGGGTATTGATGATCGTCGTGATGCCGTACTCCTCGGTAATCTCGTGGATCAGGTTGTCGATGACG
Source organism: Bacteroidota bacterium (assembly GCA_023443765.1). GTDB lineage: Bacteria > Bacteroidota > Bacteroidia > Bacteroidales > Rikenellaceae > Alistipes. Next base: position 5,879 of record JAEZTA010000026.1, on the reverse strand, counting down.
ATCGAGGTCTGCGGGTCGAGGCCCGAGTTGGGTTCGTCGCAGAACAGGTAACGGGGATTCATCACGATGGCGCGGGCGATGGCCACGCGCTTGATCATGCCGCCCGAGAGTTCGGCCGGATAGAGGTTGTTGGCTTCGTCGAGCCGCACACGCCGGAGGCAGAAATTCACCCGCTCCATCTTCTCCTTCTCGCTCTGCGAGGTGAAGAGGTCGAGCGGCAGCTTGACGTTCTCCACAACGGTCGACGAGTCGAGCAGGGCCCCGCCCTGGAAGATCATGCCGATGTCCTTGCGGATAGCCTTGCGGTCGCGAAACCCCAGCTTCGTGAAGTTCACGTCGTCGTACCACACGTCGCCCGAATCAGGCTCGTGCAGCCCCACCAGGGTTTTGAGCAGCACGGTCTTTCCCGAACCGCTGCGGCCGATGATGAGGTTTGTTTTTCCGGTCTCGAATTCGACCGAGATGTCGTCGAGCACCACCCGGCCGTCGAACGACTTGACGATATGTTCGGCGCGTATCATATGAGCAGGACTTGTGTCAGGATAAGGTCGAAAAGCAGGATCACCACGCAACTGGCCACCACGGCGTGCGTCGAGGCCGTACCGACTTCCAGCGAGTTGCCGCGGGCGTTGTAGCCGTAGAAGGCCGAGATCGAGGTGATGATGTAGGCGAAGAAGACGGTCTTGATCAGCGTATAGGTGATCGAATAGGGCTTGAAGTCCATCAGGAGGCCGTCGACATAGTCGGCAGGGATCATGATGCCCGTCGCGGCGGCAATCAGGTAGCCGCCCAGAATGCCGATCAGGATCGAAAGGATCGTCAGGAAGGGGAAGAAGATCATCGCGGCGACGATCTTCGGGAGGATGAGGTACGAAGCGGAGTTGACGCCCATGATTTCGAGGGCGTCGATCTGCTCGGTGATACGCATCGTGCCGATCTCCGAGGCGATGCTCGACCCGACTTTTCCGGCGAGAATCAGCGCCACGACCGCCGACGAGAATTCGAGGATCATCGTCTCGCGCGTGGCGTAGCCCACCAGCGAGCGGGGAATGAACGGCGAATCGAGGTTGATACACATCTGCAACGTGATGACCGCGCCGATGAAGACCGAAATAAGGGCCGTCAGGCCGATCGAATTGATGCCGAGCGCCTCCATTTCGTAGACGATCCGACGGCGGTAGATCGCTGCCTTCTCCGGACGGGAAAAGACCTTTCCCATCAGCATGAAGTAGCGCCCTATGAGTTCGAAAATTTTCAGCATGCTATTCCTTTTCCTCTTCGAATTCGACGTAGTCGCCCACGTCCTTCGACACGCGCTTTTCGGGCGCTCCCGGGGTTTTGTGCACCTTCACTTCGCCTTCGCGCTGTTTGCGCTGCTGTTCTGCAAAGGGCGAGCCGAAACCGCCGAAGCCGCCCTGCCCGGGCTGCTGCCCGAAGCCTTCGCCGAACTGCTCCTCCATCTGCTTGCGAACCTTGTAGATCCGCCAGCGGAAGACCAGCATCAGCACGACGATCAATAAAATAAGTCCCATAAAAAAGTACAAGATAAACAGCGCGATGCCTTTGAGCAGCGCGGGGGCGCCGAGCGCCAGTATGACGATGATGAGCGTCGTCAGCGGGTTGCGCTGCACGAACCTCACCAGGGAGTCGATGATTGCCAGTATGAAATTCATTCCGATTTCAATTTACATTCCCTGCAAAGACAATGCTGGACTGACGCAGCGGCGAATTTATCCGACGCTACGGTATTACAGCCTGTCCGGGCGAAGTTTATCTTTGCAAAGGTAGGGAAAATTATGCGTATTTCAATTAAATGTCGTAAATTTGGCGTTTGAAAATTCCCGGCATCGTCCGTTTGCTCCCGGGCCCGCCGTACAGGGCGGAACAACCCCTGCCCGGGTCGTGACGCTCCGCCGGAAACAGCGCACAAACGATACGTAAAAAATAACAAACCCATGTCAACTCTCCTGAGCCCTCTCACAGCCATTTCGCCCGTCGACGGGCGCTACCGTAATAAAACGGAGAAATTAGCCGATTATTTTTCAGAACAGGCACTTATCCGCTACCGCATCCGCGTCGAAGTGGAGTATTTCATCGCGCTGTGCGAGCTGCCGCTCCCGCAGCTGGCCGGCATCGACCGCTCGAAATTCGCCGCCCTGCGCGCCCTCTACCTCGATTTCTCGGCTGCCGACGCCGAGCGCGTGAAGGAGATCGAGTCGGTGACGAACCACGACGTAAAGGCCATCGAGTACATTATTAAGGAGAAAATGGACACACTCGGGCTCGAAGCCTACAAGGAGTTCGTCCATTTCGGCCTCACCTCGCAGGACATCAACAATACGGCCATTCCGCTCTCGCTGAAAGAGGCGATGACGGGCGTCTACTACCCCGTCGTCGAGGAGGTCCGCGACAAGTTGGCGTCGTTCGCCGAGCAGTGGCGCGAAGTTCCGATGCTGGCCCGTACGCACGGACAGCCCGCCTCGCCGACGACGCTCGGCAAGGAGTTCATGGTCTTCGTCGAGCGCATCGAGAAACAGCTGGCCATGCTCCACGACATCGCCGTCCCGGCCAAATTCGGCGGCGCCACGGGCAATTTCAACGCCCACCGCGCAGCCTATCCGCAGTACGACTGGGTCGCTTTCGCCAACCGGTTCGTGGGCGAGACGCTGGGACTTTGCCGCTCGCAATACACCACGCAGATCGAGCATTACGACAACCTGGCCGCCATCTTCGACAACATGAAGCGCATCGACACCATCCTCATCGACCTTTCGCGCGACATGTGGACCTACATCTCGATGGAGTACTTCAAGCAGCAGATCAAGGCCGGGGAGGTCGGTTCGAGCGCCATGCCCCACAAGGTCAACCCCATCGACTTCGAGAACGCCGAAGGGAACTTCGGCATCGCCAACGCCGTCTTCGAGCACCTCGCATCGAAACTGCCCGTTTCGCGCCTCCAGCGCGACCTGACCGACTCGACCGTGCTGCGCAACATCGGCGTGCCGATGGCCCATGCGGTGATCGCCCTGCAATCGCTGCTGAAGGGGCTGAACAAGGTGATCCTCAACCCCGAAGCGCTGGCGCGCGACCTGGAGAACAACTGGGCCGTCGTGGCCGAAGGCATCCAGACCATCCTGCGCCGCGAAGGTTTCCCGAAACCCTACGAGGCGCTGAAGGCCCTGACGCGCACCAACGCCCACATCACCCACGAGTCGATCGCAGCGTTCATCGAGACGCTCGCCGTCGCCGAATCGGTCAAAGAGGAGTTGCGCGCCCTCTCGCCCTCGACCTACACGGGCGTGTTCCGGTAATCCGGCATCCGCACCAAAAACAAAGGCAGGACTTTCGGGTCCTGCCTTTATCTATTCAAAGCGGTTCGTTACTCCTTGCAGCAACGCACCGAATAGCCGTAGGAACGGTTCACTTCCAGTTCCGGGTTGATCGACCCAGAGGAACTGATTTGTTTCTTAATATACAGGTAATAGGCTTTAGTAGCTGTTGCCTTCGACGACCAGTAACCACCCGAACCTCCGCTCGAAGCCGTCCGCTGGCCGACGATAGCACCCGAACTGTACATCCGGTAGCCCTGCCCGGGATACCAGGCCGTCTTTCCGTCGTGGGTATAGGTCACACCATAATTCTCGACATCCCAAGCCGATACACCGGCGATATAGTCACGACCAAAACTCAAATCCTCCCAGGCATCGATATCCGGAACCTTGTATCCCGGAGGACAGGGATCGTTGAGTGTCTTGGCTGCACCCCACAGTTTCGCATTCGGCGAAGCGAGCCAGTTGTAACCGGTTCCGACCGTATTATTATAGAAGATCATGGGATTAGCCGCGGCGACATCCAACGCCACCGCACTCTTGGTATACTTCCATGCCGCAGTCGAATAAGCCGGATTGATGAAGGTAAGTTCCGCCAGTTCAACAAAGGGGGCCGCGCTCGTCGAAGTCACCGTACCCCAGTAGAACGGATCCTTGCGCCCCCACTGGTAGTACATGCCATAGGCATCCGTACCGCCTACGGTCGTACCCACGGCACCCAGGTTGCGGTCCATGAACACCGTACCGTTCTTGTAGGTCATCGTCTGCGGAGCATCGGTCACCCAGATGTGCCAGCTCCAGACAATCACACCGTCCTTCATCAAGGCAATGAGGGTGTTACCCTTGCCTTCGCCGGCCGTAAAGGAAATATCGCCGGACTCCTTGTCGAGGGCGACTTCCGACACGAGGCCTTCGGAGTCGGTCCACAGCCAGTCGGCCGTCATGTCGGCTGCGATTTCGATCGCCGGGTCGAACCCGACACCTTCACCGGCGCCGTTTCCGCGCACTTTAGCGCTGAAAATATATTTTCCGGGAGCCGAAACCACATAGCAGTTGGCCGTTCCGGCAGCGCCCAGGTCGTTGATCTGCGCAGCCGAAAGTTTCCCGCCGTCCGTCAGTTCGATCTCCACCTTGCCGCCTTCGGCCTTTACCGACCGGAACAACTCCACGTGCTCGTCGCCGGTGGCTTCGATCGGATTTCCGGCGGCATTCACGATCTGCCACGGCGTCACGGCGGCATCCGTCGTCACGGTCCAGAAACCCTTGTCATCGCGTCCCGTCACCGGAACAGGCCCCGAAACGGGCAGTTTCGCGCCGGCGGCATCTTTCAGCCACGGCGTATCTTTTTCCGCAGCCAGCGTCCAGTAATACGCCTCCCCGTCGGCGGCAATGCCGATCAGCGGCGCTTCAGTAGCATCCGCATTGCAGGCAAGCGTCAGCTCCGTTCCGTCGCTGAACGTAAGGTGCGCGCCGTCTTCGGCCTCGGTCAGCGACCGCACTTCCGACTGCGACACGGCTCCGGCCAATGCTTTCAGCGAGACCAGCCCGGCATTGAGGTCCTCGATTTTTTGTAATAGTTCAGCCGAGGGGGGGGGTACAGGTTTGTCTCCGTCCGGGTCCGTAGAGCCCGATTCGCTCTTGCAGCCGCCGAGAAGCAGCGCCCAGGAGCAGATCATAAGTAACTTTTTCATCATGCTTTGTTTTTTAGTTAATGGTTCCATCTGTTCTGTCTCGTCCGTAACGGACAAACTCCACGGTGGATACCGCACAGGCAGAAACGGGCATAACGACCCGGCAAAGCATGGCGACGACTTCCTCATCCGACCGTAAAAAAGTCTGTCCGAAGAGGCTCGCTCCGAATGGAAAAAGAAGGCTGAAGTAAATTAGGGACGTACGAAAAAAACCGCCGGTGACGACTTCAGGCGCTCCCTTTCTCCGCAGGAGCAAACACCCTATTTCGCAAGGCAGGTCTTCTGACTTGTCCCCCGGCGCGACGCCTTCCCGGTCCCAAAGACCAGTGGCTCAGAATGTCGCGACGAAAAATGCCCTTTCGGGCGGAACTCACAGCAGCGGGAACTGTTGCCGATTTACACGGCATTCCCTTTTAATTCCCCACCATGGGGAAACCATTGCGCCGCGAAGGTACGGCTTTTATCGGCAGGATGCAAACGATCCGGCGGAATATTTGCACGGGATGCCATAGGCCGCCGCCGCACAATGGTCCGTTCGAACTATCATGCGCCCTTTTTCCGACTGACACCGCCGCGACTTTGGCACGCGCTTTGTACTTATTTCAGTCAACTGCGGAACAGCAACCGCAGTGAGGTTTCTTCATTTATTTAAGTTTGGGTTAGTAGTTTTAGGAGGGTAACCTCCTGGGGCAGCAGGCAATCGCGAGATTCCCTGCTGTTTTTGTATGCACCCGCATCTGTATGCCCTCCTAAAACCACTTTCAACCGGTTCACGCAGTAACCCTCCGGTCATGTACGGAACGGCCGGAAGGCCAACAGGGCACAAACGACACATCGCCCATACGGAAACCGTCGGCGA
>JAEZTA010000086.1 GCA_023443765.1 Bacteroidota bacterium | reverse complement strand
CGGCACGCAACTGCTCAAAAACTTCGTCGTAGGTATCTGCGGCTGCGAGCAGTCGTGGACCTCGGAGAGTTTTGTCGAGTCGACCGTGCGCGAACTGCGCGAAAAACTGGGCGACGACAAGGTCGTGCTGGGGCTTTCGGGCGGCGTTGATTCGTCGGTGGCTGCCGTGCTGCTGCACAAGGCCATCGGCAAGAACCTCTACTGCATTTTCGTCGACTCGGGCCTGCTGCGCAAAAACGAGTTCGAGGACGTGCTCGAATCGTATAAGCACATGGGCTTGAACGTCAAGGGCGTGAAGGCCGGTGCGAAATTTCTGGGCGACCTGGCGGGTGTGAGCGACCCTGAGACCAAGCGCAAGATCATCGGCCGCGACTTCGTGGAGGTCTTCAACGAGGAGGCCATCCAGATCAAGGATGTTCGGTGGCTGGCGCAGGGGACGATCTATCCCGATGTGATCGAGTCGTGCTCGGTCAACGGCCCTTCGGCTACGATCAAGTCGCACCACAACGTCGGCGGACTTCCCGAGAAGATGAACCTTCGGATCGTCGAACCGCTGCGTCTGCTGTTCAAGGACGAGGTGCGCCGCGTAGGCCGTTCGATGGGTATCTCCGAGCAGTTGATCGGCCGTCATCCCTTCCCGGGACCGGGCCTTGCGATCCGTATTCTGGGCGACATCACGCCCGAGAAGGTCGAAATCCTCCAGAACGTCGACAAAATCTATATCGACTCGCTGCGCGCCGCCGGGTTGTACGACCAGGTATGGCAGGCGGGAGCGATCCTGCTTCCGGTGAAGAGCGTGGGTGTGATGGGTGATGAGCGTACGTACGAAAGCTGCGTGGCCCTGCGCGCCGTGACTTCGACGGACGGCATGACCGCCGACTGGGTGCACCTGCCTTACGAGTTCCTGGCCAACCTCTCGAACGACATCATCAACAAGGTCAAGGGGGTTAACCGCGTCGTGTACGACATCTCCTCGAAACCGCCCGCAACCATCGAGTGGGAGTAGGGTATTTCCCGATACGAAAAGCGCCGCATCTGCAACAGATGCGGCGCTTTTGTTTGTCTGTATCGGTTTACTTCACCGTGACGGGTAGCGTCGCGGCGATGTCGGCCGACGAAGTGCCCAGCGAGAGGGTGTATTCGCCCGGGTTGACCTTCCATCCGCGCGATTCCGTGTCCCAGAATGCCAACGCCTGCCGGTCGAGTTCGAACTCCACGACGACGCTTTTGCCGGGAGCTACGGCCACTTTCCGGAAGCCCTTAAGCTCCTTTTTCGGACGGAGCACCGTCGGGTTGTTCTCCGTGACGTAGAGCTGTACGACCTCCGCGCCTTCGCGGTCGCCCGTGTTGGTCAGCGTGACACTCACCTTCAGTGGCTTATCGGCGGGGAATGCCTTTGCGGCACGGGGTTTTTCCAGTGCGAAAGTCGTGTACGAAAGTCCGAATCCGAAGGGGTAGAGCGGCTCGATGCCCTTGGTCTCGTACCAGCGGTAGCCGACCAGCACCGACTCCTTGTAGTCGATGTCGTAGAGTTGGATCAGGCGTTCGTTGTAGGCGCGGGGCGCTTTGTTGTAGAACTCGGCGCCGGCGGGCATCGTGCCTTTGGCGGGCGAGTCGTTGAACTCCTTTTCGATGGTCATGGGCAGTTTTCCCGAGGGAGAACGCTTGCCCGAAAGGATGTCGGCCAGCGCCGTGAATCCGTTCTGTCCCGGATACCAGCCGTAGATCACTGCCGCGGCCTTGCTGTTCCAGCCGCCCATGCGGATGCCCGAACCCGAGTTGACCAGCACGATGGTGTTGGGATTGGCCCCGACCGCCATGCGGATAAAGGCCTCTTCTTCTTTGGGCAGCGCAAAGGGACGTTCGAACGACTCCACGTCGATCGTGCCCGTCGACAGCAGAACCACGTCGGCTGCCGCCAGTTCCTCGCGGGAGGGCTTTTCGACGACGCTGACTGCATCGCCGTAGACGCTGCGGAGCGCCGCGGTCAGGGTCACATTGTCGTAACCCAGCACCTCGGCCGAGGACGACGTACTGCCGCCTGTGCGGGGCATCTCCTCGGTGAAGCGGCCCGTCAGCAGGATTTTGCGCCCTTTGGCGAGCGGCAGAATGCCGTTGTTGCGCAGCAGCACGATGCCCTCTGCGGCAACGTCATAACCGGTTTGCAGATGCGCCGGGAATTTTTCCAGTAAGGCGGGAACATATTTCTCGCGGTCGTAAAGCCCGAAGGCGATGCTCGTGGCGATGTTGGGGCGGATCATCTTTTCAATATCCTTCTCCGTGATGCGGCCCTCTTTGAGCAACGCGCGCGCCTCGTCGAAGAACTCTTTGCGGCCCGGCATTTCGACGTTCTGGCCGCTCTTGACCACCTTTTCCGTGTCGTTTACCGAGGTCCAGTCGCTCATCACGCAGCCCCGGAAACCCAGTTCACCCCGCAGGATGCGCTGGATCAGGTCGGCGTTCTGCCCGGCCCATTCGCCGTTGAGGCGGTTGTAGGAGGTCATCACATAACCCACGCCCGCTTCGATGCCGGCTTTGAACGGCGGCAAATAGATCTCGTGCAGTGCCCGTTCGTCGACGATCGAGTTTGAACGGCGGCGGTAAAATTCGGTTTCGTTGCAGATGAAGTGTTTCAGGCACGCTACGGTTCCCGTCGACTGCATGCCTTTCACATATTCGGCGACCATCGCCGCGGAGAGCAGCGGGTCTTCGCCCATGTATTCGAAGTTGCGGCCGTTCTGCGAGTTGCGGTAGATGTTCATACCCGGTCCCAGCAGGACTTCGATGCCTCCGGCCCGGCACTCTTCGCCTACGGCCTCGGCATATTTATAGGCAAGCGACGGATTGAAGGTTGCCGCGAGTGCAATCGGGCAGGGGAAAGCCGTCGAACGCTCCAACTGCCGGACCATCGAGGGATCGGAAAGGTTGTCGCGCATGTGTACGCCCTGCGTGGCGTCGGAGAGGTAGATGTAGGGCATGCCTTTCTCGGGCACGCCGTAGAAAAAGAAGGAGGAATAGCCGCGCATGAACGAGATCTTCTCGTCGAGGGTCAGCTGTGCGATCCGGGCGTCGGCCTGTCGGTAGGCTTCGTCCCATGCGACGACCTGCTGCGCGGCGGCCGGTGCAATTGCGGCGGCCGCCGTTGCGAGAGCGAGCAAAAGTTTTACGGAGGTTTTCATTGTTTTTCGATCTTGGTTTACGGTTTCGATTTATTGCAAAGTTAGCGCATGAAAAGCCTGCCGGGACGACTGCCCGGAAAAATATAAACATTGCAAAATATTATTTTATTGAAAATCAAATGTATAGTATTTATTATGCCTTCGGATTATACAAATAAAACCGGGCTGTTAATTTGCTTTCACGCGCTTTTTATCGCTATATTTGCACAAACCTGCCGCCTGAAATGAAAAAACTGCTTGCTCTTTTTGTCGCTTTTTCCGCCGTGTCCCTATCCGGCGTCCGTGCCGGGGAACCTGCGGATATACATACGCTGCTTCGCCGCCTGGACGGCCTGCTCGACCGCCGGGAGGAGTTTCTGCTCCGCCACGAAATGCACCTCGACTCGCTCAAATCCCTGTTGCGGAGCGATGCCCTCGGTTTTGAGGAGCGTTATGCCGTCACGGCCGGGATTGCGGAGCGCTATTTCGCCTATCAGAGCGACTCGACGATCAGTTACCTGCGCCGGAACGTCGCGCTGGCCGAAGGGGCGGGGGATACCGACCTGACGATCCGGGCCAAGTCGGTCATGGCGATGTGTTACAGCATGAACGGCCGTTTCCTCGAAGCCGACCGGGTGCTTGCCGGGATCGCCGATACGTTGCACATGAGCCGTCCGACGCAGGCGGCTTACTATGCCGCGCAGCACCGCCAGAACCGCGAATGCCGCAACCAGAGTGAACCCGGGTCCCAGCGGGATCGGTTCCGGGCCTGCGAGGACTACTATGCCCGCCGTGCGCTGGAGGCTACCGACGACATCTCGAAACGGTTTTATTTCGCCTACCTCGTTGCCGTGGATGAAGGCGATTACGACCGCGCCATTGCCGCCTGTGACAGCGTGTTGACGGGGTGTCCGGCCGATTCGCACGACTATGCCCGCGCGGCGTTCTACAAGTCGGAAACCGAAAAACTCCGGGGCGACGAGGCGGCGCGTTTCGAGTGGCTCGTGCGGGCTGCGATGGCCGAT
>JAEZTA010000017.1 GCA_023443765.1 Bacteroidota bacterium | reverse complement strand
AGCAGAAGATGACTGCCAAAGAGTAGCTGTTAACAACGAACATAGTATTTGAGTTTTAAGGTTTTCGTTCGGTTCAGGCGAGGGTTTCCAACTCCTCGCGCCACGGTATCGAAGCCTGCGCCCCCATACGGGTCACGGAGACCGAGGCGCTGCGCGAGGCAAACTGCACGGCGTCGGCCAGGCTGCTGCCTTCGGAGAGGCCCACCAGCAGGGCCCCGTTGAAGACATCGCCCGCGGCGGTGGTGTCTACGGGCGTGACCGTGCGCGCCGGGATCAGTTGTTCCCCGTCCGGAGTCCGGATCAGCGCGCCTTCGCTGCCCAACGTGACGATGACGTTCCCGACGCCTTTCGCCAGCAGCGCAGCGGCGGCCTTCGAGGCGTCCTGCGCCGTGTGCACGGGGATTCCCGTCAGCGTTTCGCTTTCGGTGCGGTTGGGGGTGATCAGGTAGACTTTGCGCAGCAATTCGTCGGGCAGCGGCATGGCCGGAGCCGGGTTGAGCACCACGCGGGTTCCCGCCTCGTAGGCTTTTTCGATGGCGTAGGCCACCGTCTCCATCGGTATTTCGAGCTGCACGAGCAGGTACTCGGCTCCGGCGATGCGGTCCGCGACGGCGTCGATCGCTTCGCGCGTGAGGCTGTGGTTCGCACCGGGGGCCACGGCGATGCAGTTCTCCCCGTCCTGCGAGACGAAGATCAACGCCGTGCCGGTCGGGGTGTCCTTGGCCGTGAAGAGGGCTTCGGTGTTGATGCCGTCGGCCGTGAATTGCTGCCGGAGCGCCACGGCGCTGGCGTCGTCGCCCAGACACGTGACGAAAGCCACGTCGCCGCCCAGGCGTGCGGCCGCAACGGCCTGGTTGGCCCCCTTGCCGCCGTTGGATTGCATGAAGCGCGCCTCGCCGACGGTCTCGCCCGGACGGGGCAGGTGTTTGACACAGGCGATCATGTCGATGTTGGTGCTGCCAATTACCAGAATCTTGTTCATCGTTCGGTTATCGTTGGTTAATTTTTGACATTTCCACCGCCCGGGAGGGTCCGGATGACGCATCCGACTGGTGAAAATGCTGTTTTCAGGTTGTTTTTCAATGCTCTCCGAGGCTGCTTTTTGCCATTCTGCGCCCGCTGTTGTCGTAAGGTAGTTTTTAGCAATACGTTTCCTATGGCGTCTGAGGCTGTTGTTGCAGCTTTCGGATTCTATCTTTTCGGCTCTGTTTGCGCTTATCGTTTGCGCAAATATAATTACTTTTTGGAAACCTCCAAAATTATTTTGTTATTTTTCTTTCCTTTTTCGATATTTTTCATACATTTGTCCTGAGTGAACTGAAAATAAAGCAATGAAAAAGGAAACTCTCGTAAGCATAGCCGAACGTTCCGGGTGTTCGATTTCCACTGTTTCGCGTGTCCTGAGCGGCAATGCGGTCAAATACCGTATCAGCCAGCGCACCGTAGCGCGCGTGATGGAGGAGGTCAAACGCTGCAATTATACGCCCAGCCTGCTGGCGAAAGGATTGCGCACAAACCGTACCGATACGATCGGCCTGCTGATTCCGAATATCGAAAACGCCTTCTTCGCCAGTGTTGCGGGCGTGGTGATCCGCGAGTCGCGCAACTATAACTATAAGGTGGTGGTGGTCGACACGCAGGAGGACGAGCGCAACGAGCAGGACGGATTGTCGGCCCTGCTGGCGCGGCGTGTGGACGGAATCGTCGCTGTGCCGTGCGGCAACAACGCCGCACTGTTCGCCAGCGTGCAGGAGGGCGGCATGCCGCTGGTGCTGATCGACCGTTACCTGCCCGACGCCGGGATGCTTTCCTATGTCACGACGGACAACTACCGCGGAGCGGTGATGGCGACCGAATACCTGCTGGAGAACGGACACCGCCGCATCGCCTGTATTCAGGGTACGCCCCATTCGATGCCCGTGCGGGATCGAGTGCGCGGGTTCGGGGATACGTTGCGCGCGCACGGACTGGGCGACCGGATCGTGGTGACGGGCGAGGACTTTTCGGTGCAGAACGGTTATCTGGAGACTAAACTGGCGTTGGCTCAGGCCGAGCGACCCACGGCGATCTTCGCGCTGAGCAACCTGATCCTGCTCGGGGTGGTGAAGGCGGTGCACGAGACGGGCCTGCGGATTCCCGACGATATTTCGGTCGTCTCGTTCGACGACAACATGCTTTTCAACTACCTCGATCCCGCGATCACCTGCATCGGCCAGCCTACGGACGAGATCGGTACGCTGGCTGTAAAGCTGCTTATCCGTGCCATCCGTGAACCCGGCGCCGCACCTTCGCAATTGCATCTGCCGCCCTCGCTGATCATCCGCCGCTCGGTGCGCAATATGCTGTTATAGAACATAAACGGGAACCTCGCAAGGTTTCCGTTTTTCATTTCCGAGTTGCCGCATTCCGTCAATTTGCGATCTGCGACAACGTATATCATTATAAATGTTCCGTCTCCGGCAATCCGATATGCCGGTCTTTCTCCTGTGTGCGATAGTCTCGCATCTCTTGGCCATTCAATGCCTCCTGTTTTGAATCCGGGCATCAAGTCGTATCGGACTATTTTGAGGGCATGAAATTTCTGAGACCGGCTTTTGGGGATAACTGTGCGATCTTGTTAATGGTTGGCGGTTTCTATATATTATTTTTCAAAAACGGCGCCTGTCAGTAAAATTATTTATTTATTTTACCCAAAACTGAATAATTGATAAATATTATTACTATGTTTGTATGTCAAAGGTATTACATTTTTGTTTCAAAACGAATAAATCTTGTTTTTCTGATATTAAAAAGAGCGTTGATGTTGTAATCGAAAAAAAATATATCAGGAAGGGACTTGAAATCACAAATATTAAAACGTCAAACTACCTTTAAACTAAAAACCTTTAATTATGAAAAGACATTTTAGTCTGATGACTTTACTGCTCTGCTTCCTGGTAGGGGGAGGGCTCGCTTCGTGTTCGGATAAAGATGACGACAACGATCCGAAAGAGGTTGCCAATCCGATTGCGTCCGTTGTGGCGGTCGATGGCTCCAAAACGGCCAATGCCGTTATTTCCGATGCCGACAAAACGATTAAATTTGCATTCGAGGAGTTGACCGACCTCACCAGCGTGTCGGTTACTATCACCATGACCAAGGGCGCGCTCCTGAAGACCCCGGGCAAAGCCACTTCGACGGTGAACCTTTCGGCGCCTTACCAGGTTGTCGTGCACAACGGTATGAAAGAGGTGACCTATACGATGACGGCGACGCCGAAAGAGACGCCCCAGACGGTTATTTCGGCCAAGGTTGGCACGACGGACGCTGTCATAGACGGCCAGCTCATCACGATCGACTACAAGCCCGAGATGGAGATCAATGCCATGACGTTCGATTTCACGCTGCTGAGCGGCGCTACCGTTAAGTCGCCGGCTGACAAGACGTTCAATCTGGAACTTGAGGACGGCAAACTGGTGGTTTCCTACCAGGGCGAAGACTACAACTATACCGTCAAGGTGAAGGATTATGTAGATCCGCTGCTGAGCAAGGGCTGGACGGACGTAACGTCGGCTTATGGTACGCTTCCCAACTATATCAAGGTTTACAAGAACGAGAATCTGCTGAACAACGCAGCTACCAAGAGCATCGGCTATATCGCAATTATGTCGCCGGGCAAATCGACCATGGGCGCTCTCGGCGCTGGCAAGGATAACAAGAAGTCGATTTATACCTTCGCTTCGGAGGAACCCTCCTGGAATGTATTGCTGGTCGGCATCGAGTCCACGGCAGATCCGCTGATCTTCCGCAACGGGCAGTTCGTACAGGAAGGCGCGCTCTATCCCTTCGGCACGCTCGGTCAGGACGGCAAGGGTGTGTACAAGATGGCCTGGTCGCAGAAATTCGACAACAAACTGTATGCTTTCCCCTACAAGCAGGGAACGACTTATGTCGAGCGGAAAAAGGAGGAAGGCACCGTCTGGGATGCGCAGACTGCGGCTTCCGGCCTGCTGATGATTCTGTGGGACGGGAAAATCCAAACCGCTGACGAGATGATCTGCAATACGGGAATCAACTGGAACTATCCCACCGATGTTAACCGGTATGCCACTTCGTCTGTGGGACTTACGGCTTACGGAAAGGTCATTGCATTCTGCGGACAGCAGATTAACGGCAGCGTAGGCCTTACCATTCCCGAAACAGCGCAGGTTATGAAAGACACTGGTTGTGCCTCTGCCATCGTGTTCGAGCGTTCGAGCTCTCCCGACATGCTGATCAACGGCCAGAAGACCGTCGACAACTCCAAGGGATCGGTGGAAGCATCAAAGAAGGTACAGGGTGCTTTCGCATTCAAATAATCGAGGAGAGCGGTGACGCAATTCGCTGATCGGTAAATTTACTGTACCCGGGATGGCTTCTGGCTATCCCGGGTTTTTGTAGCGTCTGCACAGGGAGCGATGCAGGTCCGCCCGGCTGTGGCGATCGGGCTGGAAAAACCGATCGGCGGTAGTCCGTGCGTCCGGACTTTTTTTAAGATGACATGCTGAAATCCGGATATTTGTCCGGATTAGGCTTCTTTTTCGACCGTTTTTGAATTTAAAAAGTGAAATTTTGGTTCATTGTAAAATAATTAACTATATTTGCATTAAAGAATGATAAAATTTACTTTGTTTTGAGTAAATGATAAAATTGAAACCCAATATGAAAACCTCGACCCGCAGGAATTTCCTGAAAAAAGTCGCCATTACTGCTGCTTCGGCAGTTGCCGTCCCCGGGCTGGTCAAAGCGTCTGAAAATTTTGAAACCGAAGAGGCGGAATCGGCGGAAGCCGTTTCGGGCCGGAGCGGTCTGATCGTTCCCCAAGGAAACGGATTGCAGATTTCAGGAACGTTCCTGGATGAGATTTCCCACGACATTCCCCACCAGAACTGGGGCGAAAAGGAGTGGGACGCCGATTTTCGGCATATGAAGGCCATCGGTATCGACACCGTGATCCTGATTCGCTCGGGCTACCGCAAATTTATTACCTATCCGTCGCCCCACCTGCTCGGGCAGGGATGCTATATGCCCTCGGTCGACCTGGTCGATATGTACCTGCGCCTGGCCCAGAAATATGGCATGAAGTTCTATTTCGGCCTTTACGACTCGGGCAGGTATTGGGATACGGGCGATATGTCGAGCGAAGTCGAGCACAATAAATACGTTATCGACGAGGTCTGGAAGATGTACGGTGAAAAATACCGGAGTTTCGGCGGCTGGTACCTGAGCGGCGAAATCAGCCGTAGCACCAAAGGCGCTATCGGGGCTTTCCGCGCCATGGGCAAACAGTGTAAGGACGTTTCCGGCGGGCTGCCGACCTTTATTTCCCCGTGGATCGACGGCAAAAAGGCCGTCATGGCGAGCGGCAGCCAGCTGACCAAGGAGCAGGCGGTGTCGGTCGAGCAGCACGAGAAGGAGTGGAGCGAGATTTTCGACGGGATTCACGACGTGGTCGACGCCTGCGCTTTTCAGGACGGACACATCGACTACGACGAACTGGATGCTTTCTTCTCGGTCAACAAGAAAATGGCCGACAAATACGGCATGCAATGCTGGACCAACGCCGAGTCGTTCGACCGAGATATGCCGATCAAATTCCTGCCGATCAAATTCGATAAGCTGCGCATGAAACTCGAAGCGGCGAAGCGCGCCGGTTACGACAAGGCGATCACTTTCGAGTTTTCGCACTTCATGAGTCCGCAGTCGGCCTATTTGCAGGCGGGACATCTGTACGACCGTTACAAAGAGTATTTCAACATCAAGTAGCCTTCCTATGAAATCACAAGCAAACACAGGCTACGTTGCGTTCCTTTCGGTCGTAGCCGCTATCGGCGGTATCCTGTTCGGATACGATACCGCAGTCATTTCGGGCGCCATAAACGGCGTCACCGCCCAATTCGGACTCGATGCCATGCAGCAGGGATGGTTCGTTGGCTGTGCGCTCGTCGGGTCGATCGGCGGCGTTGCCGTGGCCGGTATCCTGAGCGACCGCTTCGGCCGTAAGATGACGATGTTTATCTCGGCCGTCTTCTTTACCGTGTCGGGTATCGGCTGCGCCCTGAGCCCCGATTTCACGCAACTGGTCATTTACCGCATCATCGGCGGCGTGGGTATCGGCGTGGTGTCGATCGTGTCGCCGATGTACATCTCGGAGGTCGCCATAGCGCGCTGGCGCGGTACGCTCGTGTCGCTCTACCAGCTGGCCATCACGGTCGGATTCCTGGGCGCCTATCTGGTCAATTTCCTGATCCTCCGGTCGGCCGAAACGGCGGTCTATTCGTCCGCATTGATGCAGAAGGTTCTGGTGACGGAGATGTGGCGCGGCATGCTGGGAAGCGAAACGCTGCCGGCATTGCTCTTCTTCATCGTCATCTTCTTTATTCCCGAAAGCCCGCGTTGGCTCGTGCTGCGCAACTGCGACGCCCGGGCCCATACCATCCTGCAACGCATCTACCGCTCTCCGGAAGTCGCTTCGGCGGAGATCGCAGCCGTTCGCTCGGCCGGATCGCAGGAGTCCAAGTCGGAGTGGCGCATGCTGTTCGCCCCGGGGATTCGCAAGGCCGTCCTGATCGGCGTGTTTATTGCGGTACTGGGCCAGTTCATGGGTGTCAATGCGGTGCTCTACTACGGCCCGACCATTTTCGAGAATGCCGGCCTTTCGAGCGGGGACTCGCTTTTTTCGCAGATACTCGTGGGTGTGGTCAATATGCTGACTACGGTGCTTGCATTGGTGATTATCGACCGCGTAGGACGTAAGAGCCTGGTATACTGGGGCGTGTCGGGCATGATCCTGTCGCTGCTCTGCATCGGGTTCTACTTCCTGTGGGGAACGGCATGGGGCGTGTCCAGTACATTCCTGCTGGTCTTCTTCCTGGCCTATATCTTCTGCTGCGCGGTGTCGATCTGCGCCGTGATCTGGGTGTTGCTTTCGGAGATGTATCCGACCCGTATCCGCGGGCTGGCCATGTCGATCGCCGGGCTCGCCTTGTGGATCGGCACTTACCTGATCGGTCAGCTGACGCCGTGGATGCTCGAAAACCTTACTCCCGCAGGTACGTTCTTCCTCTTTGCGGCCATGTGTGTGCCTTATATCCTGATTATCTGGAAGGCCGTTCCCGAAACCACGGGGCGCTCGCTCGAAGAGATCGAGAAGTATTGGCAGAAATAGTTCCGTCGTAGTTTTAACGACATCAAAAATAACCAAATAGCAATATTATGAATTTTCAAGAATTAGCCAGTCAATATAAATCGGAACTGCTCGACAGTGTGTTGCCCTTCTGGCTCGAACACTCGCAGGACAAGCAGTACGGCGGTTATTTCACCTGCCTCGACCGCACGGGCAGCGTCTACGATACGGATAAGTTCATCTGGCTGCAAGGCCGTGAAGTGTGGATGTTCTCGATGCTTTACAACAAGGTGGAGCAGCGGCAGGAGTGGCTCGACTGTGCGATCCAGGGCGGTGAGTTCCTGAAAAGATACGGACATGACGGCGACTACAACTGGTACTTCTCGCTCACGCGCGACGGACAGCCGATCATCGATCCCTACAACATCTTCTCCTATACCTTCGCCACGATGGCTTTTGCCCAACTGGCCAAGGCGTCGGGCAACGAGGAGTATGCCTGGATCGCCAAGAAGACCTTCGACAGGGTGCTCGAGAGACGCTCAAACCCCAAGGGCAAGTGGAGTAAGGGGCATCCCGGGACCCGACCGATGAAGGACTTCGCCCTGCCGATGATCCTGTGCAACCTCTCGTTGGAGATCGAACACCTGATCGACCCGAAGCTGATCGACCAGATCGTCGAAACCTGCCTGCACGAGGTGCTGGATGTGTTTTACCAGCCCGATTTGGGGCTGATCGTCGAGAATGTTTCGGCCACGGACAATTCGCTGGTGGACTCGTTCGAAGGGCGTTCGATCAATCCCGGGCACTCGCTCGAAGCCATGTGGTTCATCATGGATCTGGGCAAGCGGCTCAACCGTCCCGAATTGATCGACAAAGCCGTGAAGATTGCGCTGTCGACCATCGAATACGGCTGGGACAAAGAGCACGGCGGCATCTTCTACTTCATGGACCGGCTGGGCCATCCGCAGCAACAGCTCGAATGGGACCAGAAACTGTGGTGGGTGCATATCGAGTCGGCGATCACGATGATCAAAGGCTACCAGATGACGGGCAACGAAGCGTGCCTCATGTGGTTCGGAAAATTGCACGAATATATGTGGACGCACTTCAAAGATTCCGAATACCCCGAATGGTTCGGCTACCTGAACCGCCGCGGCGAAGTGCTGCTTCCGCTCAAGGGCGGTAAATGGAAGGGGTGCTTCCACGTCCCGCGTGGCATGTACCAGATATGGAAAATTCTGGAACAGTGCAAATAAACGGGCCTGTCTGTAAATTCAATCCACTCGCGGCCCGAACCTGAGCCGCGAGTTTCATTCGTAAAAGTCAAAAGCATGAGACGTACAGGATTCCTTCTCGTGGCCGTATTGGTCGTAACCGTCGCTTTCGCGCTGTCGGCAGTCGCCAAAACCTCTCGTCGCACGGTCGATGTGCTGGTTATCGGCGGCACGACATCCGGTACGACTGCGGCCCTCGCTGCGGCGCGGCAGGGAGCGACGACGCTGGTCGTCGAACCCACGCCGATGCTCGGCGGCATGCTCACGGCGCAGGGCGTCCCGGCCATCGACGGCAACGCCAATCTGCCTTCGGGGTTGTGGAATGAATTCCGCGAAGCCCTGCGCGCCCGCTACGGAGGTGCACAGGCTCTGGCTACCGGATGGGTGAGCAACACGCTCTTCGAACCCCATGTCGCCGACAGCATCTTCAAAGCCATGGCTGCGGCGGAACCGCACCTGGCGGTCGAATACGGATTCCGGCCCGAAAAGGTCTTCAAACGCGGCAATACCGTTACCGGAGCCCGGTTTGTGGACAAAGCCGGTAATCGGCTGGAAGTTTCGGCCCGGGTCACTATCGACGCCACCGACCTGGGCGACGCACTCCCGCTGAGCGGTACGCCTTACCGGCTGGGGATGGATGCGCGCAGCCTGACGGGCGAAGCCCTGGCCCCGGAGGAGGCGCGCGACATCGTACAGGATTTGACGCTCACGGCTATTCTCAAGGATTACGGCCCCGGTGCCGATAAGACGATCCCGCGCCCCAAGGACTACGATCCCGTGGAGTTTGCAGGTTGCAATGCAACGGCTGTCGGCGATCCGATTCCCGTCGAAATGGTGATTACCTACGGCCGCCTGCCCAACGGCAAGTATATGATCAACTGGCCGACCAGGGGCAACGACATCTACCTGAACGTCGTTGAACTGCCCTATGCGCAGCGCGAAGCCGCGTTGCGTCCGGCACGCGCGAAGACGCTGCGTTTCATTTATTACATCCAGACCGAACTGGGATACCGCAACCTCGGTATTGCCGACGACGAGTTCGACACGGCCGACGGACTGGCCTACCTGCCTTACCACCGCGAAGGCCGCCGGGCGGAAGGGGTCGTCATGCTGACTTTCGACGACGTGATGACGCGTTACGACCGTCCTGCGCCGCTCTACCGGACCGGGATTTCGGTGGGCGATTACCCGGTGGACCACCACCACAAATGCCGTCCCGACGTTCCGGGCATTGCATTCCTGCCTGTGCCGTCTTTCTGTGTCCCGGCAGGGGTGATGATTCCGGCCCGGACCGATAATCTGATCGTTTCGGACAAAGCGATTTCGGTCTCGAACCTGATCAACGGCTCGACGCGCCTGCAACCCGTCGTCATGCTCACCGGGCAGGCTGCAGGGACACT
Source organism: Bacteroidota bacterium (assembly GCA_023443765.1). Taxonomy (GTDB): domain Bacteria; phylum Bacteroidota; class Bacteroidia; order Bacteroidales; family Rikenellaceae; genus Alistipes. The sequence continues at coordinate 22,106 of JAEZTA010000017.1, read as the reverse complement.
GGCAGCGTTGGCGGTCAAGGCCGGTTGTACGCCCCGCGAGGTCCCCGTGCGCAGGCTTCAGGCCGCACTGCTGGCCCAGAAGGCCTACCTTCAGCCGCTCTACGACGTGAAACCCGACGACCCGGATTTCGAATTGCTGCAACGTATCGCCTCTACGGGTATCCTGCGCATGACGGGCGAACCCTACCAGTGGGCAAATCGTTCGTGGTTTTACCCCGAGCGGACGGTGTCGGTCGGGGAATTCACGCTGGGGCTGCACGACTATGCCCCGGAGATTGCGGTCGTCGACGATCCGGCGCCGCTCACAGCGGCTTCGGCGTCCGAACTGCTCCGCCGGGCCGGCGGGCGGATCGCCCCGGCTACCGACACGACGCCTCTGACCCGGCGCGAAGCGGCCCGCATAGTCGATAACGCGCTGCATCCGTTTGAACGGGACATTGATTTCGAAGGAAACCTCAAATAAACCATATGATCATGAAAAAGCTGATTTCCCTGCTGCTGGCCACCGTCCTGGCGACGACTGTCCTGGCGCAGGACTACTACACCACCAAGCGCAATGTCGAGGAGTTGGTACCCGTGACGCCGCGCAACATCGTCATGCTCGGCAACAGCCTTACCGAGCGCGGATTCTGGTCCGAATACTTCCCGGAAAAACGGGTGCTCAACCGCGGCATCGGCGGCGACCGCATCGTCGGGATGCTCGGCCGGCTGGACCCGATCGTCGAAGGGCGTCCGCGTGCCATCTTTATTATGGCGGGCGTCAACGACCTCGTATTCACCGATGTCACCAGCGGGAACCTGCTCGGACAGTACGAACAGATGCTCGACATCATCGCCGCCAAATCTCCCCGCACGAAGGTTTACATCCAGAGTGCCCTGCCCGTCGACGAATCGCGCGGCGAGGCCCTCAAAGGCAAGAATGCCCGTATCGTCGAATTTAACGCCCTGCTGCAAAAGGTCGCCGCAGCGCGCGGATTGCAGTATATTGATATTTGGAGCAGCATGGCCGAGAACGGACAGCTGCCTGCGAAATACCATTTCGACGGCATTCACCTCAATGCCGACGGTTACCGGGTCTGGATCGGGAAGATCCGGCCGTATGTAAAATAATCCGGCGATGAAAGGTCTGTTTTTCGCCATTGCGCTGTTCCTGTCGATAGGAGCCTATGCGGCGGACAGCGGTCCGCGTTCCTGCCGGGCCGATTCGGAACTGGTTCGTTTTGTGGGGCGCGCCGCCAAAAACGCTGACGGCAGCCTGTCGTTCGATTGGAGCGGCAGCCATTTCACGTTCCGTTTCGACGGGACGAATTGTTCGATGCGCGCCGCGGACACTAAGCGGAACTACTACAACGTCTTTGTCGACGGTAAACTATACGGTAAAGTGACGGTCGAAGGTGGGCCTTCCGTCATCCGGCTTGCTGAAAAACTCCACCGCGGGCCGCATACCGTGACGGTCCAGAAGCGGACCGAAGGCGAGCAGGGGCAAACCACCCTTTACGGCATTGAAACCGACGGCAAACTGCTGGCGCCTCCGCCCGCACCGGCGAGGTTGATCGAGTTCATCGGCGACTCGCATACCTGCGGCTATGGCACCGAGGGGCTGTCGCCCCGCGAGCCGTTTACGCCCGAAACCGAGAACTGCGACCTGGCATGGGCCTGCATCGCGGCCCGTTACTTCGGTGCGGATTACGTGCTGATTGCCCATTCGGGACAGGGGATCGTGCGCAATTGGGGCGATCCGAAAGGGGCTTCGGAGATAACCATGACCGACCGCATGCTGCGCACGTTCGACGAGGTCGCCGACTCCCGGTGGGATTTTCGGGATTACAAACCCGATATTGTGGTCATTAAACTGGGAACCAATGATATGAGCGGCAATATTGTTCCTTCGGAGGCTGTGTTTGGGAAGGCGTTCCGGCGTATGCGCGATAACCTGCGCGAAAAATACGGCGATGTTCCGATCCTCTACGTCGTACCGCAGGGCGCCGAGCCGTTTTATAATTTCGCCCGCACGATTATCAAGGGTCTGAACGACAAAAACCTGCATTGCATTCTGCAATTCGACGAAATTCATAACATGGGTGCAGACCTGGGTGCGGGCTATCACCCCAACTACCGCGGGCAACGTAAAATAGCCGCGACGGTAATTCCTTACCTGGCAACCATCACCGGATGGGATATGCCGTTGCAGCCCATCGAATAAAATTCAGTATCAAATGAAAAAACTGTTGGCAATCATTGCCGCACTCGCCGGAGTCATGATCTGCGCCGATGCGCATGCCCAGAATGACTGGGCCGGTTTTAGCAGGTTCGAGCAGGCGAACCGGGAGCAGACGACCCCGCCCAAAGCGGTCTTTATGGGTAACTCGATCACCGAGGGCTGGATCGGCAAACATCCCGCGTTCTTCGCTTCGCACGACTACGCGAGCCGCGGCATCAGCGGCCAGACGACCTCGCAGATGCTCGTGCGCTTCCGTGCCGACGTTATCGACCTGCATCCGCAGGTTGTGGTGATCTGCGGCGGTGCGAACGACATCGCCCAGAATAACGGCTACATCTCGTTGCCGCACATTTTCGATAACATCGTCTCAATGGTCGAACTGGCGCGTGCGAACGGCATCACGCCCGTCTTGTGTTCGCTGCTGCCCGCCCGTGATTTCAGCTGGCGCAAGGGGCTGGAACCTGCTCCGAAGATCATCGAACTGAACCGGATGATCCGGGCTTATGCCGCGCAGGAGAAGATTCCCTATGTCGACTACCATACGCCGATGGCCGAGCCGGACGGGGGTATGATCGCCGCCTATACCGTCGACGGCGTTCATCCCACGGAAGCCGGATATGACGTGATGGAGAAGATCCTGCAACCGGTGCTCGACGCGACGCTGAAGCACACGAAGGCCAAACGCCGTAGATGATAAAGAGAAAGAGGTTGACGATTGCCGTCAACCTCTTTTTTAGGCCGGTTTTACCGCAAATCACTTCCTGAACGACAAGACGCATCCGCCGGCCTTGTTGGCCGAAATCCGGAGGCCCTGCGTCCCTTCGGGCGAAACGCGGATTCCGTCGTTCGGGTCGATCACTTCGTATTTCTCCGGATCAAGGTATGCGGGCAGCTTTATGCTCTTTTCGCACGCCCTCCGGGTGTCGATGAAGATCGTCGGGTAGCCGTCCACCACCCCTTCGTAGCACAACACGTCGCTGTCGTCGGCAATCGGTGTTACGAACCATGTGTAAACGCCGCGCCAGTTGATCCTGTCGCCGTTCTGGATCGGTTTGTTCGAAATCAGCTTGTGGTAGCTTTTGCCGTAGGAAGCGCAGATAAACATCACGTCCGAATCCGTCAGCCAGCTATGGTCGCCCAACCCGTCCGGCAACAGAAATGCCGACTGGTAAGCCTTTGCATTTTTCTCCACGAAACGCCGGAAATCGGGATAGCCGACCTTGGTGAATGAAGACTCCCCGGCTGCGGGAGGGGGCGTCCAGTTGCCGTAAGCTCCGTCCGGTGTGGTGAAATGGGTTTTGTTCGCGAACATCGACTGCATGCCGTAGTAGATGGCGATCGTCACCGGGTTTTTGCAGCAAAAGCTGTGGCGTACGGCCACGTCGATGTTGTTGCGGAAGATGCGGTAGGTTGCGAATTCGTGACATAATTCGTCGCGCAACTCCTCCTGCCCATTGGCGTCTTTGTACGGGTGCGTCGGGTCGAGAATCACGTTCTCCGCTTCGATCGTTATCCCCTGCCTGCTCCATACGGCTTTGTCGCCGGTGAGGGGCTGCCCGTCGACCGTTACGCTGAAATCTTTGTTGTAGGCCGTGCGGGCCGTGCGTTCCATGTATTTATGGTTTGCGCCGCACCAGCCCCCGCCCTGGATGCTGAACGGGCCGATGTTGTCGCTGTACGCCAGGTTGAGCACCACGTCGGGTTCGCTCTCCGGACGCGTTGTCGGCATCCGGTCCGTATTGGAGCGGGTCCCCACCCGGTAGAAGGTGTAAACCTCGTTGAACAGGCAGCGCTTGAACCAGTAGAGTATATCGGTCGAAGCATCCATCTTGGCCGAAATGTAAAGGTCGTCGCCCTGGCGTTTGACGTACATCATCTCGGAGTAGGGGCGTTTGCTGCCGTCGTCGTCATTGCCGCCGTTATCGTCGTTCCTGTCGTCCGACCCGTCGCCGGCACAGGCGGCCGACGGCAGGATCAGACAACATATCAGGAAATAGCGTAAGAATCGGTGTCCCATTTTTCGTTGTTTTAACGTGATATTACCGGACCAGCCGGAGGAACAGGTCGGGGCGGTCAGTCGTGATGAAATCGAATCCGTTTTCGATCACCCATAACATTTCGACCGGATTGTTCACCGTCCAGACGTTCGAGGCCATTTTCAGCCATTTGATCGAATGGAGCCACGTCGGATTGTTCTGGAAAACCCAGTAATTGAAATCGCATCCCGTCATCCCCATCTTCTTCAGGTCTTCGGGCAGCGTGCCGCCGCCCAGATACATAATCGGGGTCTTGGCCGGAGCCAGTCGTACCAGCTCTTTCAGCGCATGGAGCGAGAATGAAATGTAGGTCACGCGCTTCGTGAGTTTGTATTTGTCGATCATCGCCACGATCTTCCGGACAGCTTCCGCATCGGCTTCGGGCGTAGCGTGGGGTTTCACCTCCAGCACCAGTTCGAGTTTTGTTTTCAGGGCGGCTTGCAGGTATTGTTCCAGCGTGGGGATTTTCTCGCCGTTCGCCAGTTCGAGCGTCGTCAGCACGGTCGAGGGATTTTTCTCCATCGCATAGTTACCGTGTTTGTCGTCGTGGTGGATGACCAGTTCGCCGTCAGCGGCCATCCAGACGTCGAATTCCGCACCATAGGCGCCCAGTTTGTCGGCGTTGAGCAGCGAGGAGATCGAGTTTTCTGCCGAGCCGTCGGTGTGCCAGAATCCGCGGTGCGCCACCACGCGGGTTTTGTTCCGGACCGGGAGGCCGTACTTCATCACCTGACGCGTGTAGATGATACGGGCCAGACGATCCATGATCACCTTGTCCTTGTGTTCCTTCGACTCGAAAAGCGTCAGCACGCCGCGGTTGCCGCAGTAGTAGGCTACGGCCGAGGAGTTGAAGACATCGTTCTTTTCGAAGCGGTCGATATAGGCCAGCATCCGGTCGTAGAACGTATTGGGATTGGCGACGGTGGCCCGCTCGTCGAATTCGAACTCCATCGCCATTCCGTTTTCGCGGGCGACGGCGCAGGCCTCGTCCAGACGGCTGTCGGGAATCGACTGGTTGAAGAAGTGGTTGGGCTGCTGATAAGCCACGTCGAAGCCCAGGCGTTTCCAGTCCTCGTGGCCTTTGGCCTGCCAGTAGGGAATCCAGTAAAAGAGTTTCTTCTGCGCATGGATATATTCGCTGAGCGGCACGGTCAACTCGCCGCAATGGTTGGTGTCCTCGGCAACCCAGTAGAAGCCCGATAGTTCGATATTTTTATACCCGGCATTTTTGAATCGGGCGATCAGTTGGTCGATATACCATTCCGTCGCGGCGATCTGGTCTTCGTCTTTCGAGAAGTCCATCTTTCGGCCGTTCAGCTCGCCCCAGTCTTTCTGGTCGCGTACGGCTTCGGGAAGTCCCAGCACCACCTTGTGTTTGAAGGCCGGTTTGCCGATCTCCCTGATCTGCTCGCCGATGCACTGGTCCAGCGCCGAAAGCGACTTGTCCTGCTCGAAAATACGATCCAGCAGCCACTCCCATTCGGGCTTGCGGGCAAATTCCTTTTCGTAACCGACCGTATAGCAACGGCCCATGCCGTTCTTGAATTCAAGGAACAGGAACCCGTCGAAAAGCCAGTGTTTCGAACCGTCGAGGAACTGATGGGTGACGTAAGGCCGGAATTCGTCGACCGTCCAGTCCAGGCGATGCTTTCCGCCCTGATAGATCAGTGCGAGGTCCTGACTGTCGGTCGTCTGGTAGTTTTGTGCCGCGGCGGGTTCGGGACTTCCGGCCAACGCTGCAAAGCATGCGAAAAAGGTAAGGATATTAAAGGTTTTCATAACGATATTGAACGTTGAAATTTATTTCCGCAGTGGATTTCCGATCACGAACTGGCAGAATTCGTGGTACAGCGCTTTGTCCTTTTCGGCCGAGGATGCCCACAGGTCGTAGAACCCGTTTGTGCCGTGGTAGTAGCTCAGCGGCTGCCTGCCGTAGATTCCTTCCGATATGGCGTTGGACATATATTCCCGGAAACGCTTTTTGTAGACATCGCAATTGGGCTTCCCTTCCAGAAGCGCTTCGTCGAACTCGAACTCCATCGCCAGATTATTGGCTTTGATATCCGAAAAGAAGCGGGGCAGGGGCTTCTCGTTTTTATCGTCCCAGAAGTGGTTGGGCTGCATGTAGGCGTAGTTGATGCCGAAGTCGGTCCACCTGTCATATCCCGAGGCGCGGTTGTAGGGAATCCAGCAAAGGCATTCGTTGAGCGCGTTGAGGTATTCGGCAATAGGCGGAATAATCTCGTCCGACCGCTTCAGTTCGTTGTTCCAGCCATACTTTGGCATGGTGAGATCCTCCGAAATAATGTAGAACCCGGCCAGTTCGATATATTGGTAATTCGTCTCGTTGAATTTCCGGCGCACTTCGTCGATATACCACTTGTAAACCGATACGCGGTCGCTGGCATTGTCAAAATCCATCTTTCGGCCGTTCACCTCTCCCCAGTAGGTTGTCGACGCCGACTCGTCGGCATACTCCCTGTAAATGATCGGGTCGGGCATGATCATGACGACCTTGCGTTTGGAAGGCGGTGTTCCCAGGCGTTGTGCAGCCTCTTTCACGGCCTCTTCGAGGGCATTTACGCCGTTGTTTTTGTCGAACCAGTAGTCGATAAGTTCCTGCCATTGGGGTTTTGCCGCCGAGGGGAGTTTCAGCCCCACCATATAGGAGTAGGCCTTGCTGTCGACGCGGCTGGTTACCTGGAATTCGATGGCCAGGAAACTGTCGAAGAGCCATTGCTCTTTGCCCTGCTTGTCGGTGTAGGTGACAAACGGCGTGAAACGTTGCTTATCCCACCGGTAAGGGGTCCGGTGCGTACTGCCGCCGTAACACAGCACCAGGTCCGTGAAGGAGAGGAGGCCGTTGCGGCTCTGCTCCCAGGGATACATCGTGGGGTCCGTCGCTTCGGTGGTGAATTTGACGAATTGCAGGGTCCCGAAGTCCCCCTTGTCGTTGCAGGCTACGGCGAAGACCGTGTAGGTCGTGAGTTTCGACAGTCCGTCGATCACGATCCTGCTGCCGGTGTATGTCTTACCGCCGTCGAAAACCTGTTGGGCGGTCCGCGATGATTCGTCGTTGGTCGCTACGCACAGGATGCGGTAATGCGAGGTGTTTATACTCTCCGCCCGGAGCGTCACCGAGGTGGCTCCCGAGGCCAGAATCTTCATGCTCATTGCGGGCCGCGAACCGTCGTCCCCGCCGCTCTTGCCATTGCTGCAACATACGAATGAAACGCAGCACAGAAGCATTATTATGAATCGTTGAGTTGTCATGCTGTTATCCGATTTTTATTTCCGCAGTGGATTTCCGATCACGAACTGGCAGAATTCATGGTACATTTCTTTGTCTTTTTCAGCCGGGGACGCCCACAGGTCGTAGAATCCGTTGGTGCCGTGGTAGTAGCTCAGCGGCTGCTTGCCGTAGATTCCCTCCGATATGGCGTTGGACATATATTCCCGGAAACGCTTTTTGTAAACATCGCAATTGGGCTTCCCTTCGAGGAGCGCTTCGTCGAACTCGAATTCCATCGCCAGGTCGTGCGCCTTGAGGTCGGAGAAGAACCGGGGGAGGGGCCGTTCGCCCTTGTCGTCCCAGAAATGGTTGGGCTGCATGTAGGCATAGTCGACGCCGAACTGTTTCCATTTTTTATATCCGCCGGCGCGGTTGTAGGGAATCCAGCAGAGGCTTTCGTTGAGGGAGTGAAGGTACTCCGCAACCGGAGGAATCACCTCTTCCGAGCGCTTCAGTTCGTGGTTCCAGCCGTCTTCGACCGCAGGCGATACGACGATCTCTTCCGCAATGACATAGAATCCGGCCAGTTCGACGTATTGGTAATTCGCTTCGTCGAATTTTTGGCGCACCTGGTCGATAAACCATTTGCAGGCGTCTACGCGGTCTTTGCCGACCGAAAAGTCCAGCTCCCGGCCGTTCAGTTCACCCCAGTAAACTGTCGATTCATTCGTTTTGTCGTACAGCCTGTATATGACCGGGGTCGGGAAACTCAGGATCACCTTGCGTTTCGACGGCAGCCCGCCCATGCGCTGGGCGGCTTCCTTCACAGCCTCTTCGAGTGCATTTACGCCGTTGTCCTTGTCGAACCAGTAGTCGATAAGCTCCTGCCATTGGGGCCTCCCGGCCGAAGAATAGCCCGGGTGTCCGACTTCATAGGCATACGTATAACCCATCTGGAATTCGAGGCAAAGGAAACTGTCGAACAGCCAGTGCTCCTTGTCCTGCTTGTCGGTATAGGTGACAAACGGCGCAAACCGCTGCTTGTCCCATCGGTAAGGGGTTCGGTGCGTGCTGCCGCCGTAGCACAGCACTAGGTCCGAGAAGGAGAGGATGCCGTCGCGGTTCCGCTCCCAGGCGTACATCGTGGGGTCCGTCGCCTCGGTGGTGAATTTAACCGATTGCAGGGGCCCGAAGTCCTTCTTGTCGTTGCAGGCTACGGCGAAGACCGTATAGGCCGTGAGTTTCGACAGTCCTTCGATCTCAATCCTGTTGCCTGTGTATTTCTTGCCGCTCTTGAAAACCTTTTGAGCCGTCTGCGAAGATTCGTCGTTGGTCGCCACACACAGAACCCGGTAATACGCGGCATTCACACTCTCCACACTGAGCGTCACCGAGGTGGCCCCGGAGCTCAGAATCTTCATACTCATCGCGGGCCGCGAACCGTCGTCCCCGCCGCTCTTGCCGTTGCTGCAACATACGAATGAAACGCAGCACAGGAAAATCATTAATAATCGTTGGGTTGTCATTATCTCTTTTGTTGTTTGGGTGTTATTTCGGTTGTTGTTTCCGCAGCGGATTCCCGATCACGAACTGGCAGAGTTCGTGGTACAGTTCTTTGTCCGTCCCGTCCGGGGATGCCCACAGGTCGTAAAACCCATTGGTCCCGTGGTAATAGGCGAATGGCTTGGAACCGTATATCTTACGCGTCCGGGCATATTCCATGTAGCCGCGGAACCTTTCCCGGAAGGCGTCGCTTCCCTCCCGGGCGTGGAGCAGCGTCGGCTCGAATTCCAATTCCATCGCCATGTCGTATTGCGCGATTTCGTCGCAGATTTTCTCCATGTCGTGTCCCGCTTTCCAGTAGTAATTGGGCTGCAGGTAAGCCTGATCGAATCCGAACGTCGGCCACACGTCGTATCCGCGCGAACCGTAATAGGGAATCCAGTTGAAACTGTAATTCAGTTCGTGGAGGTAGTCGGCGATGTGTGGCAGCAGGATGTCCGAGCGCGTCAGGAAGTAACTGTACGCCGTATCCTGCGGGCGCGTTACGATTTCGCGCAACCAGTAAAAGCCTGCCAGTTCGACATATTGGTAATTCCCTTCGGCAAATCCGGCCCGCACCTGGTCGATGTACCATTTGCAGGCGGCAATGCGGTCTTCGTTCTTTCTGAAATCGAGTTCCCGGCCGTTCAGGGCGCCCCAGTAGGTCGTCGAGGAAGTTGTGTCGATGTAATGCTCGTAAATCACCGGATCGGGAAGGACCATGATCACACGGCGTCTGGTCGGGGCATTCCCCAATCGCCCTGTGGCCTCTTTCACGGCCTTGTTCAGTGCATCCACGCCGTTCCCTTGCCTGAAATAGTAATCAATCAGCTCCTGCCACTGCGCTTTTCCGGCTGAGACACCCGTGTCGCGGAGGTGTCCCGTCTCAAAGGCATACTGGGCCTTGTCGGGGCGGTTTGTGTCCTGGAATTCCAGGAAAATGAATCCGTCGAAAAGCCAGTGTTCCCGGCCTTCCGGGTCGGTGTAGGTGACCAGCGGCGCCAACCGGGTCTGGTCCCATAAATAAGGGGTCCGGTGGTGGCTCCCGCCATAACATAATATGGCATCAGTCGTTGTTGCGGGGCTTTTCCGAGCCTCTTCCCACGGATAGCGTTTAACAACGCGCGGGCCGGTGCACGATGTCGCCAGGAACCCCATCGCCATAACCAGGGCCAGTGCAACGAAATATAACTTACGCAAAATGAGTCGTGTTTCATGTTGTATAGATTAATCCCGCTGTGAAATTTTTGCAGACTCACAACGGGATTAATCTCCTAAAAATCAATTATTAGAAACCCATGCCCTGAACGTCGGCCAGTTTGCCGCGTCCGTTCAGATAATCACCCGTTTGCGGATTCTCCGGTTTCATGATCATAAACTTCAGGTAGCGACCGGCGATCATCTTCTTGACCGGATAATCATAAGTCTCGACTTTGCCGGTCCAGCCTTTGAAATCGCGTTTCCCGTCGGCAACAAGTGTCCACTGGGTACTTCCGCCGTTGTACACGTCCGCTATATAGATTTCGTATTCGCGGTAGTTGCCCTGGTGGGTCGTATAGTCGCTGATCAGGAACTTGGTAAACACGCGGGTTTCGCCCATGTCCACAACGAAAGTCATCGGGAATGAGATAGGACCGTTGTCCCACGAGGAGATCCATTCGCCGCCGGCAACCAATATACCGTCGAACAATTTGTTCGCCGTGTATCCCAATGCCCATGTGGGAGCATTCGGGTCCTTGCCATAGCAGTTGTTTTCGCCCTCCAGGAGTGTCCACGGACCGCACACCTGCCGGTTGAAAGAAATGGGGACATAGGTAACCGCGGTGGTTACGGCAATTGCCTCATTCGACAGGGAAGTGATACGTACCGGAACCAGATACTGGGTGTCATCGACAGCCTTGAGTTCATTCCCGTTAAACAACTGCTCCGACAAAAGCTGCAGCGAAAACGCGGTGGATGCTTCTCCGGCGGCAAGTACGGACGACGGGGATACCAACGAACATGCGTCGGCGGAGATCGCCTGGTAATTCGTGCCGTTAGCTTCGTTGTAAGCAGCGATCAGGCTGTTGTCGATTTCGTAGTTTACGGTAATATCCATCACTGAAACCGGATTGTCGATCGTTACAGGACCCTCGTAGATGGCTGTTTCGCGCGATGCCGCGGGGCTGAACAGCGGAGCTACCTCCGCTTCCATGCCGAGATGCGACCAGCCCATGCTGACGATCATCACCTTGCGCTCTTCGGGGATTTCCAATGCGTTGTTGTCGACCGATAATTCGATTGCAACAGCGTAGTTTCCCTCTCCGAGCGAGTTGATATTCTCGTCGTCCCAGGATACCTTGACCATCTTGCGGATGTCCTTTTCGGAGAACTTAACCACCGGGGAGAATGTCACGTAACTTGCCGGCAGGGCTTTGTAGTCAGTGCCGTGAGCGGTGTTGTATGCGTCGAGCGCAGCGTCCGAGACCGCCAGACGCACCGTGGCGCCCGATTGTCCTTTGCCGCTCTTGATGATTGTCAGATCGCATTCTTCGTTATACAGAGCCACATTTACAAGCTGGTTGTCTACCGCAAGAAATGAGACCGTATCGTCTACCATGAAGTTGTTGCGCTCGTCCTTGCAGGCGACCAGGGCGGTCGATGCGATCAGAGCTGCAAGCAACAATTTCCACAAATTTATTTTCATATCACATCAAGCGTTAGTTAAAATCCGTAATTCTGGGTCATATTGGTCATCTCGGCCAACTGAGCGGCACCGATGGGATACAGATAATCCTTATCCTGGAAAACGTAGTTGCTGATTCGGAGTTCGTTGTTCACGCGCTGATAAGAATCCTCGTAGTTTGTCGCGGTCAGGTGCAGCGTCCAGGGAGTACCGGGGTATTCATCCTTGGCGATCATCCAGCGGCAGGCATCGAAGTGGCGTTTTGCCTCCAGACCGAATTCGACCATGCGCTCTTTCTGAATGCACCAGCGCAACAGGTCCTTGTTTCCCTTGATTTCGGGATATGCCTCCTCGATATCGATCAGTCCGACCCGGTTGCGCACCTTGTTCAGGTAAAGAAGGGCTGCATCTTCGTCGCGCTGCGGTTTCTCGTTGCAGGCTTCGGCATAGTTCAGGTAAACCTCGGCCAGACGGAATGCGGGATATACGTATTTGATCGCCTTGTACATATCGTACTCGTCATTGAGCGAGTAATCGGGCTTCAGTAGCCGGCGCCAGGTATAACCGAGGCGGTTGGCATCCGAAGTAGCCGAATACCGCGACGTGCACTCTGCATTGTCATAGCAGGTGAATCGCTTCGGGAATGCCTTGTTCGGCCAGTAGAATCCGTTGGGAACCAGGCAGGCATAGAAGCGGGGATCACGTCCGACGCAACTGTTGTGCGCCTTGAAGGCGGGAGCCCAATCGGCATCGACCGGCTGTTTGTAATTGTCGGTGAATCCGGTTGCCTGGTACTCCGATTGCGGGTCGACGATCGGTTTCGACAGATCGTTCTGTCCCTGGTAACCCGTTACCGGGTAACGTCCGGTCTTCCACATGGGATAGGAGTCGATCAGTTTGAGCGAAGGAGCGATACCGCCGTATCCGCCGCGGACACCCAGCGTTTCCAGTGCGTTGGGCGGCATGGCCGGGCCGATCTGCCCGCCGGTGGGGCCGAAGTATTCGTAGCCTTTGGTCGTGCGGAACCACCAGCCCCAGATCGTCTCGCTGTTCCAGTTGTCGAACATGACTTTCTGGTACGACGCAACGCCTTTCTTGAACCGGTCGGTCTGTGTATTATCCTCACACAGACTGTACATGCCCAGGGAAATAACATCCCATGCAGCCTGTGCTGCGGCTTCCCATTTGGAGTCGTCTTTGGTCTGCGGGAAGAGGTACTCGCCGCGCATATTCTTCATCTTGCCGATATAGAGGTCGCAACCGTTGTAGAGCGGCGATGCGGCGTAAAGGAGGACACGCGCCTTCAGGGCCAGTGCGGCTCCCCGGGTAACGCGTCCGACGAAACTTGCTTCCGGCTCTCCGATATCCGACATTCGCAGCGGCAGGTCGTTCTTGATTGCATCCAGCTCACCTACGATGAAATCAATGTTCTGGTCCACCGTATGACGGTCGATCGTCGAACCCATGATGGTTTCGTCGGGCATCTGGTCGCCCCAGACATACACCGGGCCGAACTGACGGAACAGGCAGAAGTAGTAGAATGCACGCAGGAAGCGGGCTTCGGCCTTCATGGCCTTGAGCTTGTCAGGATTCTCATCTTTGTTCAGGTCGGCGTATTTGAGGAACGTCGAGCACTGGTTGATCGCTACGTAGTTCTTTCTCCAGAAATTGTAGTAAGCTGCATCGGCTGTTACAAGATCAGATCCGGTTCCGTTGACCGTACCGCTGCTGTAACTGCCGGTTTTGATCTGGAGGTAGTTTACCCACTGGAAGAACGAGTACTGCGCTTCGTCCGAGCGCGGAACTACCCAGCCTTCGCTGCCTACGATCTCCTCCTCCATCGGAATGTAGGAGTAGATATGTGCAAGATACTTTTTGGTGCCGTTTGTGGTGCTGAATATATCCTCGATATTCGGCTGGTCGTCGAGCTTAACGTCGAAATACGACTCGCAGGAGGTCAATGCCAGGGAGAATACCAGAATAGCACAAAATATTCGTATTTGTTTCATAATCGTTCAGGTATTTTGTTTTAGAAGTTCAGGTTTACACCGATCGTAACGGTGCGGACTTGAGGGTACTGGTTGCCATAGCTGGCGCTCAACTCGGGATCCCATAGTTTGAAATCGCTGAATGTAAGCAGGTTGACGCCCTGAACATAGAATCGAACTGCCGAAAAGCCCGCTTTCTTGGTCCATGCTTTCGGAAGCGTATAACCGATCTCGGCGTTCTTCAGGCGCAGGAAGCTCATGTCGCGCAGCCAATAGGTCGATGCCTGCTGGTTGTTGTCGACCTTCTTCATGGCCAGGCGGGGATAGGGGGCGTTCGGATTCTGGTTGTCCAGCGTCCAGCGGTTCTCGGCTACGTCGGCAAAAATCTGTCCCGAACGCTTGATGTTCGAAGCCTGTCCGAACAGGTTGAAACCGCTGATGATACGGGTCGTATTGGCGACGCCCGAGAAGAATACCGAAACGTCGAATCCTTTCCAGTTGAGGCTGGCTCCGAATCCGTAGTTGATTTCGGGGATGGTCGTATAACCGATGGCCACTTTGTCGAACGTGTCGACTACGCCGTCGCCGTTGATATCGCGGTACTTGATATCGCCCGGACGTACATCGCCGAAATTCTGCTTCGGCCAGTTGGCAATGTCCTCTTCGGATTCGAACAGGCCTTCGGCGATAAGTCCGAACTGCTGGTTCTGGGCAAATCCCGCCAGGTTCTGGTATTTCCAGATCTGGTCCGGTTTGTCGTCGTAGAGTTTCTTGTTGCGGTTGTAGGTGAAGTTACCGCGTGCCGACAGGCTGAGGTCCTTGTTGAACTGATGGTCGAATTCGAGCGACAAATCCACACCCTGATTCTGCATCCGGCCCAGGTTGACATACTGGGCAACCTTCGTTCCGACGACCGACGGAGTCGATTCGCGCTGGATGAAGATGCCTTCGCGCTTCTCGTAGAAGTAGTCGGCCTGGATGCGGACTTTGTTATACAGGCCCAATTCGATACCGACGTCGGCCTTCGTGGCCTCTTCCCAGGCTACATTGGCATTGCCCATCTCTCCGGTCGTATAGCCGTTCGTCGGAATACCCGTGTAGATATTGCCGGGGCCGCCTGTGCCCCAAACGAAGCCGGGGGCGGAGACGTTCATCGTCGTGTTGTAGGCGAAACGACGGCTGCCGCCGATCTGGTCGTTACCGATCTTACCGTAAGAACCTCTGATCTTCAGAATATTGATCTTGTCGCGCAGCGATTCCCAGAATTTCTCGTTGCTGATCATGTAACCCAGCGCGTATGCGGGGAAGAAACCGTAACGCTTACCCGGGGCGAAGTTTTCCGAACCGTTGTAACCGCAGTTGAACTCCAGGAAGTATTTGTCGCGGAAGGCGTAGGTGACGCGGGCTGCAATACCCATGTTACGATACGGGAAAGCTGCGATATAAGTTCCGGGGACATTGTTGGTCCGGTTGCGTACGCTGTAAAGGAACAGGGCGCTCACGCGGTGGTCGTCGGCAATGAGCCGCTCGTAGGTGAGGCTTCCCTCGAAGTTGATCGTCGTCCAGCCTGCATTGGACCGCGCAAGCGACATGTAGCCGGTTCCGACGACCGTCTGGTCGAAGATCAGGTTGCCGTCCTCGTCACGTCCGGTCGCCGAATATACATTCGGGGAATAGGCCCGGTTGAGGGTCGTTGCATTCTGGGCGTCCCATGAAAACTTGACATTGGCTTTGAGGCCCGGGGTGATAATATCCGAAAAGTCCTGGGTCAGCGACATCAGCGACTGTGCGACGACATTCGTGGTGCGCGCATAGCCCGAGTTGTTCAGCATGTTGTAGGGGTTGGTACTGCCGTTGTCCGAAGCGATGGCGAGCGTACCGTCCGAATAGATGGGTGCTGTCGAAATAGGCGTCGAAAGCATGGTGTAGTTGTACAAATCGGCCAGCGAGCTGTTCGGCTGATTCGTCGTCGTATACTGTGTCGACAGCGACAGTCCGAGTTCCGTCGATTTGGTGATGTTGATGTCGATGTTCGAACGGAAATTGAACTTGTTATAGTTCATCTGGGCGTCGTAACGCTTGTTGTCGGCGATGTTGAAAATACCGCCTTCGGTATAGTAGGACGAGCCTACATAGTAGCGCACCTTCGGCGAACCGCCCGATACGCTCACGTTGACACGGCCGGTCATGGCCAGGCTCTTGAAGATTTCCTTTGTCCAGTCGACGGACGGATAGAGGTCGGGGTCTTTGCCGCTCAGGTACATCTGACGCTCATAATCCGAGAAACCCTGCTCCCCGGTCGGGCTGTCGCGGCACAACTCGTCGTAGAAGTCGAGCCATTGCCTGGTGTTGGCCATCTTCGGCAGTTTCGTCGGCTGTGTCATGCCGAACTCTGCCTTTACGTTGATCTTCGGCGTTCCCTCCATACCGCGCTTGGTGGTGATCAGGATGATACCGTTTGCACCGCGCACACCGTAAACGGCCGTTGCCGTTGCGTCCTTCAGGATCGAGAAGGTGGCGATATCGTCGGCATCGACGAGGTCCATGCTGCGCTCGATACCGTCGACAAGCACCAGAGGCGTCGTGCTGCCGGTTCCGAACGTGTTCACGCCGCGAATCCAGAATTCGGCGCTCGATCCGGGCTCACCCGTACGCTGCATGACCACCAGACCGGCGAGTTTACCGGCGAGGCTCGATGAAAGCTGACCTGTCGATACTTTTAACTCTTTGGCGTCGAGTGTATTGATAGCGCCGACGATGCTCTCTTTGCGCTGCTTGCCGTAGGCGACTACGGTAACGGCTTCCAGTTCAGAGGTTTTGCGGGCCAGTTCGACGACGATGGTTTTGCGGGATCCTACCAGGATCTCCTGCGTTTCATAACCCAGATAGGCTATGACGATTACATCGGTCGGAGCGACATCGAGCGTAAAACTGCCGTCGTTGCCGGTGATAACGCCGCGGGTGCTGCCTTTGACGGTGACCGTTGCGCCCGGAACGCCGGCTTTGGTTTCGTCGAATACCTGTCCGGTAAGCTTAAAATTCCCCCCCCCTTGCGGCGCCGCGACTGCTTCGGATAGGTTACTTCCGGTATATACTGATTTTGGATTTGCGCTCAATTCCGTAACCTGGATAAGCCCCAGAATCAACACACACACCCAGGGCACTATTTTACAAAAGAGCTTTTGTATAATCATTGTCATATTTCCTCATTTAAATTACTTGATAAAGTTTGGTGCGGTTCCTACGTGTGTCCGTCAGGCGGTCCGCCCAGGTTCAATTTGTTATTGCTGGTTGCAAAACAACGAGAGATTGTGAAATTCAGGAAGTCAATAGTTTTTGGTCCGGTGAGTGTCGTTTAACCATAGGCGTCTGTTTTTGGGTAAGATTAATAGTTTGGTTGATATTAGTTATTTGCTTTGTTACAGTCGAATAGAACTTTGATATACCGTTTTCTGCGATTCATATTGCTCGATTTAGGACAATGTTCGGTTAAAAGTATTCATTATGCAAAAGCAAATATAACAATAAAATTATTATCGCGTGTATTTTTGATAAGTTTTTTTACTTTAAAAAGTCCGGGCGGTTGGCCGATATGTCTTGTGCAGGGTGTTTAATATATTGTATATAAGTGGTTTATGGCTGATTTACGGGGATGTTTCCGACTGGAAAATTTGCCTGTGTATAGTTGGCTTTCGTTCTGTGAATGAATGAAATTATGTCATTCAAGCTATTGTTAATTAGAATATTGAAGCGAAAAAGGTGTGAAAAAACCAGATGCTGCGTATTGAAATGCTACGCTCAGCTTGTTTGCGGATAGGATCGAAAAGTTTTTTACGAAAGGCTATTTGTTTAAGAAACTTTTTTTGTTTACTTTTGCTCGAAAGGGGAGCCTTGAATCCTGTGTCGCCGTGCCGGTATATACCTATAATATAAAGCACCGGATTTGCCCCACGACGACCGATCGCCCCTCCCGTAACCCAAGACCTATAAAATACGCTACTAAAATATGATGAACCGAATCTGTAAGCTGGCGATATGCCTGTTATTGCTGCAACTGCCGGCATTAGCCCTATGCAAGACGACCGTAAGCCGGCCCGGCGAAGATTGCACCCTGTCCAATAAGCACGTGGAAGCCGTATTCAGCGCCGAAAAGGCTTTCGGTATTAAAAAACTGGTGCTGGGAGGTCGTTCTGTGGCCCCCGAAGGCCAGAACGCCCAGCCGTGGTCGCTCGTCTACAAAGGACCGCAAGGCGAGAATCCCGAGCTGCTGCCCGAACATGCTGTTTACGAGGGCGTTGAGACGCGCGATGATGCCGGGGCCAAAACGCTGGTCTTCACGTGGCAACTGACGCTCGACTACTCGTCGGTGAAATATCCCGTCCGGATGTATGTTACGCTGCCCGATGACGGTGAGTTGCTGCAATGGAATCTGGAGGCCGACCTGCCTGCGGGGTGGATGGTCACCGATGTGAAGTTCCCCCGCATCGTGACGGACCGTCCGGCGGATGGCAAAGTCATCACGACCGAGGGCTGGGGCGTCGAGAAACCGCTCGATATTGCCACTTTTGAGGCCCGTTACCCTTCGCACGCCTCGGCCATGCAGTTCGTGCTGGTGCATAACGGCGACGGGGCCCTGTACTATGGCACGGAGGACCGCCAGGGTTGCGGCAAGACCTACTCGGTGCAGTGTACCCATAAAACGGTCATCTTCAACGATGCGATTCCCGCTTCGGCCGGCTGGATCGAAGGCGGGACATTCCGCCTGCCCTGGACTTCGGTCGTGGGCTTCACCCCCAAAGGCTGGGAAGACGCCGTCGTGCGGTGGTACCGCCCCTTCACCTTCACCACCGAGTGGGGCAGCAGGCCGCTGGCTTCGCGCAACATCCCGCAGTGGTGCTATGACGCCGACGCGTGGGTGCGCGCCAAATATGTCGGCGAGGATACATTCGATGCGGTCAAACGTGCCGCCAAACATTTCGGCAATGGGCTGGGCGTACACTGGTACTTCTGGCACAACTACCCCTACGACACCCACTATCCTGATTACCTGCCTGCTAAAAAGGAATTTGCCGGGATGGTGCACGATGTTCAGCAACTGGGGGCCAAAGTTACGCCTTACATCAACGGCCGCCTTTGGGACCCCGCAGCGGACAGCTATAAGCGCGACCGCGGTTACGACGCTTCGTGCCGCAAGCCCGACGGCTCGCTCTATACCGAAATTTACCCTACCTCGAAGGTGCTCAACACGGTAACCTGCCCTTCGACCGACATCTGGCACCGGAAGATCATCGGACTCGTCGACAGTCTCCAGACTGAACTTGGCGTCAACGGCGTTTATATCGACCAGATTTCGGCCGCAGCGCCCGAACCCTGCTGGAATGAACGTCACAACCACCCGGTCGGCGGCGGCAGTTTCTGGTACGACGGTTACCGCAGGCTGATCAACGAAATCCGCGCCAACCATTTGCAGGAGGGGAATATCCTGACCAGCGAGGAGAACGCCGAATGCTACATCGACCTGTTCGACATGCTGCTGGTGGTCAATACGCCCCATGCCGAAAATTCCTGCACCATCAAACCCGTGTTCCCGATGGTCTACTCCGACCGTGCCATCACCAGCGCATTTACCTATACGCCCGATAAGGCCGATAAGATGGGCCTCGGCGACTTCCGCTACGAATTGACCAAAGCCCTGCTGTGGGGCTCGCAGATCGGGTGGGTCGATCCCCGGCCGCTGATGTCGGAGGGCGCTGCAAAAGAGGCCCGGTTTATGAAGACGCTCATGGACTTCCGCCGGGGTGTGCACGATGTGGTCTACGGAGGCCTGTTTCTCCGTGAGTTCGCGCCGTTGGGCGATAACCCGGTCGTCCGGATTCCGGGATTCGGCGACGATGCCTCGGTGTTGGCTGCCGAATGGCGGAAACCCGACGGAAAGCGGGTTTACCTCATCGTCAACATGGACGACAAGGCGCACGCGGTCTCGCTGCCGGGCGTTGGCAAACCCGTCGACATGGCCGGCGCTTCGTGCCGGCGTATCGACCTGTAACCGTCCGCCGGGCTTCGGCAAAAAATGCAGCGGCTGAGGCTGGCGTTGGGGCGCTTCCGGGGTATTCGGGTTTAATTTGCCTGTCCGGTTTGTAAAGCCTGGCTTTTTTGTTAAATTTGTCCGACCCAAAACTATTGACGATGTCGCTCCGGATTATCCTTCGTTTCTGCGGACTGTTTGCATTGGTTGCGGTGTACCTCCTGCCTGTCGGGTGTACGCGGCAGTCGGGTTATTCGTTGCAGACCCGGGCCGCTTTGGAACGGTTGGATGCCGAGCTGGCGCAGAAAGCCCGCTATCAGCAGTGGCGTCAGGAGCAGGCCGACGAATTGCGCAGCCGGATCGACCGGGAGGCCCCGGCTGCCAGGCAGGCAGAACAGTTGTTCGCCGTGGCGCAGGTTTTCGTGACTTTCGACCTCGACTCTTCGGCCTATTACGTCGACAGGCTCTACCGGCTGGCCGAACGGAGCGGTTCGCGGTACGAGCGGCGGTTGGCCTTGCTGGCCGATATTGATGTCTGGCTGGGGCGCGGGCAGACCAGCTATGCCGAGGCTATTTTCCGGAAAATAGATACTGTCGGGATGACTCCGTTGGAATATAACGCATGGTATCTGTGCTTCTGCTCGGTGGCTTCCCGGCGTTATTCCGAGATCGAAGAACCGCACCGGAAGATGGCCTGGCACGATACGGTGCTCCTGACGCGCCGCATTTCGGTTCCGGGGCTGAGCGACCTGACCCGGGCGCGGATGCGGGCCGCGGGCCTTCGTGACAGTATGCGCTATGTGGAGGCGTTGGAGGCGCTGGAGCCTTTTACGGCCAGGGTCCTGACTTATCCCGAACGCGCGCTGCTCTATTATGCCATGTCGGACATTGCCCGGAAGATGGGCGACGAGGACCTGTCGGCATACTATCTGGCCGAATCCTCGATCTCCGACCTGTGTGCCGGAACCCGTTCCTACTATTCGTTGTACGATCTGGCGCTCCGGCTTTTCAACCGGGAGGAGTTCGATCGCGCTGCGGCCTATATGGGTTCCACCTTCGACGATGCCGTGCGCTGCAAGTCGATTGCGCGCATTCCCAACTCTTCGGCTGCGGCGATGAAGATCAGCGAGACCGTCGCCGCCAATATCGCCGGAAGGCAGACGATGATGATTGCAGTGATCTGCCTGGCCGGGGTTTTCCTCGTGGTCCTGATCGCAGTGCTGTGGTTTGTGCTGTGGCAGCACCGGCGCCTGCACAATAACCACGAGAAACTGATCCGCCTGAGCGATATGCTTCGCGAGAAAAACCACGAACTGCTCGGCAAGAACGACCATATTCGCGAGATCAACGGCGCACTGGTCGATTCGAATCGCATCAAGGACCGTTATGTCTGTCACTATATCGACCTCTCGGTGCGTTATATCGGACAAATGGATGCTTTCCGCCGCGAGGTGTGCCACATTGCCAAGACCAAAGGCACCGACGAACTGGTGCGCTGGCTGAGTATGTCGCAAACGATCAACGGCGAATACCTCAAGTTTTACCAGTCGTTCGACGCTTCGTTCCTCGACATCTTCCCGCAGTTCATCGAACAGGTCAACGAACTGTTGCAGCCCGAATCGCGTTTTGCTCCCCGCACCGATTCTTCGCTGACGACCGAACTGCGGATTCTGGCCGCGCTCCGGCTCGGGATCACCGACAGCGGACATATTGCGTCGCTGCTCAACTGCGCTTCAGCCACTGTCTATACCTACCGCACCAAACTGCGCAATGCCGCGCTCGACCGCGACGATTTCGAGGCGCAGGTTGCCCGGATCGGGCTGTAACTACCTCCGGGAATCTATATAATCCGGGGGCCTCTCCTTGTTTTTATGGTGTTGATTATTAATACTATATAGATCGTTCGGGTTCTATATAGTTCATTGCGCGTGTAGCGGGGTACCTAAAAAAAGGTAACTTTGTACATCCCGCAACAGGTATCCACTAAACCAACATAAAATTATGCTACTAACTACTTTTCGCAGAAAAGTCACCGGAGTATGTGGCTTTGGCCTGCTACTCACCATGGCCGTTTCGTGCGGTCCCCAACAGAACCATCTCACGGCTGCAGAGGCCGCTGACGGGTGGGAATTATTATTTGACGGCAAGAGCCTCGATCAATGGAAAGACTTCAACGGGGACTCGTTGACGCAACCGTGGCACATCGTCGACGGCTGCATCCAGGCCAACGGAGACGGTAGCGACCTTTCGGGCTACATCGTCACCAAGAAGCAATACGAAAACTTCATCGTGGACTGGGACTGGAAGCTCTCCTACGGAGGCAACAGCGGTATGCTGTACCACGTTGTGGAAAACCCCTACTTTGCCGTTCCCTATGTGACGGGTCCGGAGTACCAG
>JAEZTA010000016.1 GCA_023443765.1 Bacteroidota bacterium | reverse complement strand
GTTGCGGCCCATCCGCGTTTGCTGTCGTTGGGGCGCGGGTATCACGCCGTTTCGCGGGCATTCCGGAAATCGCTGAAGAAGAAACTGAAGATTAATGGCCGCAGGAAATGATACGCCGTTGGTGTCGGTCTGCATGACGACCTACAACCACGAGTCTTATATCGCCCGGGCGATTGAAAGCGTGCTGGAACAGCAGGCTGCGTTCGGGGTCGAACTGGTCGTGGGGGAGGATTGCAGTACGGATCGCACGGGGGAGATTTGCCGCGAATATGCGGCGAAATATCCCGACCGCATCCGGTTGGTGACTTCGACCGGGAATGTCGGCATGCGGGCTAACTACCGCCGGACATTCGACGCCTGCCGCGGAAAATACGTGGCTTACCTCGACGGCGACGACTGGTGGAGCGATCCGCAGAAGCTGCAGTTGCAGGCCGACTTGATGGAGGCGGACCCGGAGTGCGGCATGTGCTGTACTGCGGCGGTCGATTTTTACCAGGCGACGGACGAGCGAAAGCCCTATCCGCCGGAGCGTTACACCGATTTCGACCGGCTGTTGCTGCGGACGACCATTGCCAACTGTACGACGCTGGCCCGCCGGAAACTGATCGCCGCCTACTATGCCGAAGTGCGCCCTGCGGAGCACCCCGAATGGCAGACCGACGACTGGCCGATGTGGCTGTGGTTCGCCGCCAACAGCCGGATTCGGTTTATCGACCGGCCGACGGCCGTACACCGCCGCCTGCCCGACAGCGTGAGTCATACGCCTTCGCATGTGAAGCGCATCGCCTTCCGCGATTCGCTCATGGGCATCAGCCTCTGGTTCGACGCGCGCTACGGAGGGGGCCGCAACCGTTTCCGCATCCTGCGCGAGCGCAGCGGGGTGGCGTTGTGGGTCCTCTCGTGGGAAGGCACGGTCGGGGAGTATGTGGCGCGCTGGTGGCGGGACGTATGCGCCTGCCCGCGTTTGCTGCTTTGTCCCGAAGGACTGGGACTGCTGGTGAAAAAGATTCTTTTCCGACGTAAAAAATAACAGCTATGACAACAAAAGAGCGTTACGACGGCATCATCGCCTGGTTCTCGGAGCACATGCCCGTGGCCGAGAGCGAATTGAAGTACATGGATCCCTATCAACTGCTGGTGGCGGTGATCCTCTCGGCGCAGTGCACCGACAAGCGGGTGAACATGACCACTCCGGCCCTGTTCGAGGCTTTCCCGACCCCGTTCGAGATGGCCAAAGCTTCGGCCGAGGAGATTTATCCCTACATCAAGAGTATCTCCTATCCGAACAACAAGGCCAAAAACCTCGCGGGGATGGCCCGGATGCTGTGCGAGGAGTTCGGCGGCGAAGTCCCGAGCGACCTGGAGCAGATGCAGCGCCTGCCCGGCGTAGGCCGCAAGACGGCCAACGTGCTGGGCGCCGTGCTGTGGCAGAAGGAGGTGATGCCGGTCGATACGCATGTTTTCCGGGTCTCGGAGCGCATCGGCCTGACGACCCGCTCGAAAACCCCGCTCCAGACCGAACTGGCCCTTGAGAAGAATATTCCCGGCCACCTGCTGCCCGTCGCCCATCACTGGCTGATCCTTCACGGACGTTATGTCTGCGTGGCCCGGGCCCCGAAATGCGACGAATGCGGCATTGCGACCTGGTGCCGCAAATATGCCGCCGACCGCAAGGCGACCGCAAAGGATTCACCGAATCGCTGAAAACCCCAGAAATTATGAAACGTACTTATTGGCATGTAACCGGCGCCCTGGTTGCTGCTGCAATGCTGGCTGTATCGTGCAGCTCGGACAAGGGAACGCCCGATCCGGGCCCCGGCTCCGAAACGGAAATCCAGGAGTGGATGTTCGCTTATATGAAGACCCATTACCTGTGGAACGATGCGGTGAAGAACGTGACGCCCGATTACAAACTCGAATATACGGATTTTCTCGGCCGGGTCCTGCGGGATGTCGCCGCGCAGAACGATGTCAACCACGATGACGGCCACTGGGAAAAGGGGGTGCGGACCGGTTTTTATTCCAATATTGATCGCTATAAAACGGCGTCGGCCCAGTCGAAATCCCGCAGCCTGCACAAAACAACGGAGGGGATGGGGGTTTCATACATCGTTTATGACGATGTTCCGGGGATGACGGGCGAATATTACCTGATCCTGATGGGCGTATCCCCCGGGTCGCCTGTCGCGAAAGCCGGTCTGGGCCGCGGTTCCCTGATTCTGCGGGTCGATGGGGAGAAGATCACCGACAAGAATCTGGAAGCGTGCTGGAAACAGCTTACAACCGACGAAGCCGGACATACGGTGACGTTGACCACGGCTGTATTGAGCAACGGCAAACTGGTCGAAGGGTCCGAAATGTCGGTAACCTCCGCTTCGTATGACGACAATCCGGTGTGGGTGACAAAGGTGCTGACGGCGGAAAACGGCACGGATAAAATCGGGTATCTGGTCTATAATTCGTTCAATATGAATTACGACCAGCAACTGATGAATGCGTTCCGGGAGTTTAAAAGCCAGGATGTCAGGCACCTGATCCTCGACCTGCGCAACAACGGCGGCGGCCATCTGGTTTCGAGCCTGCTGATGAGTACGATGATCGCCGGAAATGCCAAAAAAGACCAGGTCTTTTTGAAACAAACGACCAACAAGGACCGTACTGCAAAAGGGGATGCAGGGAGTGTATACACGATCGGCGGCAATTATGACGCGGCCAAACAGGGGCTGCAGGAGGCTTATGCCCTGGGCCTGAGTTCGGTTTATGTACTCTGTACGGAGAATACCGCTTCGGCCAGCGAAGCGGTTATCAACGGCCTGCGCGGAATCGGCATCGACGTGAGGCTGGTCGGTGAAACCACCAACGGCAAGAACGTGGGTATGGAGCCTGTCGTCAAGGAGAAAGACGGTTACGAATACGAGTTCTCTCCCATCACATTTTACTCGGAAAATGCCGTGGGATCGAAGGATTACAGTTCGGGATTTACGCCCGAAGTGTTGGTGCATGAGTTCTGGTATGATATTTATCCCTGGGGCGACGTGCGCGATCCTTTGCTGGGGACAGCCCTGAAGTGGATCAATACGGGAGTGAAGCCTTCGGGGACTGCCGTTGCGGAAGTGCGCAGCGCCGTTCCGGAGCGCAAGGCGTTGAAGCGCAGGGATCGCCTCGAAGGCCTGATTGTTCTGCCCGGTTCCGACCTGAAATAAGGATCCCGCCCTCAAAACCGAAACCCTAAAAACTGAAAGCCGTGATGAAACTTGTTTTACGCCTGATTTTCGTGCTGCTGCCGCTCGGCGGCATGGCCCGGACGCAGGACTCCCTGCGGGTGCTGTGGATCGGAAACAGTTTTACCTATTACCACGACCTGCCCGGCACGGTGCGTGAAATCGCCGCTTCGCAGGGTGTGAAACTTTCGTGTGCGCGCATGCTCAAGGGCGGCGAGCGCTTCTCGGGCCACCTGAAAAACCAGGCCTTGCTGGACACGCTGGCCCGCGGCGGCTGGGACTATGTGATCCTGCAGGAACAGAGTTCTGCGCCCGCGATGCCGACCGTTCAGGTTGCCCGCGAGGTCTATCCCTTTGCGCGGACGCTCGACAGCCTCGTGCATGCCGGTTCGCCCGAAGCGCAGGTGATTTTCTATATGACGTGGGGCCACCGCAACGGCTGCCGTCAACCCGTGGCGAGCTATCCGCCCATCAACAATTACGAGATGATGCAGGCGCGGCTGATCACGAGCTACCTCGAAATGACCTACGACAACGA
>JAEZTA010000167.1 GCA_023443765.1 Bacteroidota bacterium | reverse complement strand
ACCTCCGGCCCCGGTTGGCGGTCATCGACGGCATCGGCGACCTGCAATACGACACCAATGACCTTCGGGAGAGCGAACACATCGTCACCGAACTGATGCGCATCTCCTCGCAGCTCTCCTGCCACATACTCTGCATACTGCACACCAACCCCAATTCGGACAAGGCCCGCGGCCACACCGGCTCGGCGCTGCAACGCAAGTCGGAATCGGTGCTCTACGTCCACCGTGTAGGCGAAGCGTCGATTGTCGATCCGCAGTTCTGCCGCAACGAACCCTTCGACCGGTTTGCCTTCACGATCGACAGCGAAGGGCTCCCCGTGGCGTGCAACATCCCCACGGTGGGTCCCGATCCCGGCGACCCCTGCGTGGCGACGCTACACGACGACCTGGGCGGCGCCGCCGACCGTACGACGCTGACCCGCCGGATAGCCGAAAAACTGGGGTGTACAGAGTCTGCAGCGAAGATGCGCGTCAGCCGGGCACTCAAGACCGGGCGACTGGCCCTCTCGACCGACGGGCACGAAATCTCGATCCCCTGGTAACAGGCGGCGCGTAACGCAGTAACGCTGTAACAGGGGCGTGTTACAGCGTTACGGATGTTACTGCGTTGCAGGCCGGGTGCGGAACTGGGCAGCCAGCGTATCGACAACCCTTTCGCCCCTAAATCCCGGCGTCTTACGCCGGCGGGCTTACTCAGGATCGGTCAGGCAGACGTTGCGGAACTCCACGGGACCGCCCTCGCTCTGGAGCGCGATATAGCCGTTGCGGGCTGCTCCGGTGCACTCGTTCTGCAAAACGCCGTTGATGTAGACGGCGATATAATCGCCCACGCAGACCACCTCAGCCTTGTTCCACTCGCCCGCGGGCCGCTCACACTCCCCGCCGCTGCGTTTCTTGATGAAGACCCGTCCGTTGCTCTCGGCCCCGGCGATCTTCGCTCCGCCCAGCCCCAGCAGGTCGCCCGCATGCCCGGCCTGCAACTGGCATTCGATGGCCGCGGGCCAGAGTTTATCACCCTCCTGCACACGCTGGAAAAGGCCGCTGTTCGTGGCCTCACCAATCCATCGCCACTCGACATGGAGCCGGTAATCGCCGTACGGCACGGCGGTGCGCATATATCCGAACGGGGTGCCCGCAATGCGGATATGCCCGTCGACGACGGAGAAGGTTTCCGCCGGATCGGCGTCGCTCGCCGGGTCGGTGACGCACACCCATCCGGCGAGGTCCCGGCCGTTGAACAATTCGGTCTTTTGACCGCCGCCGCACGAACTTACCGCCAGCCCACAGGCCAGCGCAACAA
This sequence comes from Bacteroidota bacterium, assembly GCA_023443765.1. Lineage (GTDB taxonomy): Bacteria > Bacteroidota > Bacteroidia > Bacteroidales > Rikenellaceae > Alistipes. The sequence goes on along the minus strand of JAEZTA010000167.1, from coordinate 11,783 downwards.
AAAGAAATCGGGTTTTCATGTTATCGTTTTTTTAAATTATACGCTTTATTCCGGCAGCCCGTGCTCTTCGACGTAGCGGAGAATCTCCTCCCGGCGGGCTTTGGGCGTGACGTTGCGCCGCAGGACCAGCAGGTAGGAGTTACGGATCTGCTCGCGGATAAAGGCATCGGGAAGGTCGCCCGTCGTACGGATGCCGTTCCAATGGTCCTTGTTGAAATGGTGCGCCGTGCCGACCTCCTCGTATTGTTCGCGGAGCAGGATCGCCTCGTCGGGATCGCATTTCACAGCGACCCACTCGAAATCGCTCATGTCGGCGCAGGCATACATCTTGCCGCCGATCTTGTAGACCAGCGTCGTTTCGTCGAACGGCGTCGACTCTTCGGTCAGGGGCAGCGACAGGCAATAGTCGCGAAAGGTCAAAACATCCATAACGGGTTCTTTTCCCCAAAGATAAGATTTTTTTGGCACACGTATTGCGTTCCGAAGGAAAGTAAAACCAAAATCAAGGTTAAAATGAAAAAAATTCTCCTCTGTGTACCTCTGCTGGCGATGTTCGCAGCAGGTTTTCTCGGCTGCTCGCAGCAACGGCAATGGAACCACGAACAGCGTAAGGCGATGCGCGAAGCGCTGCGCAGCTACCGCCAGATGGTTTACCTCGACGACCTGAACGACGCCGAATTCGTACTCTTCACCGACAATGTCGCCGGGCAGCTCGAAAACAACTATCCCGTCTACGTGGAGTTTGTCGAGATGCAGGGCGTGGACGACACGGTCGACATGGTGGTCGTATCGACCATCGTCGACGAACTCAACGCCGATGCCCGCAACATGCGCCACATCTATCCCTACAACTACCTCGTAGCGCAGGGCGTCCTGCCCGCAGGACTCGACCACGAGCAGCAGAAGGCGTTCTACAACTGCTTTGCCGGGAAGGTGAACGCCGCATATGTCACGATGGACCAGTTCTTCAACGCCATCCTGGCCGACACGAGCGACATGTCGCAAATCCGCCAGATGGAGAGCCAGTGCGCCAACGACCTTTTCAGCTGGGTGGTGACCGAAGTCGACGTAATCGAGACCGTCCCGGCCCCGGCAACGCCCGCCGCCCCGGCCCAGAAAGCTCCGGCAACGAAGAAATAGCCCCGCCCGGCTAAGAGCCGGGACTTAGGGGCGAAAGGGTTGTCGATACGCAGGCTGTCCGGTTCCGCGCCCGGCCGACATAAGACGCCGGATTTAGAGGCGAAAGGGCTGTTATAACGCTGTCGATCCCCTTCTGCGCCTTGTCCGCTTAACAAAACGGTGTACTCCCTGCGGGGTACACCGTTTGCTTTTATTTCCCGCAAGGGGTTTATTTGTCCGCGTAGAGCGACCGGGCGATGCCCAGTTCCAAACCGCGCAACTCGGCGAGACCGCGCAGGCGGCCCAGGCACGAATAGCCCGGATTGGTCTTCTTTTTCAGGTCGTCGATCATCTGGTGGCCGTGGTCCGGACGCATCGGGATCGAGACGCGGCGGCGCTGCTGAATTTCCAGCAGGGCCTTCATCACGTCGTACATCGGAACGTCGCCTTCGAGGTGGTTGGCCTCGTAGAAATTGCCCTCGGCATCGCGCTGCGTCGAACGCAGGTGGACGAAATTCACACGGTCGCCCTGGCGGAGCATCATGCCCGGGAGGTCGTTCTTCGCCGAAACGCCGAACGAGCCGGTGCAGAGGCAGAGGCCATTGGATGCGTTGGGAACCGCCTCAACCAATTTCTGAAAATCGGACTCCGTGGAGAGGATACGCGGCAGGCCGAGGATCGGGAACGGGGGATCGTCGGGGTGGATCGCCAGCAACGCGCCCACCTCGTCGGCCACGGGAGCCACCTCGCGGAGGAAGGCCACCAGATTCGCGCGCAGCGTTTCGGCGTCTACGTCCTTGTAGCGGTCCAGCTCCTGCTGGAACTGTTCCAGCGTGAAACTCTCCTCCGAGCCGGGCAGGCCCGCGATCATGTTGCGGGTGATGAGTTCGATCTCAGCGGCGTCCATCCGCTCGAAGCGGGCCTTTGCAGCGGCGCGCTCGGCCTCGGAATAGTCCTTCTCCGCACCGGGACGTTTCAGGATATGAAGGTCGAAGGCCACGAACGCCGCACGCTCGAAGCGCAGGGCTTTCGAACCGTCCTCGACCGTATAGGCCAGGTCCGTTCGTGTCCAGTCGAGCACGGGCATAAAGTTGTAGGTAATCACTTTAATGCCACAGGCCGCGAGGTTGCGGACCGACTGCTTGTAGTTCCCGATATAGCGCTGGAAATCGCCCGTTCGGGTCTTGATGTGCTCATGGACAGGGACGCTCTCGACGACCGACCACGTAAGGCCGGCGTCGGCGATCATCTGCTGGCGTTTTTTAATCTCCTCAACAGTCCACACTTCGCCGTTGGGGATATGGTGCAGGGCGTTCACGATGTCCGTGGCCCCGGCCTGACGGATGTCCTGGAGGCTGACGGGGTCGTTCGGCCCGTACCAACGCCAGGATTGTTTACAAAGATACATGAGTATGCGTATTTTAAGGTTTCCGGAATGCTGCCGTTCTTCCGCTTCCGACTGCGGCACTCACAGCCTCCGGCTGTGTTTACAGGTCTGACCCACCCCTAAATCCCCGCCTCGGCGGGGACTTTGCCTGCGGCGAACAGAGCGGGCTGGGAATCCCGGCTAATAATTCCTTTTAATTAAATCGAAAATGCGTCGAAACCGCCGTCGACTACGGCCAGCGCACCGGTCACGAACGACGAGGCGTCGCTGATGAGGTAGTGGATCGTACCCAGCAACTCCTCCGGCTCGGCAAAACGTCCGGCGGGGGTATGGGCGATGATCGTCCGCGCACGGTCGGTATACGAACCGTCGGGATTGGTGAGCAGCGCACGGTTCTGGTTGGTGAGCAGGAATCCCGGAACGATGGCGTTCACGCGCATCTCGGGGCTGAACTTCATGGCCAGTTCGGCGGCCATGTACTTCGTGTAGTTGCCGATGGCGGCCTTGGCGGCCCCATAGCCCACCACACGGGTCAGCGGACGCAGCGCCGACTCGGAGCAGAAATTGACGATGACACCCTTTTTGCGGGCCGTCATGGCCTCGCCGAAGACCGTCGTCGGCAGCACCGTGCCGAACAGGTTCAGGTCCACAACCTTCTTAAAAGCGTCGATCTCCAGGTCGAGGAACGACTTATCGGGAGCGATCGTCGCGCCGCCCATGTTGCCGCCAGCGGCGTTGAGCAGGATGTCGATCACACCATAGGCCTTGAGGATGGCCTCGCGGTTCTCCACAAGCACCTCGCGGTTGAGTACGTCGGTGGCAAGGAACAGCGCCTCGCCGCCCTTCGAGCGAATCTCCCCGACGAGCTCTTCGCCCGCCTTCTCGTCACGGTCGAGGACCACGACACGCGCGCCCTGCTCCGCGAGGTAAACGCAGATCGAGCGACCCAGGATGCCGGCTCCGCCCGTCACAACGACGACGCGGCCCTGAATGTCAAACAGATTTTTCATAATTTATCAACGTTAAAATTTGGTTTCTGTTATTTTCGTCGAATATCAACAACTGCCTGCCGTTTTCGGCGTTTGCGCCGCCGTATGCAGGTCCGACCCTCCCCTAAGTCCCCTCCGGGGAGGGGACTTCAGGCCGCTGCGCGGCAAATCCGGCGACCGACCGAATCAAGTCAATTGCCTTCATAGTATCGAATATTCTCTTTCAGCAGGATGTCAATAGGCATGTTGTTGACCGTCGCAGGGGCACGGCCCTCGACAAGCCATTCGCAGAGCGCCATCACGCCGCGGTAGCCCTGCGCCTCGGGACGCTGCGCGACGAGTGCCGTCACCACGCCCGCAGAGAGCATCTCCCCGTTGCGGCGGATCACGTCGTAGCCCACCAGCCGCACATCCGTACGCTTCCGCGCCGCGAGGTAACCCGCAAGGATGTAACACGTCGAATTGAAGGTCACAGCCCCGGCCACCGACGGATTCCGGCGGAACAACTCGTCCAGCACCCGGCCGTTGTAAGCCTCGTCGTCGAGCCGCAGTGCGGCGTAGTGCAGCCGGCCGCGGAAAGCGTGCCCTTCGAGGTAACTGCGGAAACCCGCCTCGCGGTTGCGGCACTGGTTCGACCCGGCGTCGCCCCGGTGGACGATGTTGCCCACAACGATGTCGGCCCCGGGATCGAGGCGGTCGAAAAGCAGCCGGGCGGCGACCACCCCGGCGTCGAACGACGACGTGCCGAAATAGGCCAGCCGGTTACAACCCGGAATATCCGAATCGACGAAGACATAGGGCACGCCCCGCCCGTCGAGTTCGCGGGCGAAAGGCTCGACCATCTCCGCAAAGAGCGTCGCGATCACGGCGCCGTCGAACTCCCCGCCGCGCAGCGTCGCCAGCAGGCTTTCGAACGACGAACGGTCGTACTGGTCGAAGCAGAACCGGCGGACGGCGACGTTATAACGCCCCGCCTCAGCCTCGGCGCGGGCGATTCCGGCCTCGAAATCGGCCCAGTATTCGCCCTGCACGAATCGGGGCATCACCACGCAGAGCGTATACCTCCGCCCCGAAGCCAGCGAACGGGCGATCAGGTTGGGACGGTAGTTGACCTGCCGCAGCACCTCGTTGATGCGCGCGAGGTTCTCCTCCGAGACCTTGCCGCGGTTGCGGATCACGCGGTCGACCGTCGCCACCGACACCCCCGCCATGCGGGCGATGTCGACGATGCGGACCGTACTGTTTTCGTTATCGATCATGCTTTGCCTAAGTTATGCGCCTTGCCTGGGCAAAGCTATACATAATTTTCGAAAATAGCAAGTGTGTGCGCACACACTTAATACATTTACAAAAAAAGAAGCCGAACCCCGCAGGGTCCGGCTTCTTTTTTTCGGATCGGCAGGGGCAACTACCCCACTTGTGCGACCGGCTCCCCGGCACAGGCGCAGCGTTCGTAGAAATCGCGCGCCACGACGATGCGGATGGCCCGGTGGAGGATCGAAAATTCGAGCGGCGTATGGCCCAGCGGCTCGCCGTCGATCTCGACCGATACTTCGGGCGACGATTCGATGCGGATACGGCTGCCGCGCTCCTGCAGGATGTGGCGGATGCGGTAAATGCCGCCATTGAACAGGTAGTGGAAGCGAAACAGCAGGTGCCAGAAATGGACCGGGCGAATCAGCGACAGGTCCAGCATGCCGTCGTCAGCCACAGCCGCAGGCAACTGCTGGATACCTCCGCCGTTGAACTTGCAGATACCGACTGCGGCCGACAGTAGCAGGTTGTTGTAGACCAGCCGGTCGTCGACCCAGACTTTGACGCCCGTGGATTTGTAGCGGAAGAAATTCTTCACCAGGCACCACGTATAGCGCCAGCGGCTCCGGTGGCCCTTCTTTTTCAGGTGCGAGAGTTTGCGCACGACATGCGCGTCGAATCCCGCTCCGGCGACGTTGGCCATGTAACGGCTCTGGCGGTAGTGCGCCTCCTCGTAGGAGACCACCCCGACATCCTGCAGGAAGGAATAGCCCTCGCTGATGGCCTTCACGGCGTCCTGATAGCGGTTCGAGATGCCGAACGTACGGACCCAGTCGTTACCCGTGCCCACAGCCACCACGGCCACGAGCACCTCGTCGGGACACACCTCCTGCTGGATGAACAGGCCGTTCACGACCTCGTGCAGCGTCCCGTCGCCACCCACGACGATGATACGGCGGTAGCCCTCGCGCACGGCCGAAACGGTGAGTTCCGTGGCGTGGAACTTATGCTCCGTGAAGACCGGTTCGCAGAGGATATGGGCATCGCGCAGGTGTTTCGAAATCTGCGGAAAGTGGTCGAGCCCGCGGCCGCCTCCGGCCACGGGATTGACGATGACGAACCACTTTTCAGAATCGGCGGCCACGCTGCTCTTACTTTTCGGGAACGTTGCGCAGCGTGTCGACCAGGAAGTCGTAGAACTTCCCGACCGAAGCGATCTCCACCTTCTCGTCGGGCGAGTGGGGGTAGCAGATCGTCGGGCCGAACGAGATCATGTCCAGCTTGGGATAGGTGCTGCCGATGATGCCGCATTCCAGTCCGGCATGGATGGCCGTCACGGCGGGTTTCTTCCCATACAGCGCCTCGTAGGAGGCGGTCATGGCCTTCAGGATCGGCGACTCCATGTTGGGATTCCAGCCGTTGTAGGCACCCGAAAGCACGGTTTTGGCCCCGGCCAGCGCAAAGACGGCGGAGATAGCCTCGCCCAGCGCATCCTTCTCGGAATTGACCGAGCTGCGCAGCAGGCATTGCAGTTTCACCGTTTTGCCGTCCGACACCACGCGTGCAAGGTTCGTCGAGGTCTGCACCAGTCCGTGCATGGCCATCGACATCTTCTGCACCCCGTCGGGGCAGGCCGCAACGGCCTTGATCAGGTTCGCCGACACCTCCTTCGGAAGCATTTCAGCGGGTTTATCGCACTCCCTGACTTTGATCGACACGGCATCCTCGATACCGGCATATTCGGCCTTGATGGTCTTTTCGTAAGTCTTCAGAGCTTTGGCGAATTCGTCGTAATCCTTGGTTTTCACCAGCACGACCGCCTCGGCCTCGCGCGGGATGGCATTGCGGAGGCCGCCGCCGTCGACCGATGCCAGCCGCACGTCGCACGGCGCAGCGTTCAGGAAGCGAAACAACACCTTGTTGGCATTGGCGCGCTGGCAGACGATCTGAATACCCGAATGCCCGCCCTTGAGGCCCTTGACGTTGATCTTCGCGGCGGTGTAGTTGCGCGCAGGCGTTGGCTCGGCCTTGTATTTAAAGGTGACGTTGGCGTCGAGTCCTCCGGCGCAGCCCACGTAGAGTTCGCCCTCCTCCTCGGAATCGAGGTTCAGGAGAATATCGCCGTGCAGCAGGCCTTTCTTCAGCCCGTTGGCGCCGTCCATACCGGTCTCTTCGGTCGCTGTAAACAGGGCCTCCACCGGACCGTGTTTCAGCGTCTTATCCTCCAGCACCGCAAGTATCGCAGCCGCTCCGATTCCGTTGTCGGCGCCCAGCGTCGTACCGTCGGCAGTCACCCAGTCGCCGTCGATATAAGCGTCGATGGGGTCCTTCGTGAAGTCGAACGTCTTGTCGTTGTTCTTCTGCGGGACCATGTCGAGGTGGGCCTGCAGGATCACGCCCTTGCGGTTCTCCATCCCCTTCGAAGCGGGTTTCGAGACATAGACGTTGTGCGCCGCGTCCTCCTTGCATTCGAGGCCTTGCGAGCGGGCGAAATCGAGAATATATTTGCGAATTTTCTCCTCGTGGGAAGAGGGGCGCGGAATGCGGACGATCTCCGCGAAATGTTTCCAGACAAGCGCCGGTTTCAGCGCGACCAAATTACGATCCATAGTATTCTGTTTTTGAATTTGTTGGTTCTTTTTCACCAGGAGCCTCAGCATGTTTGTCGAAGGCCTCGACGATGTGTTTCACGAGCGGGTGGCGGACGATGTCGCGTTTGTCGAACTCCACGATGCCGATGTCGTCGACACCCCGCAGAATCTCCATCGTACGTACCAGTCCGCTGTCCGACTTGCGCGGCAGGTCGATCTGCGTCACGTCGCCCGTGACGATGAATTTCGCACTGCGCCCCATACGCGTGAGGAACATCTTGATCTGCGACAGGGTGGTGTTCTGCGCCTCGTCGAGGATCACGAACGCATTGTCGAGCGTACGGCCGCGCATGAAGGCCAGCGGCGCGATCTGCACGGTCCCCTCTTCCAGAAACTTTTGCAGTTTCACGGGCGGGATCATGTCGTTCAGCGCGTCATACAGCGGTTGCAGGTAGGGATCGAGTTTCTCCTTCATGTCGCCGGGCAGGAAGCCCAGTTTCTCGCCCGCCTCCACAGCCGGACGCGTGAGGATGATGCGGCGCACATGCTTCTCCTTCAAAGCCCTCACGGCCAACGCAATCGCCGTATAGGTCTTACCCGAGCCGGCAGGTCCCACGGCGAACAGCAGGTCGTTCTTGTCGTAGAGTTTGACGAGCCGCTGTTGATTGACGGTCCGGGCGCGGACGATGTTGCCGTTGTTGCCGTAGACGATCACGTCCTTGTCGACCGGGGCGTTGTCCTGCGCGATACCACCCGAGAAACCGCCCGAAAAGCACTGGTCGATGACCTGCGCCGAAATGTGCCCGTACTTGAGGTAATAGGCCGCAAGGCCCTCCATACGCTTGGCGAAACGCACCGTATCGGCCTCGGGGCCGAGGACTTTGAGCGACTGCCCGCGCGCCACGATCTTCAGCGTGGGATACAGCGATTTGATCTGGTCGAGATAGGCGTTCTGCACCCCGTAAAGTTCGCGGGGATCGACGCCTTCGAGTGTGATTTCCTTTCCGACAGCTTCTGTCATAGGTTAAAACAAATATCCGAAGCTAAGCGCAACATTATACGTACGAAGTTTGTCCAGCTCGCGCCCGTCGGGCAGCACCACGTCGTGTTTCGAGCGGAACTGGCCGTTGTAGCGCAGGTCGATCAGCAGGTGGCGCATCAACACCACGCCGGCGCCCACCGTATACGATACCGAGGGGCGTATGCGGCCGAAATCGAGCAGGTCGCCGCCCGACTTCTGCTTGCAGTCGTTCATCACCGTGAAGACCGGACCGGCGTAGATACGCACGGGGTGCAGCAAACGGAATGACGCCAGCACCGGAACGTCGATCGAGTTCGATTTGAGGTTGATCTCCTTCTCACCCGCGGGGCGGATGCGGAGGCCCTGGCGGACGTAGAGGATCTGCGGCTCGATGGCGAAAGCCCCGAGGTTGATGGCAGTGACGATACCGGCCTGCCAGCCCAGTTTGTTCTTCACATCGGCAGCGTCCTCGTTGGTCGAGTAATCGGGGATGTTGATACCTCCGACCACGCCCCACTCCACGCGGGTGCGGGGACGCTGTGCGGCGGCGCTCGCGGCCGCAGCGACTAACAATAGGGTCAATAGTACTTTACGCATTACAGCAAATTTTAATTTTTTAGTCTCAATTTAAACGAGGCCCAGAGCATGTAACCGATGCACACGGCGACGAACAGCATCCCCAGGTGCGGGTTGCCCGAGGCACGGATGATCGCACCGCAGACAGGGCCCGAAACGGCTCCGGCCGAGATGGCCATGATCATCAGTCCGGCCACCCCGTTGGCATTCTCCGGGACGGCCTTGGTGGCCACGGCATAGAACGTCGCGAAGACACACGCCATAGCGAAGCCCAGCAGCCCCACGGCGGCATAGATAGCCGCCTCGTTGCGCACGAACAGCAATGCGGCGCACAGCGCCAGCGCTCCGGCCATGTTCCAGCTCAGGTATTTCACGTCGGAGACCTTGACCAGCACCCATGCTCCGATAAGCGTCCCGACGATGCGGCAGGCATAGAATCCCGTGGTCGTGAGGATCGACGAGGGGTTGTCGATCAGCCGCACCGAGAGGAAGCCGATGCCCACATCGGCGGCGATGAACGCAGCCACGCCCAGCGTCGAGAGCAGCACGGCGCGGTTTTTCAGCAGGCGGAAGCAGTCAACCAGCCCGGCGGCGCGTTCCTGCTGCGCAGGTTCGGGGACCGTTGTCAGTTGCAGCCAGACGCCCCCAATGACCGTAAGGCCCGCATAGATCGGCAGCAGGAGCCGCCACGACCCGGTCATAGCCACCAGCCCCGTGACGATGGGCGCCAGCAGCAGGAGCGAGGTATTGCGGAAAATCTGCCCCACGGTAAGGTAACTGGTCATCCGCTCGCCGGGAACGATGGTCGCCAGCAGCGGGTTGACGGCGACCTGAATCGCCGTGTTGCCGATACCCAGCAGCCCGAAGCCCGCGAAATACCACCCCAGGGCGCAGTCCGCACCGGCGGCATAGGGGACCATGAGGCCCGCGATCGTGAAGCCGTAACCCAAAAGCGCCGTGGCCTTACGCCCCCAGCGGTTCATCAGCGCGGCGACCGGGGTCGAGAGCACCAGGAACCAGAGGAAAACCATCGTCGGCAGGAAGCTCACGGCAGCCTGCTGTTCGGGCGGGAATTCGGCGGCGATGCGGCCCGTGATCGGGGCCACCATGTCGCAGAAGCCCATGATGAAAAAGCCCGCAAGCACGGGCCCGAGCAACCTTTTGTCTACTTTGTCTACGCTCATCCGAGGCGAAATTACCTGTTCCAAATTTTTCAAAGTTACATTTTTTTCCGTAAAATCCGAGTTTCGGGCGGCTATTATTTCACAAATCCCGACACCTGCAATACAACAAGCGCAACCCAATGAACAAAAAGCGTGCGAGATACGCAACTGCGGCCCGGGCGTAAAAACCGCCCGCCGCACCGGAGGACCAGCTTCCTGCCGCAATAAAACCCGGCGCACCGTTTGGATGTAAACGCAGATTTTCCTATATTTGTCTAAATACAAACGGAAATGCTTTTATTCTCACACATAAATCTGACGCTGCCGCTCGAAGACCCGATCCTGAAGTTCCTGCTGATCCTAGTCATCATCCTCGCGGCTCCGCTCCTGCTGAACAAACTCAAAATCCCCTATTTGCTGGGGCTCATCATCGCCGGAGCGGTGATCGGTCCCCACGGCCTCAACCTCGTGCTGCGCGACAGCAGCATCATCCTCTCGGGTACGGCCGGACTGCTTTACATCATGTTCCTCTCGGGACTGGACATGGACATGTCGGATTTCCGCCACAACAGCTGGCGAAGCCTCATCTTCGGACTCTACACCTTCTGCGTCCCGCTCGCCTTCGGCATTCTGGCCGGTTACTACATCCTCGGCTTCCCGATCTATTCGTCGATCCTGCTCGCAGGACTGTTCGCCTCGCAGACACTCATCGCCTACCCCATCGTCAGCAAACTGGGCATCGCCCGCGACAAGGCCGTCACAATCGCCGTCGGCGGCACGGTCATCACCGACACACTGGCTCTGCTGCTGCTCACGGTCATCGTCGGCATGGCCACGGGCAACGTCGACGACATGTTCTGGTGGCGGCTCGCAGGCTCCGTGACGCTCTGTATCGCCATCATCATCTTCCTCTTCCCGCTGCTGGCCCACTGGTTCTTCAAGCAGGTCAGCGACAACGTATCACAGTACATTTTCGTGCTGGTGATGGTCTTCCTGGGAGCTTATCTCGCCCACCTCGCAGGGTTGGAACCGATCATCGGCGCATTCCTCTCGGGACTGGCCCTCAACCGCCTGATTCCCCGCACTTCACCGCTGATGAACCGCATCGAGTTCGTCGGCAACGCCATTTTCATCCCCTTCTTCCTGATCGGCGTGGGCATGCTGATCGACTACCGCGCCTTCTTCCGCGACTGGGAGAGCCTCGAAGTGGCGGCGATCATGATCGTGCTGATCACCGCAGCGAAATTCATCGCCGCATGGTTCACGCAGAAGACCTTCCGCCTGTCGCGCGACCAGCGAACCGTCATCTTCGGCCTGAGCTCGGCCCACGTGGCCGCGACGCTCGCCGCCGTGATGGTCGGCTACAACATCATCCTGGGCCATACGCCCGACGGCGAGCCGATCCGCCTGCTGAACGAGAGCGTGCTCAACGGCACGATCCTGATGATCCTGGCCACATGCACCGTGTCGACCTTCGCCACGCAGCGCGGCGCCCACAACATCGCCATCCGCAGTACGCAGGACCACGAAGAGAAGACCCCGAAACAGGAGGACCACATCCTGATTCCCGTGGCGGACGAACGTACGGCCGACGAACTGGTGTGGCTGAGTTCGATGCTCAAACGCGCCAAGGAGCCCAACGGGCTTTACGCCCTGCACGCCATCGACAACAAGGCCGAAGAC
>JAEZTA010000119.1 GCA_023443765.1 Bacteroidota bacterium | reverse complement strand
ATCCGGGGCGAAGCGACCTTCACATCCGAACTGTCGTCGTCGAGCATATAGACAACGTCCACACGGCTGAATCCGTACTCACTCGTAATGGGAACCTCCACCGTAACATCCGTTTCGGAGGTGATCTCCGCCGGATAGAAACTCACCGCGCCGAACTCCGCCGGAGTGGTCTGTTCGGGTCCGGGATCAGAATTGCAGGCTGCGAGGCACAGCGCTGCAACGGCAGCAAACAACAGTTTTTTCATCGCTTACTCTTTTTTCAGGTGTACGTCCACCTGCGGGAACGGGAAGCTGATGCCGGCTTTCGGCAGCTCCTTGTAGAATTGCTCGTTGTGCTCGAAAAAGACCGTCCAGTAGTCGCCGTTCCTGACCCAGGCACGGATCGAGAGATTCACCGAACTGTCGGCCAGCGCAGCGACCCACACCACCGGAGCGGGATCGGGCAGGATGCGCGAATCGGCGGCCAGCATCGAAAGGATGGCCTTGCGGGCCACATCCACGTCGTCGCCGTAGGAGATGCCCACGGTCCAGTCCACGCGGCGCAGTTCAGCCGTCGAATAGTTGTCGATAATGGCCGTGGCAATCGAATTATTGGGAATGTAAATCGTCTGGTTATCAGACGTGGTGACCACCGTCGAGAAAAGTTTGATGTCGCGGACCGTACCCGACTGTCCCTGCGCCGAGATGTAGTCGCCGATGCGGTAGGGCTTCATCAGCAGGATCATCACCCCGCCGGCGAAGTTCTGGGCCGTGCCGCTCAGAGCCATACCGATAGCCAGCGTGGCGGCCGAAGCGACGGCAATGAGCGACGTTACGTTGACGCCCAAGGTCGATACGACGATCAGGATCAGCAGCAGCGTGAAAATCGCGCTGATGGTGTTGCGCGTAAACGAGCGCAGCGAGGCGTCGACATTGCGATGCTGCATGGCGACCTCGATCACCCGGAGGATACGACGCACAATCCAGCGGCCTACGAAGTAGATCGTCAGTGCAAGGACGATCTTGATCAGTACCCAGACCGATTCGGAAATCATCGTCTGCAACAGCTGGTGATAATCGAGATGCACGATCTTATTGACCGCTTCCGCGAAATTAGCTTTCTGCACACTGTCGGGCACCATCACCGGAGCCTCAGTTGCTAAAAACGTCCACATAATTCCGATTTTTAAGTTTATCGTACAAAAATAGCCAAAAAAAGGAGAACTTTATTAACTTTGTCTACGCTTTTTGCACAAAGCGTCGGAAAACACTACACATAACACGATGCAGAACAACGTTGAAATTATCCAGATAAACATTTCGGGCGAAGACAAACCGGGCATGACCTCGTCGCTCACCGAAATCCTCGCGCGTTACGACGCCTTTATTCTCGACATCGGACAGGCCAACATCCACCAGTCGCTGACGCTCGGCATCCTGATAAAGACCACGGCCGACAAGTCGGGAAGCATCATGAAGGAACTGCTGTTCAAGGCGTCGGAGCTGGGGGTCATGATTCGCTTCACGCCGATCCCCGAGGACCGTTACAACGACTGGGTGAGCCGCCAGGGCAAGAACCGCTACATCATCACCCTGCTGGGCCGCACCGTCACGGCGCGCCACATCGCCGAGGTGACGAAGGTCGTGGCCGAGCACGGACTGAACATCGACGCCATCAAGCGTCTCACGGGCCGCATGCCCCTCTGCGAGGACGACCGGGCTGCCAAGTCGTGCATCGAGCTCTCGGTGCGCGGATCGCTCACCGACCAGGAGCGCAGCACGATGCAGGAGGGGTTCATGAACCTCTCGGAAATCGGCCTCGACGTTTCGTTCCAGAAGGATGACATCTACCGCCGGAGCCGCCGCCTGATCTGCTTCGATATGGATTCGACGCTGATCGAAACCGAAGTGATCGACGAACTGGCCGAACGCGCCGGCGTGGGCGACAAGGTACGCGAGATCACGGCCAGCGCCATGCGCGGCGAAATCGACTTCCGCGAGAGCTTCGCCCAAAGGGTCGCCCTGCTCAAGGGGCTCGATGTTTCGGTCATGGAGGAGATCGCCCGCAGCCTGCCGATCACCGAAGGGCTGGAGCGCATGATGACCATCCTCAAGCGTGTGGGTTACAAAACGGCGATCCTCTCGGGCGGATTCACCTATTTCGGCAACTACCTCCGGCAGAAATACGGCTTCGACTATGTATACGCCAACGAACTGGAAATCGAGGACGGACGCCTCACGGGCCGCTACGTCGGCGAAGTGGTCGACGGACGCCGCAAGGCGGAACTGCTGCGGCTGCTGTGCCAGTTCGAGGAGATCAACATCGCCCAGTCGGTAGCTGTCGGCGACGGCGCCAACGACCTGCCGATGCTCAACCTTGCGGGCCTCGGCATCGCCTTCCACGCCAAACCCAAGGTGAAAGCCACTGCCCGGCAGTCGATCTCGACCATCGGGCTGGACGGCATCCTTTACTTCCTGGGACTGAAAGATTCGCGCATCGAACAATAACATTACCGGATCCGATTCCGCACAACACACTGCATCCCGTTTCGGTCGGTCATTATCGCCGCCTCCGGCGTCGTTTACAAGTCTGCCCCACCCCAAACCCCTCCCTCGGGAGGGATTTAAAAGCAATCCGGTCGGGGTCCGTATGAATTGCCGCATTCCATAAAATATGCTTCATTTCCGTCCCATACCTCTCCTCAGTATCATTGCCGCGCTCCTGCTGGCCGGGTGTTACGACTCCCGATTCGGGGAGCCGGGCGACGACGGACAGGAGCAGGTTGCGACGGAGACCATCGCCGAACTGCGTGCCCGCTATGCGGGAACTCCCTTTACCATCACAAGCGACATCGTCGTCACCGGAACGGTTACGAGCAATGACCTTGCGGAAAACTTCTACCGCACGCTCTGCATCGGGGATACTGAAGCAGGACTTGAAGTTATGGCAGGTATCGATCACCTACACAACGACTTTCCGGCAGGATGCCGCGTAATCCTACACCTTCGGGGATTGACCGTCGCCGAAAGCCGCGGCATGTTGCAGGTAGGCCGTCCGCCCGCGGCGGGAAGCGGCTATGCGACGGATTATCTCGGCTCCCGGGCCGCCCTGTCGGCGGTACTGGTCCGCAAAGGGGAAACACTGCTCGCTCCTACTCCCACCCCGCTCACAGTTCCCACGCTTTCGAAAGAGCGTTGTGGTACGCTGGTGCGCATCGACGGCCTGCACTACACGCCCGAAGACCTTTCGCCCGCAACATGGGCCGGATACAAACGTTTCACCGACACAGACGGAAATGCCGTCTACACCTACGTTCGCCCATATGCCCGGTTTGCCGACGACGAGGTTCCAGCCGAAACGGTCTCGCTGACGGGGATTCTTCAATACGACACGACGGCCGACGGCCGTTACATACTCAAACTGCGCGATGAAAGCGACTGCATGTATTAGCCTGCTGATCCTGCTGGCAGGATGCGACCGGGCGACGAAGCCCGATTATGTGATCTGTCCCCCGGAGCCGCAGAACTCGGTCTCCCACCTCAAATCGCTCTGCGACGGGAAAAGCAGCGTCGCAGTCACGCAGGACATCACCATCCGCGGATTCATCACGGCCAACGACCTTTACGGGGAATACGACCGGGCAATCGTCGTCGAGGACGGCTCGGGCGGGATTACGATCGCCGCCGACCATACCTCGCTGGCCGATCTGTTTCCGGTGGGATACATCGCAACCGTACGTTGCAACGGGCTGACGTTGTGTGACTACGGCGGAAAGATCCAGTTGGGAACGACACCCGGCGACGATGGCCCGGGGCGCATTCCGCGCGACGAACTGGCGCGGTATATTCGCGCAGAGGCTCCTGCCGGCGAAACGCGTCCTGTGCAATGCCTCGCATTCGATGCCATCTCGGCCCGGCACATCGACACCCGCGTCTGCTTCGAAGGGGTACATTTCGTGGAAGCTGCGAACTGGTGCGACACCGACCCGGAAACGCATCGCACCGTCACCACCGAACGGCAGATTGCCGATGCACAGGGGCGCACCTTCATCGTGCGGACCGCCGGGACCTGCACCTACGCAAAAGAGCCCGTACCGCAGGGTACAGGCTCCTTGTATGGAATTATCGACTATTTCGCCGGAAAATACACGTTACGCGTTACGAACCGCGAAGCATTCTTCGCTACCGCTGCAACGCCTCCCACAACATATCCTTGAGCTGCTGGATATTCAGCCCCGACACCGATGAGATGAAGACCGACGGCACGCCTTCGGGCAGGTGACCGCGCATCTCGGCGATCAGCCCTTCGTCGAGCATATCACACTTGGTAATGGCCAGCAGGCGCTCCTTGTCCAACAGTTCGGGGTTGTACTGCGTCAGTTCACCCAGCAGGATGTCGTAGTCGCGGCGGATGTCGTCGCTGTCGGCGGGAATCATGAACAACAGCACCGAATTGCGTTCGATATGGCGCAGGAAACGGGTTCCCAGACCGCGGCCTTCGTGCGCACCCTCGATGATACCGGGGATGTCGGCCATGACGAACGATTTGTGGTCACGAACCTCGACGATGCCGAGGTTCGGCTCCAACGTCGTGAAAGCGTAGTTGGCGATCTTAGGCTTCGCAGCCGAAACGACCGAAAGGAGCGTCGACTTGCCCGCATTGGGGAAGCCCACCAGCCCCACGTCGGCCAGCACCTTCAGTTCGAGGATAAACGTACCCTCCTCGCCGTCCTCGCCCGGCTGGGCATAACGCGGCGTCTGGTTCGTAGCGCTTTTAAAATGCCAGTTGCCCAGACCGCCCCGGCCGCCCTTGAGCAGCACGAGTTGCTCGCCGTCGGCAGTCACCTCGCCCACAACTTCGGTTGTCGTCGTGCCGTCCTCATTTTCACAGATACGATTGGCGACCGTCCCCAGCGGAACCGGGATAATGATGTCTTTGGCGTCCTTGCCCGACGAACGGGCCCCGGAGCCATGCTCGCCGTCTTCGGCGAACTGGTGACGCTGGTATTTGAGGTGGATAAGCGTCCAGTACTGCTTGTCGCCCTGCAAAATGATGCTGCCGCCCTTGCCGCCGTCGCCGCCGTCGGGACCGCCGAACGCCACGAATTTCTCGCGGCGAAAGTGCATCGAGCCGCCGCCCCCATGTCCTGAGCGGGCAAATATTTTTACGTAATCTACGAAGTTCGATCCTGCCATGTTATTAGGATATATTATTTATCAGACCTTTGCCGGAGTCGTCGCAATGCGACCGGGATGAAACAACAAGCAAACCGAATGCAAAAATCCCCGACAAAGATAGTACAAAAAAAGCAGACCGCGAAAAGCGGCCTGCAAGCAATTCATATTTCAGGGGTTCGGCTACACGTTGGCGGCGACATAATCGCCCACTTCGGAGGTCGAACGGGCCTTTTCGCCCGGCGCCGCGAGGTCCTCGGTGACGACGCCTTCGGCCAGCGCCTTGTCAACGGCGCGCCGCACGGCCTTGCCCTCGGCATCGAGGCCCAGGTGCTCCAACAGCATGGCAGCCGAAAGGATCGTGGCCATCGGGTTGGCGATATTCTTCCCGGCGGCCTGCGGGTAGGAACCGTGGATCGGCTCGAAAAGGGCCACTTCGGCCCCGACGCTCGCCGAGGAGAGCATGCCCAGCGAACCGCTGATGACGCTGGCTTCGTCAGTCAAAATGTCGCCGAACATGTTTTCGGTGACGATCACGTCGAAATAGGACGGCTGGCGGATAATCTGCATGGCGGCATTGTCCACGAACATGAAGTCCACCGTCACATTGGGATATTCTTTGGCGACCCGCTGGGCCGTTTCACGCCACAGGCGCGAGGTTTCCAGCACGTTGGCCTTGTCCACAACAGTCAGTTTCCGGCGGCGCGACACGGCAAGCCGGAACGCCACGTGCAGGACCCGTTCGATCTCCCCGACCGTGTAAGTGCAGGTGTCGAAGGCGCGCGCACCCTCCTGGTCGCGGCCCTGCGGACGACCGAAATAGATGCCGCCCGTCAACTCGCGCACGCAGATGAAATCCGTCCCGCGGACCACTTCCGCTTTGAGGGGCGAACGGTCGGCCAGTGCGTCGAACAACGCCACGGGACGCAGGTTGGCGAAAAGCCCCAGCGACTTGCGCATCCGGAGCAGACCCTGCTCGGGGCGCACCTTCGCGGTGGGATTGTTGTCGTATTTGGGGTCACCGATGGCGCCGAACAGCACAGCGTCGGCAGCGAGGCAGACGGCGTGCGTCTCCTCGGGATAGGGGTCGCCCGTGGCGTCGATAGCCGCAGCGCCCACCAATGCGGGCTGATAAGTGATTTTATGTCCGAATTTTGCCGCAACGCGGTCCAGTACCTTGGTAGCCTCGGCGATGATTTCGGGACCGATGCCGTCGCCGGCTAAAAGAGCGATTTTAACATCCATTGTCGTTATAGGTTATTTCAATGATATTCAACATTTTGATAGTCGCCTTGATGGCGGCCTCCGTCTGGTCGGCGTCCAGTCCGCGGGTCTTGAATTCGCGGCCGTCCATCTCCCAGGTGATGATCGTCTGCACGAAGGCGTCGGTACGGCCTCCGGGCGGGATCGAAACGGTATAGTCGCGCAGCATCGGAAACTCGCGTTCAAGCTGGTGTTTATAGATTTGCCGCAGGGCCCGCATGAAGGCGTCGTACTGACCGTCGCCCGCCGAGGTCTGCTCGTACTCGCGGCCGTGTATCTCGATTTTGAGCGTCGCGACGGGATGCAATCCCTGCGCGAGCGAAAGGCTGTAATTGAGGATTCGTACCGGGTTTTCCACCTGATCGTAACGCAGTACGTCGGCAATGATATAGGGCAGGTCCTCGGCCGTCACCTGCTCCTTTTTGTCACTCAGCTCGACGACCCGTTCGGTCACCTTGCGCATCGCCGCCTCGTCGAGGTCGATGCCCAGCACTTCGAGATTCTTCAGGATGTTGGCCTTACCCGAGGTTTTGCCCAGAGCGTATTCGCGGACACGGCCGAAACGTTCGGGAAGCAACTCGTTGAAGTAGAGATTGTTCTTATTATCTCCGTCGGCGTGGATGCCCGCGCACTGCGTGAAGACGCTCGCCCCGACGATCGGGCGGTTGGCGGGAATGCGGATGCCCGTGTAAGTTTCGACGGTGCGGCTGGCACGGTTGATCTTCGTCTCGTCGATCCCCGTCGTACGGCCCAGGCGGTCGTGCAACACAGCCACGGTGCTCGACAGCGGTGCATTGCCGGCCCGCTCACCCAATCCGTTCACGGTGACGTGGACGCCGTGAAAACCGGCCTTCACGGCGGCAACCGTATTGGCCACGGCGAGGTCGTAATCGTTATGGGCATGGAAGTCGAAGTGCAGTGCCGGATAGCGTTCCACCAAATCGCGGCAGAAACGCTCGGTGTCATAAGGATCGAGCACGCCCAACGTATCGGGGCACATGAACCGGCAGACGGGAGCGTCGGCGAGACCGTCGAGCATCGCATAGACGTAACCGGGCGAATGCCGCATGCCGTTGGACCAGTCTTCGAGGTAAAGATTCACCTTCATCCCGCGGTCGACGGCTATGTCGATCGTAGCCCGGACATCGTCGAGGTGCTGCTGCGGGGTACGACGTAACTGGCCGAGGCAATGTTTCTCCGATCCTTTGGCCAGCAGGTTGACCACGCGGCATCCGGC
>JAEZTA010000091.1 GCA_023443765.1 Bacteroidota bacterium | reverse complement strand
CAACAGCAGGTCGGGGCGCATGGCGGCGAGCAGTTCGAAATTGAGGTTCGTATCGTAGCCCACGTCGCGGACCTCGCCGCAGAAACGGTGTTCCTGGACATAGGGATTCGAGATGTAGTCGATGCCCGAAACTCCTGAGATACGTTTCACCTGCCCGATGGCGTCGAACATCGCCACATGGCTCGACGACATGCAGACCACGTGGCGGACGGGGGCTTTTACGGCCTGTCCGTCGAAGTTCGCGGGGGCTTTCGCGCCGTCGCGCAGGATCAGCAGGTGCTGTTCGACATTGCTGCCGCCCTGCCACGGATTGCGGACCGTGACGAGCGTCGAGGCGTCTTTTTCGGTTCCGCGGATGTCAAACCCCGAGGCATAGGCCGGGGTGTAAACTTCGGTCGTGAAATCGCCCAGGGCATGCCCCGAAGGACCTCCGCAGGCTGTTGCGAGGGCCGCGGCAACGGAGAGCAGAAGATGTGAAAATCGTTTCATTTCCGCAAAAATAGAAAAAAATCCCGCGGAAATGTGTTTGTTTTTGAAAAATATACTATATTTGCAGTCCCAAAGCGAAGGGTTTTGGCCTTTTGCAACAGGAATCGGGGCGTAGCTCAGTCCGGTTAGAGTACACGTCTGGGGGGCGTGTGGTCGCTGGTTCGAATCCAGTCACCCCGACAAAACATTTTCCCCGAAGGTCTTTGCCATAGGCAGAGACCTTTTTTTATTGAATAAGGCTGTCCGCTGCGTTTTGTGCGTTTGCGGGGAGTCTTTTTCATTGTAGCAAGATCTGGACGGTGTAAAGAGTTCTTCGGAAAGGTGTTGTGGAGCAGTCGTTCCGGTTAGGGCAAGGCGGTTGTTTGTGGAAATGCCGCTGAGGTCTGTTTTGCACAGGGCGGGCTGTGGTATTTTTATCCGATTTTTTTCAGGAATATGCCGTTTGGTGTAGGTTATGAAGAAAAAAGACTTATATTTGCATCGGACGCAACAAGGGAAAGTGTTCGAAAAGCATATCTGAGAGATGCTCCGGGATGGTCATTCTGGAGTCTAATTTCTTTACATATAATTAAATATTCTATGAAGCAAATCATAATCAGTTTGTTATTGATTGCCACGGCGGCATGTGCCGAATCCAAAGATATACTTGTCGAAGCAGAACTTTTCGAAAATAAGGGCGGCTGGGTTACCGACGCCCAGTTTATGGACCAGATGGGGTCGCCCTATCTGATGGCCCACGGCCTGGGAAAACCCGTTGCGGATGCCGAAACGGCGGTGTTGTTCCCGGAAAAGGGGACTTACCATGTCTGGGTGAGGACGTTCAACTGGAACGCTCCGTGGGATGCCGCCCAGGCGCCGGGGGTGTTTCAGTTGCTTGCCGACGGAAAGGTCGTTGCGGAGAAGCTGGGCGATGAACCGACGGAGTGGGGTTGGCAGAAGGCCGGGGTGCTGGAGGTGAAAGAGGCCGGGGAGCGTGTGAAAATCGCGCTGCATGACCTGACGGGTTTTAACGGTCGTTGCGATGCGGTGTTTTTCTCCCGGAACGGCAAGGTTGTTCCGCCGGCTGCCGGAGCAGAACTTGATGCGTTCCGGCGAAAGATGCTGGGCATACAGCCGGAGGTGAGTCCCGAAAAATACGACCTGGTTGTGGTCGGGGCCGGAACGGCCGGGCTGTCGGCGGCCATCGCGGCATCGCGGCTGGGTTTGAAGACCTTACTATTGCAGAACCGTGGTGTCGTGGGCGGGAACAGCAGTCCCGAGATTGGCGTGACGGTTACCGGAGGTGTGAAGATGGGTGAGTATGACCGGATCGGCAATGTGATTGCTGAGCTCGGGATTCCGTTCGATCACCAGGAGCGCATCCTGGAGATACTGGCTGCCGAGAAAAACCTGACGCTGAGGCTGAACCGCCATGTAACGGCGGTGGAGAAGAAAGGTGAAAAAATCATCTCGGTGACTGCTAAAGACCTGACAACCGGAGGGGAAACGATTTATTCGGGGACCTATTTCGCTGACTGCACCGGGGACGGCAACCTGGGTTTCCTGGCCGGTGCGGAGTATATGCAGGGACGCGAGACCCGCTCCGTGTTCAATGAGACGCTGGCTCCCGAGGTGGAGTCGGGGTTAACGTTCGGGTCGACGCTGAAATGGCATGCCCATACGTATTCCAGGGCGGTCGATTTCCCGGAATGTCCCTGGGCCGTGCAGTTTAGCGATGCGACCTGCGAACGGGTCATGCGTTACCAGTGGTATTGGGAAGCGGGATTTTACAAGGATCAGATTAAAGATGCCGAATATATCCGCGATTACTGGTTCCGGGTGATTTACGGCAACTGGTCGTTCCTGAAAAACCACTCCAAGGTGAAGGACGAGTACCGGAACCGCGGGCTGAGCATCGTGGCCTACATCCTCGGCAAGCGCGAATCGCGGCGCCTGAAGGGCGATTACGTGATTACGCAGAACGACATCGAGGGCGGATGGCGCGAGCAGCCCGATGCGGCGGTGCTGTGCACCTATATGATCGACCAGCACTTCCCCGATCCGGAGAATACCGCGTTTTTCCCGGGTGAAGAGTTCCTTGCGCTGGCGAAACACAATTTCAACCCGATGGGCAAGTATGACAATGCGGGACCCGGAATCGACATCAACGAACCGTTCCTGATTCCCTACCGATGCCTTTATTCGGTCAATATTCCCAACCTCTTCATGGCCGGGCGCGATATAAGCACCAGCCGGATTGCCCTGGCGGCGCTGCGGATTCAGGCGACGACGGCCATGATGGGCGAGGTCGTGGGGATTGCTTCGGCATTGTGTGCGAAACACGCCTGCACGCCGCGGGAGGTGTATACGACGCATCTTGAGGAGTTCAAAGGAATGCTCAGAGAGGGAGTGCCCCAGAAAAACGACGAGGTGCTCCGCATGAATATTCGGTAATGATGCCCGGGCGGGGCGGTAAAATGAGGTTGTATGGTTGGAATAACACATAATAGGTTCTGTTGCCGGATTCTGCTGACATTGTTGGCGGCGGTGATGTCCGGCGGTGCGTGGGCGGGTAACGATGCTGTTCCGTTCCGGAAACTTACGATCGGCGAGGGGCTCTCCAGCCACGAGATAACCTGTATCTATCAGGACAGCCGGGGATTTATCTGGATCGGGACCGACAACGGCCTGAACCGCTTCGACGGTTACCAGATTCAGATTTACCGGAACGACCATTCGAACGGGAACACCATCGGCGGAAATACGGTCCGGTGTCTTTTCGAGGACCGCAACAACAATCTGTGGATCGGGTTCAAAGGCGAAGGTATGTGCCGCCTGAACCTCATTACGGGGGCCGTGAGGAACTATGTGCACGATGCGGACGACAACAACAGCATCAGCTGCGACGACATATCCGGCATTGTGGAGGACCGCGACGGAAATGTCTGGATCGCCACGGACCGGGGCGCCCTCGACATGCTGGACCCCGCGACGGACGTGGTGACCCATTTCCCCGTGGCGGATGCGAATAAAAAGCCGCTCAACAACGGCATTACGGCCATAGCGACCGACAGCCGGAACAATATCTGGCTGGCGTCGTGGGGCGGCGGCGTTTACCGGTTCGACATCGGGGAGAAACGGTTTTACGAATTCCCGGCCGGAAAACCCGCCGGAGGGGTTCCGGAATACATTTTCGGGATTTATGCCGACAGCGCCGACCGGGTCTGGCTGGCTACGGCCCACGACGGGCTGGTCGTCGTGGAGCCCGGCAACGGCGGGGAAGCCTCCATGCGGCGCATTACCACGCTGGGAAGCCGCTCGGTGAGGGATGTCTGCGAGGACCGGAAGGGAAATATATGGGTGGCGACCTCGGAAGAGGGCATCAAGGTGCTTTCGGCCGGTTCGTGGCGGACAGTGGCGCATTATTCGCCGGACAACGCCCGGAATATGCTCTCTTACCTTTATGTCGCGATATTCTGCGACCGGGACGGGTCGGTCTGGTTCGGGTCGCACGTCGGGGTGAACTATTACAACGAACTCTCGGACCAGTTCCGGATCATCACCGTTCCCCACGATCCGGTCGACCGGTATTCGGATGGTCAGATATTTTCGGTGCTGAAGGACCGGAACGGGGATTACTGGGCCGGGGGCATCCGGCATCTCTACCGGTATGCGCAGGATGGGCGCCTCGTGAGCGATTACGGGTCGCTGCAGTTGTGGAACGTGGATATTTTCCAGACGATGGCAGAGGATTCGGCAGGTAATATCTGGATCGGGGCCAATTCGGGAATGTTGGTGAAATACGACATTGCCGGGAAGGGGTTTTCGCGGGTGGCGATCGCCTCTGCAGACGTGTCGAAACTCCCGTACGACAACGTGTTCTGCATTTATGAGGACACGGACCGGACGCTGTGGATCGGGACCGAGCGCGGAACGGTGAACTACAACCCGGAAACGGGGGCGTTCATGCCGCTGTTCCAGAGCGACAAGGTCATCTATCCCGAAGACAAGTCCCGCGCCGTGCTGCGGGACAGCGAACTGAATCTCTGGGTCGGGACCGACGGCGGGCTGCGGCTGTACAACCGCAACCTGGAGCAGATACGCATGTACACCTCCAACGACCCGCGATATCCGATTGTCAATAATTATGTCATCAGCCTTTACGAGGACCGGGCCGGAACGCTCTGGGTCGGGACCAAGGGCGGGTTGATGAAGTTCGACCGGCAGCACGACCGTTTTGTCCGGGTGAAGCTGTCGTATGTGGATTCGGAGGAGCCGATCCTGGGAATCTGCGAGGATAAAGAGGGTTTTCTGTGGCTGAGCACCACGCTGCGGATGATAAAATACGACCCTGCAACGGAGCGGCACTACTCGTTCGACGCCTCCGACGGCCTTCCCGAGCAGGGCTTTAAGCGGGGTGCGATGACCCGGACCCGCGACGGCGAAATCCTCTGCGGCGGCTGGGACGGGTTTGTCGTCGTCAACCCCGACAGCGTGCGGGTGCATGCTTCGGACAACCGGGTGATCATCTCGGATTTGCAGATATTCAACCGGAGCATAACGCCCGAAAAGGGTGGCATCCTCGAAAATACGATCAGCGAAACGGACCAGATAACGATCAAGCACTCGCAGTCGGTCATTTCGCTGAAATTCATGGCGCTGGATTACCTGGCGCCCGACAAGACGCTGTATGCCTACATCCTTGAGGGGTTCGACAAGGAGTGGACGACGACTGGTTCGGGCCAGCGTATCGCGACCTACACCAACCTGAACCCCGGCAACTACATTTTCCGGGTCAAAGCCGTGGGGGAGAACATCAACGGGGCGTCGGAAAGCACCGACCTGCGAATCCGCATCCTGCCGCCGTTCTGGCGGACGGGGCTGGCCTGTGTGCTGTATGTGCTGATGGGGTTGGGGCTGATTTACTTTGTCATCCGGTTTTTCGTCGTGCGCGAGCGGGACAAGAACGCCGTGCGCATGGCGAAGTTCGAATCGAGGCAGATGAAGGAGATGGCGCTGATGCGGACCGATCTCTTTACCAACATCTCGCACGAGTTCCGCACGCCCCTCACCCTGATCCAGGGACCGCTGACCCAGTTGGCGGCGAAGTACAGGGATTGCAACCCCGAAAACGGGAAGCTGTTCGGGCTGATGGAACGCAATACGAACCGGCTGTTGAGGCTGATCAACCAGTTCCTCGATTTCAGGAAGCTGGAATCGGGAAAGCTGACGCTGAACGTGCAGTTCGGGGATCTGGTGCGTTTCACCTCCGAGGTGGTCAATAATTTCACGTTTTACGCGGCGGAAAAGAACATCCGGCTGAATTTTGTGTCGGAGGTTCCGGAACTCCGAATCCGGTTCGACGCGGACAAGCTCGACAAGGTGCTGTACAACCTGGTATTCAATGCCCTGAAACACACGCCCGAAAACGGGTGTGTCGACGTGCGGCTGGAGTGTGTCGGATCGGACGAAGGGCAGCAGGTGAAGATCGTGGTGGCGGACAACGGCGAAGGGATATCCCCCGAGGCTATCGGGAAGCTGTTTACGGTTTTTTACCAGGAGAAGAAGGCCGGGAAAAACAGCGACGGGTTCGGCATCGGGCTGCCGCTTTCGCGGGAGCTGATCGAGATGCACGGGGGCCGGATCGAGGTCGAAAGCGAATTGGGCCGGGGCAGCGTGTTTACGATCGTCTTCCCGGCGCTGACGGATGACCTTCCCGATGGGGAGGGGGCCGGCGGACCGGCAGGCGACGTTAGCGGAGACGCGGCGGTCTGGGCGGACAAGGAGGCTGCGGAGGACCAGAAGGAGATCATCCTGGTCGTGGAGGACAATTACGACATGCGGCTCTACATCCGGGGGATTCTGGAAGAGCGGGGATTCGTGGTCTGCGAAGCGCGTGACGGCGTCGAGGGACTGGCCGTGGCCGTCGAGCAGATTCCCGATCTGATCGTGTGCGACGTGATGATGCCCAATATGGACGGGCTGGAGATGGTGGCGCGGCTGCACGCCAGCGATAAGACCAACCACATTCCGGTCATCCTGCTGACGGCCCGCCAGTCGGAAACGCAGGTCGTCGAGGGGTTCAGGCTGGGGGTCGACGATTACATCACCAAGCCGTTCTCGCCGTTTATCCTCGAAGCGCGGATCGAGAACATCCTCTCCGTGCGCAAAAAACTGTGGGAATCGTACAAACACGCCGACAGCATAAGCACCTACAAGAACCTGCTGCCCGAAAATTCGGTGAAACAGCAGTTCGTGGCGCGGATAACCGATATTATCGAAGCGCACATCGGCGAACCGCAGTTCGGCGTGGAGCAGCTCGCTTCGGAACTGAACATGAGCGTCACCCAGTTGTTCCGCAAGGTCAAGGCCATCATGGACACGACGCCTTACAATGTGCTCGTGCAAATCCGGATGAGCAGGGCCGTGGCGCTGATGCGCGAGACGGACAAGACCATTTCAGAGATCGCGCTCGAAGTCGGGTATCAGGAGTTGTCCAACTTCAGCCGGGCGTTCAAGAAATTTTACGAGGAGTCGCCGAGCAGTTATATCAAAAAATTCCACTGACCTGATTGCGGGGAGCTCCGTCCGTCCCGCAATTTTGCGCGAAACGGTAGAAACAGCCATTGAATGATGGCTGTTTTTTGATTATCAGTTGTTTGTGTGCTTTTCGGGCGCGGAAATAGCTTGTTCGGACGGGGTGGCTGAAATTTTATGATAACAAAAAGGAAATTTACGATAATGAAGATCGCATGTGAGGCGGCTATTTTTGTGAAAGGAAACCAACAAAAACTAACCTATGGAAAATTGTCTACACTAAAACCAAAGCCTGAATTTTATGCGATTCCCGCGTGAGTTCATCTTTCAGATCTCTTTTCACGACTTTCCCTGTCGAAAAAACAACCAAAACAAAACCTTAAAATGGAAAAATCAAGACTGTTCAAAACACGGACGTTCCTCTTGTGCATGTCGTTGCTGATACTCGCTTCGTGTGACAAAAGTCCGGAAGGGTACGGGCCGGAGAGGGACGGCAAGCTTGAATTCAATGCCGCCGTCAGCGCCGTTACCCGTTCGACCATCGACTGGGCCGATTTCAAATGCGATTTCGAGTCCGGCGACGCCATCGGAATATTCGCCGCTCCGCACGGAACTCCGCTGGCCGCATCGGGTAACTATGCCACCAATGTGAAACTGGTCAAACAGGCCGACGGATCGTGGAGCTACGCCGATGAGGACCAGGCGATCTTCTTCCCTGCGGGAGGTGTGACGCTCGATATTTATGCTTATTATCCCTATACGGAGGTTGTGGCCAATCCGCTGGCGCTGGCTTTCGACGCCGGGACGGACCAGAGCGCCGGAGCCCCCGACAGCGAACTGATGTGGGCGACGGAAGTGAACGTTGCCGAAGCCGGGAACCAGATTTCGTTGCAGTTCGAACATGTATTTTCGATGTTGCAGCTGGAAGTATCCCCGGCGGCCGATTCGTCGATTGATATGGCGAAGGTCACCTCCATGGACGTTAAACTCAACGGTCTCAAACCGGCTGTCTCGTTTAATATAGGTGACGGGACGGCTACGCTTTCGGGCGATGCGGCGCGGATCAGGATGGAATGCAAGGCCGGGACCCGGCTGTTCCGGGCATTGGTCCCCGTGCAGGAGATCGCCGCGGGCGCGATCCTCTTTTCGTGCACCGTGGGGCAGGAGTCCGGGTATACCCAGTTTAATTACGAAGCAGCCCCCAATACCGTACTTGCAAGCGGCGTAGTGAGGCTGTATGACGTGAAACTGCCTTAAAAACGAGTTCGAACCATAATACTGCTAATCTATGAAAATTGTATCCAATATACTGAGAAGTGTTCCCGCGCTTCTGTGCGGATGTTCGCTCTTTTTCGGCGCCTGCGACAATAGCGAGGAGGCCGTTCCGGGCGGAACCGGCGACGGGCGGGTCAGTTTCCGCTCTTCGGACATCAAACCCATGAAGAGCCGCGTTTCCGGGGCAGCCTGGGACAACGGCGACCGGGTGGGCATCTATATGAAAAAAGCCGGGGCGGCGCTGAACGCCGGCAACATCGTCGAAGGCGGCGACAACAAGGAGTACAGCGCTTCGGCGGCTGGCAGCCTCGTGGCGGTCAGCGATCCGTTGTATTATCCCCTCAACGGCGACAAGGTCGATTTCGTGGCCTACTATCCCTACACGCAGGGCATCGCCGGTTATGCCTTTGTGGCTGATTTCGCGGCTAAGCAGAATGCTCCGCAGGAGATCGACCTGCTTTACAGCAACAATGCCGCGAACAAGGATGCCAACGATCCCAGCGTGTCGCTGTCGTTCGAACACCAGTTCTCGAAGCTGACGATGCGGATCGTCAAGGGCGTGGGCGTCACCGATCTCGACTTTTCGGCGCTGGCCGTGAAGATCAAGGGAATGCCCGGGAAGGTTTCGTTCGACCTGGGGACCAAGGCCGTCACGTCGCAGGGCAACGGCGATATCGTCCCGCGTACGGTTACCGCCGGGATGCTTTACGAGGCGATCGTGGCGCCTGGCAAGGCCGCGGACCGGAAGGTGGATTTCGAACTGGACGGGACGACCTATACGTGGGCGATTCCGGCCGAGTTGGTGCTGACGGCGGGAAAAAACCACCGTTACAATGTGACCGTCAACAAGATCAGTACGATAACCATCGAGGTTGCCGAGGCCGATGTTGAGGACTGGACGCCGGAAGGCCCGGCCGAGGAGATTGGGATCAGCAAGGTCCGGGGCGTGGAGTTCATCTCGCTTCCTGCCGGTGAATTTATGATGGGAAGTCCCGTCGGCGTGGGCAAGGACAACGAACGCCCGCAGCACAAGGTGACGCTGACCAAAGGATTCCGGATGAGCAAATATCTCATCACCAATGCACAGTTCGCCGAGTTTATGAATGCCTGCGGAATCGGTTCCAACGCAAAGTATGCGGGCGGCCTGTATCCGGACAAGGCGCTTGTGAAGAGCGGCTCGTGGGTCGGCGTGCGGTGGAAGGATGACGAATGGCAGCCCGAGCAGCCGTCGGTCAACCAGTGGCCGGTGATCAACGTCAGCTGGTACGGGGCCATGGAGTTCGCGCGCTGGATCGGCGGCCGTCTCCCGACCGAAGCCGAATGGGAATATGCCTGCCGTGCGGGAACGACGACGAAATACTATACGGGCGACCAGATCAACGTCGATGAGGTCCAGGCGGTCCTGTCGGGTATCAAAGCCCCGGGCAGCAACGAGAATAAACAATATATCGTGGGTTCGTGCCCTCCCAATCCCTGGGGATTTTACGAGATGATCGGCAGTGTGGAAGAGTGGGTTTCCGACTCGTATTACACCTATACCGAGGATGCGGCGGTCGATCCTTCGCATCCGGTCCTGAGCGACAAGGTCGTTGCAAGGGGTGCGGCGTGGTGGCACAGCGCCGCGGATGCCGGAAGCGCATTCCGCCGCGACAAGGCGCCGGACACGATGGGCGACTCGCAGGGCTTCAGAATCGTGCTGTCGGAATAACCTACCTAAAACTGTAATCGTATGAAATATTCCTATAACAAATCGTTCAAGATAATCGGAGGCATCGTGCTTTCCGCCCTGATGCTGGCGGCGTGTGACGACAAGGAGACCAATGCCGGCGATACGGGTGTGGAAGTCGAAGTCTCGTCGGAGATCGTCGCCATGACGGGGACGCAGGCTTCCGACAACCAGTGGAAGGCCAACGACGCCATCGGCCTGTTTATGGTCAAGGCCGGAAAGGGCATCGTCGTCAATATGGCGAGCAACCAGAAGTTCGTGACCTCCGGCGACGGCGCATTCGGTCCTGCGCAGGGACGGGTGACCTTCCCGATTTCGGGCGAAAAGGTCGACTTCCTCTCCTATGCCCCTTACAGGGACCTGGTTTACGATTTCATCTATCCGATCGCCCTTGCCGACCAGGCTTCGGAGGCGGTAGCTCCCCTGATGTATGCCGAGCGGGTACGCGATAAGGATGCGGGCGCCCCGCAGGTGAAATTCTCGTTCCGCCACCAATTGGCCAAACTCGTTATGAAAGTATCGGCGGGGGAGGGTATTCCCAACCTCGACGGCCTGAGCATCCGCATAAAAGGGATGAACACGGGAGCGGAGTTCGACCTGCTGGAAGGTGTGCTCGACGTGAAACCGTCCGTTGCGGAGATCATCCCTGCCCAGGCGGGAACCGCGGTTTACCAGGCATTGCTGCTGCCCACGGAGGCAGACCTGACAGCGGCCCATGTCGTTGACTTCACCATTCCCGGCAACACGTATACCTGGAACATGACCGACGATATTGCGAAAATTGAGAAGGCTAAGATTTACGAGTTCGATATTGCCGTAAACCGCGCCGGAATCAGCGTGTCGGGTACGATCCGGGATTGGGTCGACTCTGAATGGGAGGATGTGTCGGCAGGCAATAATTAGCCCCTTTACGGCAAATAAGCAAAACTACCTGAAAAAGTATCCGGGGAACCCGTTTTAAACGGGTTCCCGCAGGGCTGCATTTGCCGGATACTTCGAATTTTACCATCAAACTATTGCGTGGATGAAACATCAGATTCTATATTTGAAGGCATCGCTCATCGTCGGGTTGCTGGTCTCCGTGATCATGATCCCGGTGTGTGCGGCGGCGCAGAAGGTGTCGGTGACCGGAAAAGTCGCCAATGCGAAAGGGGAGGCTATCATCGGTGCCACGATCGTCGTCAGGGACAATACCCGGATCGGTACGACATCGGATGTCTCGGGTGCATTCCGGCTGGATGTCGCTCCCGATGCCGTGCTGAACGTCAGCTATATCGGCTATGTGACCCAGACGGTTGCCGTCTCCGGGAAAACGAATCTCAGCGTCGTGCTCCAGGAGGATGTGCAGACGCTGGAGGATGTCGTGGTCGTCGGATACGGCGTCCAGAAGAAAGAGACGGTCGTCGGGGCCATTTCCAGCGTCGCCGGAAACCGACTGGTGAAATCGCCCGTCGGAAACGTTTCGAATGCCCTGCTGGGCCGTGTGTCGGGCCTTACGGCGGTGCAGAAATCGGGAGAACCCGGTGTCGACGAGGCGACGATCCGCGTCCGCGGCGTCGGAACCTTTGCCGGCGACCAGAATCCGCTCGTCGTGATCGACGGCGTGGTGATGAGCATCGCGGATATGAACTCGATGGACCCCAACGACATCGAGACGGTCAACGTGCTCAAGGACGCTTCGGCGACCGCCGTTTACGGCGTCCGGGGCGCTAACGGCGTCATCATTGTGACGACCAAAAAGGGCCGGACGGGCGCTCCGCAGATCACTTTCTCGGCCAATATCGGCTTTAACCGCGCCTCGTCACTGCCGGAACTGGCCAATGCGTATGAATATGCGCTGATGCGCAATGAGGCCCTGACCAACGACGGGACTGTCGACGCCACGCTGTGGTTCGACGACGACCAGTTGTGGAAGTTCAAAAACAACCGAGACTACACCCTGAAGGAGGTGGCGGCGATGACGCACCTGACCGAGGAGCAGCGGGTGGCCCTCAGGCAGAGCCCGGCCATCTATTACGCCAGCCGCGACTACCTGAAGATGATGTTCGACCGCACGGCCCTGCAACAGCAGTACAACGTGAATATGTCGGGCGGAACGGACAAGGTCAATTATTTCGTGTCGCTGGGATACCTGAGCCAGGAGGGCCTGCTGAACAACTTCGGGTTCGACGACTCCCCGGCCGACTCGCGCAACCAGCGTATCAATTTCCGCACGAATTTCGACTTCAACTTCATCAAGAACCTCGAACTCAACCTCGCGGTGTCGGGAACCTTCTCCGACCTGCGCAGTTTCTCCGATTCGGACGGCTCGCTCAACACCGGCGGACGTTACCGTGGCGTGATGGTCAACATCTACGAGACAACACCGTTTGCAGGCCCGGGTATCGTGGACGGAAAACTCGTCGGCGACTACGCCGGGGATATTCCCAAGCACCAGTACAAGGGTTACAGCCCGATCGGGGTGCTGCTCAGCCGGAGCATTGCCAATGTCGACAGCAACAACCTCAACGCTTCGCTGCGGGGCAAATACAATCTCGGGTTCATCACCGAGGGGTTGTCCGTCCGGGGCGTGATCTCCTACAACAGCTATTTCAAGAAGACGACGGTCGAGTCGTCGGACATTCCGTCGTACAGTTTTACGCGCAATCCCGAGAATCCCAACGAGCATATTTTCCTGAAGGGAACCAAGCCGACGAAGTCGACCTGGGACAGCGGGTATGACAAGAACTACAAACTTTACGTCGAAGGCGGTATTGATTACAGCCGGAAATTCGGGCGGCACGAGGTGTCGGCGCTCGCACTGGTGACCGCCGAGAAGAAAACACTGCCCGGACTGCTCTACAACGTGCCTCAGGGTATGTACGGCGTCGTGGGACGTGTGACTTACAGTTTCGACAACCGTTACCTGGGCGAGTTCAACGTGGGTTACAACGGCTCGGAGAACTTCGCTCCCGGAAAACGGTTTGGCGTGTTCCCGGCGGTCTCGGTGGGATGGATCATTTCGAACGAGAAGTTCTTCCCGAAGAACGACATCCTCACGATGCTCAAGCTGCGCGGTTCCTACGGCCAGACGGGTAACAGCAACGTCGGAGGACGCCGTTTCATGTTCCTGCCCGGCATGTGGGAGGATTTCGGGTCGTACGGCAAGTCGTTCCAGGGCTATCCGTTCGGATATACGGACGGAACCTACTACCCGACCAACTACGTCGGAAAGGCCGAGAAGACCGTGGGAAACCCCGGCGTTACGTGGGAAAAGAAAGAGTCGTACAACATCGCCCTCGAAGCCAATTTCTTCCGCGACAGGCTGCTGTTTACGGTCGATCTGTTCAAGGAGAAGCGTAACAACATCCTCACCACGCTTGCGACGGTCCCCGGAATCATCGGACTCGACAGCAGCGTGCTCCCGCCGATGAACGTCGGTGCGATGAATAACCAGGGTTATGAACTGAGCCTGAAGTGGCGGGACAACGCCCGGGATTTCTCCTACGAAATCGGCGGCCAGGTCTCCTACTCCAAGAACAAGATCGTCGAGATGGCCGAGGCCCCGTATCCGTATTCCTGGATGAACAAGACGGGCTATTCCTACGGGCAGTACAAGGCTTACCTGAACGAAGGGTTCTACAATTCGCCGCAGGAAGCCGCCAACCACCCCTACAACGTGTCGGCAGGCAATAAGGCGCAGGCCGGAGACCTGCGCGTCGTGGACATCAACGGCGACGGAATCATCAACGAGCAGGACAAGATCCCGTACGGGTATTCCAACATCCCCCGCTTCGGATTCAGCCTGAACCTCTTTGTGGGGTACAAGGGAATCGAAGTGTCGGCCCTCTTTACGGGTTCGGCGCAGGGTAACTTCGTCATGGAAGGCTACATGGTCAACCCGTTTACGGCGAAGGGTCAGGTGATGAAGTACATGTACGAAGGCCGCTGGACGCCCGAGAGGTATGCCGAAGGCGGGGACATTACCTATCCGCGTATGTCGATGGCCACCAACAACAGCACGCAGAACGGCGTGGGTAATTCGTTCTGGGTTCGCTCCACGGACCACATTAAGCTGAAGAACCTGGAGGTGGCGTATGCCATCCGGGACAAGCGGTGGCTGAAGAAGCTGCGTATCTCGACGTTGAGGGTCTATGTGAACACGAATAACCTGTTTACGATCCAGAAGTCCGACCTCCCGAAGGGCGTCGATCCGGAGCTGGTGCAGGACCAGTACACCTCGGAAGGCATCATTTACCCGATCGCGAGGACTTATAATTTCGGTGTGAGGCTTCAATTTTAATCCAAAAGAGATTTCCGATGAAAAAGACTATAATCAAATTCCTGGCTATCGTACTGGTCGCGGCATCGAATTACCGGTGTGTCGACGAGTTCATCGAGGCGCCGTATGAGATGGGTTTGGACCTGGAAAAGACTTTCAGTTCGGCGAAGAATGCGGAAGGAACCATTGCGCTGGCTTATGCCTATATGCTCTCCTCCGGACTGCCGATGTTTACGTGGTCGCCTCCGCGCATGCCCTTTGCGACGAACGAGTCGTTCATTTCGGGCGAGAACCTGTGCAGCATGTACTACACGTACGAACCGGCGCTTTGCAGCAACGGTATGTCGGCGACCGGGCCGGAGATGTTGAAGGGCGCGGCGCTGAGCGACGATAATTTCACGGACAACTACGTCTACATCCGCCACACCTGCGTCGTGCTGGAGAATATCGACAAGGTGCCCGACATGTCCGTGGAGGAGAAAAATGTCGTGAAAGGCGAAATGAAGGGCCTGCTGGCCTTCCGTTACCTGGAGATGCTGAAGCGTTACGGGGGTGTTCCCCTCGTTGACCGCACGCTGACGATGACCGACCAGATGGGCCGCGCTTCGGTGCAGCAGACCGTCGACTTCATCCTGCGGTTGTGCAGGGAGTCCAAAGAGCTGATGGGCGACCACATGTGGTCGAACGAATGGACCGGACGCCTGTTCAAAGGCGTCATCCTGGCAATCGAGGCCGAGACCCTCACCTATGCCGCACGTCCGCTGTTCAACAGCAACGCCCCTTATCTCGACATGCACCCCGACAACGACCTGATCTGGCTGGGCGGGTATGACGAGCAGCGCTACCGCGACGCTATCCAGGCGAACCTCGACGTGATCGAATGGGGCAAGCAGAACGGGTATGTGCTGATCAAGACCGGGAACCCGATGGAAGATTTCGGAACGGCGGTCGGCACGCTCAACAGCAAGGAAATCCTGCTGGCCTTCAAGCAGAACGGCAACGGACCCGGCGAGAGCGACGGCATTTATGTCAACTATTCGCCCAACCTGCAGGGAAACAACAACGACATCCAGTACCGCGGAACGAGCTACGAGACGCTCGTGAAGTTCCGCAAGGCCGACGGAACCGAGCAGACCTGGCCCGGCGAGACGCCGGAGCCGTACATGACGGGGTATTACGACAAGGCTTTCGAGATGGAGCCCCGTTGCAAGGTTTCGATCTTCTTCTTCGGTATCGACCCGTTCGGCAACCCGGACGATGACTTCTGGAGCGTCAGCAAAGGCTGGAAGATGTATAAGGCCGATCCGCAGCAGGGCGTGGGGCGCAACATGAAGTTCTGGTACAAGGCCGGCCGCAGGGCCTGGTTCGAATACCCGATATTCCGCATGGCGGAGTTTTACCTCAATCTGGCCGAGTGTTACAACGAGATCGGCGACGATACGAACGCCCGCATATACCTCAACGAAATCCGGACCCGCGGAGGACTTGCCGCGGTCGATTACACCGACCACGATGTGTTGCAGAAGGAGATCGAGCGGGAGTGGTATGTGGAGTTCTACAACGAGGGACAGCTCTATCCGCATGCCCGGCACTGGAAGAAGGGCCACGAGATGATCGGGGGAGCCAAGCATGCGTTCAACTTTACGAAGAACGTGTCGGGCGGGGCCCGGACTCCCAAGGAGTTCGACAAGGTCAGCCTCGTCCCCGCCTACACGAGCAATTACGCCTGGTTCGACAGGATGAACCTCAGCCCCATCGTGCAGTCCGAGATCAACAAGGGCTATCTGGTGCAGAACCCCGGGTATTAATGCATTGCTAAAATTTACTGGTATGACAATGATTCTGAAAGATAAATTGCTGGGTTGTATCCTGGGCGCTGCCATGTCGGTATCCTCCGTCGCCGCGTGGGCCGCTGCGCCGAACGATGCCGATACGCTGCGCCGAACGAAGCCCGGCACGTCGGTCAGGGAGGATATGACCACCTCGGCTTACTCCGCCAGCGGCGCCGCGGGGTCGGAAATAGATATTCCGACCGTGTCGCTGACCAACATGCTCTACGGCCGTATACCCGGGCTTATCGTCACCGAACGCGGCGGCGAACCGGGCAAGGACGGCGCCTATCTCGACATCCGCGGCATAGGGACCTATAACAACAACGGCTATCCGATCTTCGTGGACGGGTATCAGGTAGATCCGGAGTATGCGCAGAACCTCTCGGCTTTCGAGATCGAGGACGTGCGGATACTCAAGGAGGCCGCGGCGCTGGCCCCGTTCGGAATGCGGGGCGCCAACGGGGTGGTCTGGATCACGACCAAGCGGGGTGTCGTAAGCGCTCCGAAGGTGGCGTTCCACGCCCGCTTCGGGTTCCAGCAGGCGGCGGCGATCAACAAACCGCTGCGCACCCGGGAGTATGCCGGGCTGTACAACGAGGCGCTGAGCAACGACAACGGTGCATGGACCACGTTTTATGACCCGGCCCAGGTCGGGACGCTGCCCGATGTCGACTGGTATGACCAGGTACTGCGCGACGTAACCCATTACGGCGATGCGAACGTCTCGGTCCGCGGCGGCAGCAACCGGGTGAAATATTACGTGAAACTCGGTTACACGGGTAACAAGGGGTTGTACGACAATCCGGTGAACGACACCCTTGCGAACAATAGCTTCAACCGTTACAGCATCCGCACCAACCTCGATATTGCCGTCACGAAGTTCATCGACGCGCGCATTGAGTTCGGCGGCTATGTCCTGCGGACGACGAATCCCAATACGGACATCAGCGCTCTCTGGTCGAACATGGCGCGTTACCCGAGCCTGATCTACCCGGTGAAGAGCGCGAACGGGGAGTGGTCCGGCACGACGGTCTACCCGAACAATCCCGTTGCCGAGACGCAGGGGACGGGGCGCGTGTCGAGTCACCAGCGGAGCATGCAGTTCAACCTGATGCTGAAGGAAAAACTCGACTTCCTGCTGCCGGGGCTTTACGTCCAGGAGGGGATTTCGCTCAGCAACTGGACCAGCGACGGAGCTTCGAACAAACGGACCTATGCGCGTTACCTGAACGATGTGATCCAGACCACGGACATCAATACACACTACCTGCGCGATGAGAACAGCGGCGACGGGCGGTGGATGTGGCAGCACTACACAGCGACGGTCGGTTACGACGGCTCCTGGAACCGGCATGTGCTTTCGGTGGCTGTCACGGCATTGTACAACCGCTATAAAACCGATGCCGCGCGGAACGGCGCTGCGCAGAACTTCACGTCGTACCGCTATGCCAACGTGACGGCGGCGGTCAATTACGCCTACGACGGGCGTTATTCGGCGGATGTCACCTTCACGGCCAGCGGGTCGGACAATTACCGGCCCGGGAAGCGCTGGGGCTATTACCCGACGGCCGGTGTGGCGTGGGTAGTCTCCAACGAAGCATTCCTGAAGGAGAGCCGGGTGGTCGATTACCTGAAACTGCGGGCTTCGGCAGGCGTGACGGGATATGACCCGATGGCCCAGCGGCGGTTCCTCTGGGAGCGTTATTACTCCTCGCAGGGCGGCGTCAACCTCGGTTACGGAACACCCGGATGGAACGGCGGTCTGGGGCTGCTGTACCTCTCCAATCGGGATGTTTTTGCTGAGAAGAGCGTGAAGTACGACATCGGGGCGGATGTACGCCTGTGGAAGAACCTCGAAGTCGAGCTCAATTTCTTTCTGGACAAGCGTTCGGGCATCCTGACGCGCGACAACATGATCCCTTCGGCTGCGGGCGCTCCGGAGTCGTATAAGAATATCGGCGAGGTGACCAACAAAGGGTATGAAGCCACGCTTGCGTATTCGGGCAAGGCATCCCGTTTCGGGTACTCGGTCAAGGCGATGGTGTCGTATAACACCAACGAGATCGACTACATGGCCGAGGCCGTGACGGTGGCGTCGGCGGCAGCGACGGGGCATCCGATAAACACGCCCTTCGGTTATCAGGCGGACGGCTTTTACGACATTACGGACTTCAACCCCGACGGCTCGCTGAAGGAGGGAATGCCCGTTCCGACGTTTGGATTCGTACAGCCCGGTGACATCAAATACAAGGACCTCTTCGGGGACGGCGTCATCGACGAGAACGACAAGACGAAGATCGGCGGCGCGAGCATGCCGAAATACAATTTCGCCCTGCAGCTCGGCTTCTCGTGGCGCAACCTGGACCTTTTCGCCCTGTTTCAGGGAGTTGCAGGCCGGGATGTGAACCTGCTGAACACGCCGCAGGCCCGGGCGTTCGTGAACAACGGCAACGTCTACGAGATTGCGAAGGACCGCTGGGCATATTACCCGGAGCAGGGCATAGACACCCGCAGCACGGCTAAATTCCCGCGCCTTTCGTTGCAGGACAACAACAACAATTACCAGCCGTCGACTTTCTGGATGTGCAACGGCGATTTCCTGAAACTGCGCAACCTTGAGTTGGGTTATTCGCTGCCCAAACGCTGGTTGGGAAAAATCCGGATCGAAAGTGCGCGAATCTATGTGA
Source organism: Bacteroidota bacterium (assembly GCA_023443765.1). Taxonomy (GTDB): domain Bacteria; phylum Bacteroidota; class Bacteroidia; order Bacteroidales; family Rikenellaceae; genus Alistipes. Next base: position 14,656 of record JAEZTA010000091.1, on the reverse strand, counting down.
ATGCCGTCAACCTGTTCGAAGTGAGCAAGCTGAAGAGCGACTACGGCGTGGATGCGGAGGTGATTTCCGGTTATCCTTCGATGAAATCGTACAATATCGGACTCATGGTGAACTTCTAAAACGAAGCTGTATGAAAATGATTATCAGAAAATATGCGTGGACGCTGCTGCTGGCAGCCGGGTTCGCCGGATCGTGCAGCCTCGACTCCAAGATGGACGCATATCTTACGGACGACATGAAGGACGAGCGTTACGAGACGCTGCTCTCCATGGGTTTCAAGATGTACACGCGTTTCCAGGAGTCGCACGGATTCAATGCCATCGACAACAACCTTTTCGCAACGGTTTCCGACGAGGCCCAGTATGTGACCTCTTCCAGCTCGTCGCAGCGGTTCAACGAAGGTAGCTGGGGTCCGTATTACAATCCCGACAACTATTATGCGGCGGGGTACCAGGGGATCAACGACATCAATGCGTTCCTCGAATACTCGGTCGGCTACAAGGACAAACTGGCCGTAAAGCGCGATACGCTGACGCTCGACGGGAAGCGCAAATACGAAGAGGATGTGTTGCAGGTCGAGCGGTTCATCGCCGAGGCGCATGCGCTGCGGGCATACTACCATTTCGAACTGGCCAAGCGTTACGGGGCGATTCCCATCATGACGGAAAAGACCGAAGATGCCGCCGCGGCCCGCAAGCCGAGGCAGTCGTTCGACGAGGTGGCGCAGTTCATCGCGGAGGAGACGGCCGGTGTGATGGGCGGGCTGGTGTCGAGCTGGACCGATGTGTCGATGCCTACGCAGAGCGGTCGGGTTACGCAGAACGTCGCCCGGGCGATCAAAGCGAGGGCCCTGCTCTATGCGGCCAGCCCCCTGCACAACCCGGCGAACGACCCGGCGAAGTGGATCGCAGCCGCACGGGCCTATGCCGAGATCATAAACACCAATAAGTTCAGCCTCTATAAGGATTACCGGAGCCTGTTCCTCGACGGCGTTTCGGCCGAAAAGGAGAAGGAGATCATCTGGGCCGTGCGGTTCAGTGCCGGCAACAGCATGGAGCGTAAGAACTATCCGATCGGGACGGCCGGCGGAAATACCGGGGTTTGCCCGACGCACGACCTGTTTCTCGCCCACGGCCACAAGACGGTGGATGCGAACGACCCCTATGCGGGTGTCGATCCGCGTTTTACAGCCAACGTGGCTGTAAACGGCAGTTCGTGGAACGGTCGGACGCTGGAGATGTGGCCGGGCGGGGTGGACGACCCGAACAATCCCAACACGTCGCGTACGGGGTATTACCTGAAGAAGTTTCTCAACGAAAACCTCAACCTGGTCAACGACGAGAAGAAGAATTCGGCCTGGCCCGTATTCCGCTATGCCGAGGTGCTGCTCAGCTATGCCGAGGCGATGAACGAGGCGTTCGGGCCGGACGATGCGGGTCCCGGGGAGTATGCCCTTCCGCTTACGGCGCGCGAGGCCGTTAACATGGTTCGCGGCCGGGAGGGGGTGAAGATGCCCGAGATCACGGCGGCGGAAGCCCCGGGGAAGGCTGAAATGCAGCTTTGCATCCGGAACGAACGGCGCGTCGAACTGGCTTTCGAGGGGTATCGGTACTGGGATTTGTGCCGCTGGAAGATTGCAGCGGAGGTGCTGAACCGTCCTGTGACGGGCGTGAAGGTCACCCGGACGGAGGATGCGTCGAAACCCTATGAATATGCCACCTTCGAGGCGGGACGCCGCAAATTCCAGGCTCCGAAGATGTATCTCTATCCCATTCCGCAGGAGGAGATCGTGCGTTCGCAGGGGACGATGGAACAGAATGCCGGATGGTAAAATTGAAAAAACGATGATTATGAAAAAGCTATTATATACGATGTTGCTGGCGGCGGTTGCGCTGTGCTGCTCCTGCGAGGACGAACGGGAGATCGACGTTACGCCGAAGGTGTACATGCCGCAGTCGACCTGGGGCCTGACCTATGTGGTCAACGGGACCAGGGTGAAGGACAACAAGAATTACGAGATCGACAAGGCCAACAACAAGGTCAACATTTTCCTCGGCGTCTATCAGTCGGGCGTGGAGGCCGTGGGCGGCTTCTCGGTGGATATTTCGGCCGGTAGCACACCGGTCGACGGGACGACGCTGCTGCCCGGGTCGGCTTACGACATGCCGCGGAAGATCACCGTTGCGGACGGGAAGCGGGAGAACTATTTCTGGCTCGAAGTCGACCTGCACTTCCTGCTGAAAAACCGGAATACGGACTATTCGCTGCCGGTGACTATCTCGAACCTGACCCGGTTGCAGTTCAACGATAAGTATACGACCACGCGGGTCCATATCAAAACGTCGGAACTCCTCTCGAAGGAGAACCTTTAAACAGTCTAGGTTATGAAAAACGTAAAATATCTCTGTTTGCTGGCGGCCTTGTCGGTGTGCAGCGTGAGCGTCGGCTGCGACGACAACGACGCCGACGGCCGGAAGGAGGCGCCGTTCATCTATCTGACCCAGGCGGCGTTCGATTCACCCTACGCCGTGCCGGGAAATTACAAGTACGAGTCCGGCTCGGAAGTCATCAGCGTGCCGCTCTCGATCCATCGTGCAGGGCTGGATGCGCTGGAAGCCTATTCGGTGAAGCTGGAAGTGTTGGACGAAGCGGTCGAAGGAACGCAGCAGCTTCCGGAGGAGGCGTATGTGCTCCCGTCGGCGGTCAACTCGCCCGAGGGGGTGCGGACCTGCGGGTTCAGCCTCGACCTGAAACTGGGTTTCCTGCGGAAAGATCATGCAGGGGCGGTTTACTCGCTCGTGCTGGCCATTTCGGACCCGTCGAAGTATGCCATCGAAGAGTCGATGGCCAAAGTGGCGATCCGGATAGACCCCGTTGCGCTGTTAAAGGATTCGGACCTTTATTACGACTGGGAACTGCTCTTCAGCGAGGAGTTCGAGGGAGCGGGCGTCGATGAGCGCAACTGGTCGATTTACAACGAAGAGTACGGTCATTCCAATATCGGCGTGCTGAAACCCGAGGCGTTCTCGGTAAAGGAGGGTATCCTGAACCTGACGTGTTACATGGATCCGAAATATCCCCGTGTGGTTACGGGCGGCATGAAGCACAAGACGCCGTTCACCTACGGACGGATCGAATTCCGGGCCAAGAGCATGCTCGACCCCGACGGGTATGTCGGCGGCGTGATCCTTACGTGGCCTGCCAGCGAGCGGTGGCCGCAGGACGGTGAGATGGACATTTACGAAATCCTTTCGCCCCAGTCGCCCGTGCTCAATACGTTTATCCACCATCCCGATTTCGCGGACCCGAGCAAGGACGTGCATGTGCAGTTCACGCATACCGGGCTGGACCGTACCCAGTGGCATACGTTCCGGGTCGACTGGTTCCCCGATCACCTGTACCTCTATGTCGACGGCAACAAGGTGTGGGAGCTGACCGACGTGAGGCGGATTCCCCAGACGGCGCACCGCTTCGTGATCCAGTCGGGATCGAAGGTCAATGTGGTCAATCATCCGGTGACGCTGGAGGTCGATTACGTCCGGGTGTACCAGGTGAAGGAATAGTTTGAAGGTGTTAGGTAGTCTCACGGCGTACGGTGCGGAATGCAGTGTCGTTCCGCACCGGCGACCGGGGGATGGTTTGAAATAACTTTAATTTTTTGTGACGAATGAAAGCATACGGGATAATTGCGACTTCGATATTCTCGGTTTTAACGGCGTGGACGGCTTCCGGGGCGGAACCCTGGCAGGACCCGCTGGTCAATGGGATCAATACCGAGCCGGCTCATGCTTACTGTATTCCGTATCGCGGGGTCGGGGAGGCCGAGGCGGGTGGCGACTCGCCGCTGGTGCGTTCGCTCAGCGGGGTGTGGGATTTCAGGTATTGCGTAAATCCCGGGGCGGTTCCAGCAGGGTTTTACAAACCCGGGGCAGCGGGTTCCGGGTGGGACCGGATCAGCGTGCCGGGCAACTGGCAGTTGCAGGGGGAGTACGACCCTCCGGTGTTTACGAATATAAAATACCCGTTCGAACCGAATCCGCCAAAGGTCCCCACGGATTATAATCCGGTGGGGCTGTACCGGCGGACGTTTACGGTTCCGGCGGAATGGGACGGCTCGGAGGTGTTCATCCACTTCGGGGGCGTACAGTCGGCTATGTACCTCTGGGTGAACGGCCGTCAGGTCGGGTACCACGAAGACGGCATGCTGCCGGCGGAATTCAACATTTCCGGCTACCTGGCCGAAGGGGAGAACAGTCTGGCGGTGCAGGTATTCAACTGGTCGGACGGTTCGTACCTCGAAGACCAGGATTTCTGGCGTTTCAGCGGCATCTACCGCGACGTATTCCTGTATGCGCTGCCGAAGACCCATATCCGCGATTTCGGGATATATCCCGAGTTGGATGACGACCTTCGGGACGGTAGTCTGAAGTTGAATTTCAGCCTTCGGAATGCTGGAGCGAAGCGCTCGGACTGCAAGGTGCGGGTGACGTTCAAATCCCCTTCGGGCGACCGGGTTTTCACGGCCGAATCGGACCCGGTGCGTGTTCCCGCAGGCGGGGAGGCGAATGTCGGCATGGTTCGCCGGGTGGCCGCTCCCGCGAAATGGAGCGCCGAAGCGCCGGCGTTGTATACGGCAGGCATCGAGTTGCTGGATGCCCGCGGCAATGTGTTGCAGGCGATGGCGCAACCCGTCGGGTTCCGCCGGGTGGAGATTCGCGGCGGGCTGCTGCTCGTGAACGGGCAGCCGGTGAAGATCAAGGGGGTGAACCGTCACGAATTCGACCCCTATACGGGCCGGTATGTGACCCGGGAGTCGATGGTGGAGGATATTCTGCTGATGAAGCGGCACAACATCAACGCCGTCAGGACTTCGCATTACCCGAATCACCCGGAGTTTTACGCCCTGTGCGATCGTTACGGTCTCTATGTCATGGACGAGGCGAATATCGAGAGCCACGGATTGTGGGAGAAGGGGTATTATATCGGCGAGCAGCCTGAATGGAAGACTGCGATCGTCGAACGCAATAAAAACATGGTTGCGCGGGACAAGAACCACACGTCGATCATCTTCTGGTCGCTGGGCAACGAGTCGGGCGTCGGGCCCAATTTCGATGCAGCCTGTGAGGCGGTCAGGGCCGCCGACCCCCAGCGTCGCCCGGTTCATTACGAGTCGCAGAACCCTGCTTATGCGCAGGCGATGACCCGTTTCGACATCATCAGTACGATGTATCCCACTTTCGATAGGTTGGAGTGGCTTTTCAACGGGGACCGGACGCGTCCGATGATTATCTGCGAATATGCGCACAGCATGGGTAACGGATTGGGGAATTTTCGCAAATACTGGGACCTGTTCTACTCGTACGAGCGGATGCAGGGCGGCTTTATCTGGGACTGGGTCGACCAGGGACTGCGGTCGAAGGACGACAGCGGCAGGGAGTACTGGAACGTAGTCAATTACAGCGACGGCGCCAATACGAACGATGGGTTGGTCAACCCCGACCGGACGGTACAGCCCGAGATCAATGAGGTGAAGAAGGTGTTCCAGAATTTCAACGTGAAGAACGTCGATGTCAACGAAGGGGCGTTTACCGTGACGAACGACAACTATTTTGTTTCGTCGGAAGGGGTCGAACTGCATTGGTCGATCACCGAAAACGGTTCCGGAGTCGCTTCGGGAGTTATTGGCGACCTCGCTATTGCACCCCGCTCGGCGGAGTTCGTCCGGATCGGTTTCGACCGGGGGCTGATCAAACGGGGCGATGAGTATCATTTCAATTTCAGTTTCCGCACCAAGGAGGCCGACCTGGCCCTTCCGGCAGGTTATGAGGTGGCTTCGGAGCAGATCGCCTTCGACTACGCTCCCGACGCGGAGCCGATCGGGGTGGATGATCGGAAACATCCGCTGCGGGTGGCAAGTGAAAGTCGCGGATTGGTCGTTTACGGGGATGGTTTCAGTGTCGTGTTCGATGCCGCGGAGCGGGTGATCGCAAGCCTGAACTACAATGGCCGGGAGCTGTTGGCGGAACCGATGCGGCCCTGCTTCGTGCGGGTTCCGACCGATAACGACCGCGGCGGCGGGGATGGCTCTTATTACGGGCGTTGGGAGAAGGCCGGGTATGGCGACTACCGGATTGTGCCCGTGTCGGTAAAAGTGATTGACCAGCCGTCCAAGGTGGATGTTACGGTGCTCAACAGGCTCGAATGCCGGGATGGGGCCATCCTCCACGAAGCAGTCTATTCGGTCTATGCCGACGGTCGGGTCGGGGTGGAGAATACGTTCGAAATCGGCGACCGGCTTCCGCCGCCTGCCCGGATCGGGATGTATGCGGCGCTGCCTGCGGATTACGACTCCGTGGAGTGGTTCGGACGGGGCCCGTTCGAGAGTTATGAAGACCGTAAGGAGTCGGCGTTCGTCGGGCTTTATTCGGGTCGGGTGGCTGATCAGCATTTCGGCTATGTGATGCCCCAGGAGAACGGGAACAAAACCGATGTCCGCTGGTTGAGGCTGAAATCGGAACGGGGTGGCGGCCTGCTGGTCTCGGGCGCCGGAAACCTGCTCAACTTCAACGTGCAGGACTATGCCGACCGCGACCTGTACGATTCGAGGACGACGCACCTCCTGGAACGGGGCGGTAAGACCTTCCTGCACCTGGATATGGCCCAGATGGGACTGGGCGGGGACGATAGTTGGTCGCCGCGCGTGCACAAGGAATTCGTACTTGCCAATAAGGTTTACAGATACGGCTTTACCCTGAAAGGGGAGTAGTCGAATATTGATAATGAAACGATCATGAATATAATCAGGTATTTTTGTCTTGCGTTGCTGTGCGCTGTCCCCTGTGCGGCGGGCGCGCAAACGGAGGTTCCCATGTTGGGCGGGCAGGTGATTATCGAACCCGGGCAGACCGACCGTGAGATCGAGAGCTGGTTTCGGATTCTCGACCGGAACGGGATGAGGGTTTGCCGGATCCGGATGTTCGAGGAGTATATGCACGACACATCGTCGGACACGTGGGATTTTTCGTTGTTCGACAAGGCGTTTGCCGCGGCCGAGAAGTACAACATCCGGATTTTTGCGACCCTTTTTCCGCTCGATAAGAACAACGCCGTGTCGCTGGGCGGGTTCAAACTGCCCTCGGACGAGGCTCATCTGGCGCGTATCGAAAATTACATCGCCCGGACGGTCGGCCATTTCAGCCGCTTCAGTTCACTCTACGGCTGGGTGCTGATCAACGAGCCCGGAACCAGCGGCTGGATTCCCGAAGGGGAATTTACGGATAGACACTACCGCCAGTGGCGCGACAGTCTGCCGGAAAACTCTTACAAAACACCGTACCGGCGGCTCGTGAGTTTCGAGCGGCAGCGATTCGTGACCGATTACAATACGTGGTATCTCGGGTGGCTCGCGGCGCGTGTGCGTGAGCATGATGCGCACAGCGAAATTCATGTCAACAACCACCAGTTGTTCGAAAATATCGCCGAATACGATTTCCCGGCCTGGCGCAAGTTTCTGACCTCGCTGGGAACGTCGGCGCATCCGAGCTGGCATTTCAACTATTTCCAGCGGAGCCGTTATGCGGTCGCACTCGCGGCGAACTGCGAGATCATCCGCTCGGGGGCCGGCGACCTGCCGTTCCTGATCACCGAATTGCAGGGCGGCAACAATACGTACAGCGGCGACAAGGCGTTTTGCCCCACGGGCGAGGAGATCACGCAGTGGCTCTGGACCGGAATCGGGACCGGTGCGCAGGGGATTATCTTCTGGTCGCTCAATCCGCGTTCCGTCGGCGAGGAGGCCGGGGAGTGGGCCCTGATCGACTTTCAGGGTAACAACACGTGCCGGCTCGATGCCGTGAAAGAGGTGGCGGCGTGTCTGGACCGGAATCAAGCCCTTTTCCGCAATGCCAGGGCGGTGGGTTCTCCCATCACGATTCTCTACAACCGGGAATCGCTGTGGATCGAGAGCAAGGCGCAGGGCATCAACAAGAACGACCTCAATTACGAGGGCCGCAACCAGGGCGGCGTCATGAAATCGGTCGTGGCGTTCTATGAACTGCTGGCCGAAAACGGCGTCAAGGCCAATGTCGGGGAGATCAACGAGTTCGACTGGAACCGGGCGGACTATTCGGGCGAATGCGTCGTGTTCGCCAACCAGGTGGCGATTCCCTCTTACCGCTGGGATGACATCCGGCGGTTTGTGGAGCGCGGCGGCAAATTGCTGGTCGAGGGACTTTCGGCCTTTTACGACGAGAATATGCAGAGCCTTCATAATACCGGATTCCCGCTGGCCGACGTATTCGGGGGAGAGCTCCGGGAGGTGGACTGCCGTCCGGGAGATGAGACCGGAAGCCTGCCGGAGGGGATGCCTGCGCATCTGTGGAAAGGCTATATCCATCCCGGGACGGCCGTCCCGTTCTGCGGCAGCGGGCGTTACATTACCGCAGTCCGAAACAGCTACGGGCAGGGCAGTGTGGTGTGGATTCCGTCGCTGGTCGGCCTCGGGGCTATCCGGACCCAGAACAAGGCGCCGTTGGCGGATTTTCTGCGCAGGGAGTTTGCCGCGCAGGTGGCCAAAAGTGCATTTTCCTTCGGGGAACACCATCCGGGGGTTATCATGCAGACGCTCGCCAGCGGCCGGGATTACGTGACGGTGCTGATCAACAAGAGTGGCGTAACCCAGACCGTTTCGCTGCAAGTGCCCGATGCGGGGCTTAAACCCGAGACGATCTTCCCGGATCGGAAATATGCGGTGAAGAACCGGAAAATCGAGATCGGGCCCGAAATGACGATCGTCGTAAAATGGAACTGATATGAAAAGAGTCGTTTTGTTGCTGACCGGGCTTTGGACCGTGGTTTCCGCCGGGGCTTCCGGGGTGTCGCCCGTCGACAGCGTCCGGCAGGCGGAAGGACGTGTGGAGGCGATTCTGGGGCGGATGACGCTGGAGGAGAAGATCGCCATGGTGCATGCGCAGGCCATGTTCAGTTCGCCCGGGGTTCCCCGCCTCGGCATTCCGGAGTTGTGGATGAGCGACGGCCCGCACGGGGTGCGCGCCGAGATCAACTGGAGCAATTTCGACTATGCCGGCTGGACGAGCGATTACTGTACGGCATTTCCGGCCCTGACGTGTCTTGCGGCCACCTTCAATCCCGAACTGGCCTACGCGTACGGGGTTGCCGTCGGCGAAGAGGCCCGTTACCGCAACAAGGATGTGTTGCTGGGGCCGGGCGTGAATATTTACCGGACGCCGCTGAACGGACGGAATTTCGAATACATGGGCGAAGACCCCCTGCTGGCTTCGCGGATGGCTGTGCCTTATATTCAGGGGCTTCAGAGCAACGGCGTAGCGGCCTGTGTCAAGCATTATGCGCTGAACAACCAGGAAACGTGGCGCCATTGGGTGAATGTGACGCTGAGCGACAGGGCATTGCATGAAATCTACCTGCCGGCTTTCAAAGCCTGCGTGGAGGAGGGCGGCGCCTGGTGTGTCATGGGGTCGTACAACCGGATAAGGGGGCAGCACGGCTGCCACAACGATTTCCTGCTGAACCGAATCCTGAAGAAGGACTGGAAGTTCGACGGGGTGGTGGTTTCAGACTGGGGCGGGGTGCACGATACCCGCGAGGCTGCGCTGTGCGGTCTCGATGTAGAAATGGGAACCTGGACCGACGGGCTTAAGTCCTACGGCGAAACGGCTTTCGACAATTATTACATGGCGGGACCGTTGCTGGAACTGGTTCGCAGCGGCGAAATCGCGGAGTCGGTGATCGACGACAAGGTGCGCAGGCTGTTGAGACTGACGATGCGCACGAAACTAAATCCCGCCCGGCCGCTCGGGTCACTCGCTACGCAGGAGCATGCCGGCGTCGCCCGTCGGATCGCGGAGGAGGGGATTGTATTGCTGAAGAACGACAACGGCTTTTTCCCGATCGAAAAAGGGCGTTATGAAAAGATATTGGTAATTGGCGAAAATGCCGTCAAACAACTCACCCTCGGGGGCGGATCGTCGGAACTCAAGGTCCGGCACGAACTATCGCCGCTGGAAGGGTTGCAGCAGGAGTATGGCTCCGGGGTCATTGTGCATACGCTGGGATACGGCTCGGGGCCTTCGGTTTACGGCCGGGAGGTCGAATCTCCGTACGATGCTGATTCGCTCCGGCGGCTGGCTGTGAAGATGGCGGCCGATGCCGATGTCGTGCTCTTCGTCGGAGGACTCAACAAGAACCACCTTCAGGATTGCGAGGCGGGGGACCGGATTTCGTACGACCTGCCGTTCGGCCAGAATGAACTGCTCGAACAGATCGTGGCGGTGAACAGGAATGTCGGCGTGGTGCTCGTTGGTGGCAATGCGGTCGCTATGCCGTGGCTGGATCGGGTGCAGGGCGTGATGCAGGCGTGGTACCTCGGTTCGGAAGCCGGGACGGCGCTCGCCCGGGTCATTGCGGGCGAGGTGAATCCCTCGGGGAAACTGCCCTTCACCTTTCCGGAGAAACTTGCCGACAACGGGGCGCATGCCTTCGGTGAAAAGTCCTATCCCGGTATCGGGGGCGAACAGACCTACATGGAGGATATACTGGTGGGCTATCGCTGGCACGACACGAAAAAAATCCGGCCCCGGTTCCCGTTCGGATATGGGTTGTCCTATACGACGTTTGTCTGCGGGAAGGCTTCGGCCGATCGGAAGACCTATGCCAAAGGGGACTCGGTTGTGGTCCGCATGACGCTGGCCAACAACGGCGGCCGGGCCGGGGCGGAGACGGTTCAGGTTTATGTGGGACAGGGACATCCTTCGGTCGTAAGGCCCGTGAAGGAGTTGAAAGCCTTCCGGAAGGTCTTCCTCGAAGCCGGGGAGTCGTGCGAAGTGAGGTTCGAACTGCCTGTGGCCGATTTCGCATTTTACGACGAAAAATCGGGCGGCTGGAAGGTGGAATCCGATAAATATATCCTATATTGCGGTACGTCGTCGGGCGATATTGTGAGTTCTGTAACCATCCATGTAAAATAGATTATCGTGAAACTGCTTCTTTTGAATCTGTTGTGTCTGTGCTGTCTCGCGTCGTGCCCGGCCGGGGCGCCGGGCGGGTATGTCGGTATCAGCAGGAGTTGTCCGGGCTATTTCGAACTCGATGGCCGCGGGTGGATTCCGGTGTCGGTCAACTACCTGCCCGCAGACGGCAACGGGGATGAAAACGACGAACCCGAATTTGCGGAGGTGGAACGGTATTTCCGGAATTTCGAACGCAACGGCGTCAATGCCATCCGGGTCTGGATCAGCGGCGGTTTCCTGGAGATCGAACACGAGGCCGAAGGGGTGTATGACCCGGCACGTTTCCGGCGGATAGACCGTTTCCTGGAGTTGGCGGCGAAATACGGCGTGAGGGTGAAATTTGCGTTGCAGCACATCCGTTTCATCGCACCCGAGTTGACGCGGCGCGACGGCTGGGCGACCAGCAAAGCGTTGGCGACCACATTTGCCGACATCGACGAATATGTGACCACCCAGCGTGGCCGGCAGTCCTACCACAACCGGGCGAAAGCCCTGGCCGAAAGGTATGCCGATAATCCGTCGGTTTATGCATGGGAACTCTGGAATGAGATGGACGCCGCGGCGTGGAGGAATGCCGGGTGGTACGATTTCACGCGGGAGATGTTGCCGCGTATTCAGGCTTTGTTCCCCCATCACCTCGTCACGCAAACCCTGGGCAGTCTCGATACCGAAGGTGCGGAGAAATCGTATGTGAAGCTTTTCGGACTCGATTCGAACCGGTTCGTCGCCATTCACCGCTACCTCGACCAGGCTGAGCGGACCTATGCTCCGGTGAAGGGCGATATCGACGTGCTTGTGAGTTCGGCTGTCGGTTTTGCGAAGCGCTATGTGCAGGACCGCCCGGTCGTGGTCAACGAAATCGGGGCTGTCGAACCGAATCACTCGGGGCCGTCGAAACTCTACATACGGGACACGCTGGGGGTGCTTATGCACGACATGGTCTTCGCACCGTTCTTCTGCGGCGCTGCGGGGTCCGGGGCCATGTGGCACTGGGACCATTACATCGAGCGCAACGGATTGTGGTATCACTTCCTGCGGTTCGCCCGGGCCGTTGAGGGCGTCGATCCGGTGGCGGAACAGTTCACCCCGTTTGTCCGCGATGCCGGAAGGTTGCGGTTTTACGGGTTGGAAGGAAAGACGCAGACGTTGATATGGTGTCGCAACCGGTCCGGTACGTGGCAGAGCGAGTTGGTCGAAGGGGTTGAGCCCGGCGTTCAGCGGAATGTCGGAATCCGGGTGGACAGCCTGGTTCCGGGTAAAATTTATTCGATGGCCGGGCTTTACGACCCGTGGTCGGATGTGAGGACGGAGGTGACGGTGGAAGGCGGGGCGTTTGTCCTTCCGGAAGTCGGACGGTCAGTCGTGATCAGATTGTATAATTGAGAAAACAGAATCCTGAAATGAAAGTCAAATTCCTGTTGATAGCCGTTTTCGGCGCTATGGCGCTGGCTGGTACTGCTCGTGCGGCCGGAGGCTCCGAAAACACGGAGATGGATAAATTCATCGACAGCCTGATGGGGCGGATGACCCTCGAAGAGAAGGTCGGGCAGATGAACCTGCTGACCTGGGACGGAAGCCTTCAGACGGGTGTCGAGAAGAGCAAGGGTGTGAGTGAAAAGATTGCCCGGGGAGTCGTCGGGGGATTGTTCAACGTCGGTTCGCTGGACGAGCGCATCGAAGTGCAGACGCATGCTTTGCGCAATTCGCGGCTCGGGATTCCGCTGATTTTCGGGCAGGACGTGATACACGGACACCGGACGATATTTCCCATCCCGCTGGGGCTGGCCTGTTCGTGGGATACGGACCTTGTGAAACGGACGGCGCGTGCGGCGGCTGACGAAGCGTCGTCGGAGGGAATCGACTGGGTGTTTTCGCCGATGGTCGACATCGTGCGCGATCCCCGTTGGGGCCGGGTGGCCGAGAGTTCGGGCGAAGACCCTTACCTGGGGTCCTGCATCGCCGCGGCTATGGTTGAAGGGTATCAGGGCGGGAATCTGGCCGGGGCGGATGCCGTGATGGCCTGTGTCAAGCATTTCGGGTTGTACGGAGCGGGCGAAGGCGGCCGGGACTACGATGCCGTGGACATGAGCCTGAATCGGATGTACCAGGTTTACCTGCCGCCTTACAAAGCGGCGGTCGATGCCGGGGCGGGGAGCATCATGACCTCGTTCAACGACATCAACGGCGTTCCGGCTACGGCCAATCGCTGGCTGCTTACCGACCTGCTGCGTTCGCAGTGGGGATTTGACGGATTGGTGGTGAGCGATTATACGGCAGTGGGCGAACTCTCGAACCACGGCCTCGGTAACCTTGGGCAGGTGGCGGCCCGTGCGCTTGCGGCCGGACTGGATATGGACATGGTCTCGGAAGGGGTTTACAAAAACCTGAAAGAGGGTTTGGAGTCCGGGGCGGTAACCGTCGGGGACATCGACCGGGCATGCCGGAACGTACTGGTGGCAAAGTACAGACTCGGGTTGTTTGCCGATCCGTTCGTCCGGCTCGGAAAGCGGGCGGCGCAAAAGGAGGAGGCGCAAAAACTGGCCCTGGAGGCAGCCCGGAGTTCGATGGTATTGCTGAAGAACGACGGAGTATTGCCGTTAAAGAAAAATGCGAAAATTGCTTTGGTCGGGCCGTTTGCAGACAATAAATCCGACCTGTTCGGAACGTGGGTGCTTGCCGGCAATGCCGACGAGGTTGTTACGGTGAAGGCCGGAATGGCTGGGTATACCCGGAACCTGAAATATGCGCCCGGGGCCATTGTAACCGACAATCCGAATCTGGCGCGCGTGATCCGCTATGACATCGGGGGACATGGCGATCCGGACAAATTGTTGGCGGAGGCACTGGAGGCAGCCCGCGATGCCGAAGTGGTGGTCGCTGTGATGGGCGAGACCAGTTCGATGTCCGGGGAGTCGGCCAGCATGACCGATATTGGCCTTCAAAAGACGCAGCGCCGGTTGCTCGAAGCATTGGCCGATGCCGGAAAAGAGATCGTCCTTGTCCTCGTAAACGGCCGGCCGATGACGCTCGAATGGGAGGACCGGAATTGCGGGGCCATTCTGGAAGCCTGGGCGCCCGGTGTGCTGGGCGGAAAGGCCGTGGCGGACATTCTGTTCGGAGCATACAATCCTTCGGGAAAACTGGCGATGTCGTTCCCCGTGAATGTCGGCCAGATTCCGATTTATTACAGCACGAAGCCCACCGGGCGTCCGTATGTGCCGTATGGGAAATACACGGCGGGTTATATCGACTGCCTGAACGAACCCCTCTATCCGTTTGGCTACGGACTGAGTTACGGCAAAGTGGAATATTCGAACCTGAAGGTCGATACGGCGCGTCCCGGAGGGGAGATTCAGGTGACGGTTACGCTCAGCAACACGGGACAGTTCCGGGTTACGGAGACGGCGCAGCTTTACATCGGCGACCCCGTGGCGAGCATTTCGCGCCCCGTAAAGGAACTGAAGGCGTTTGAAAAGGTTGTTTTGTCGCCGGGGGAGACGAAGGAGGTTCGGTTCATTGTCACGGTGGACGACCTGAAATTTTACAACGAGCAGTTGGAGTCCATTTGGGAGCCGGGGAGTTTTATTTTTGAAGTGGGACCCGATTCAAAA